>NZ_JBEPKX010000011.1:0-101812 GCF_040544915.1 Curtobacterium sp. 1544
ACAACCCCCGTCCGGCTGGCGCCGGCCCCCCCGGGGGGGGGGGGGGGCCGGGGGGGGGGTGGGGGGGGGGGGGGCCCGCCCCCCCCCCGCCTCCAGTCCGTCTCGCGCTGCTAGCGTGCTCCCATGTCCTGGGGCCGGTGGTACTTCGCGGCCCAGGCCGCGGGCGGGGCCGCGTGGTGGATCGCGGTGTTCACGCTGCCGGCCGTCCAGGCCGCAACCCTCGGGTCCCTGCAACCGTTCCTCGTCGCGCTGGCGGACGTCCCGCTGTTCGTCGTCGCGTCTGCGCTCGCTGCCGCGGGCGTCCGCGCGGCGGCGGTCGTCGCGACCATCTGGACCGTCGCGGTGACGGCAGCGATCGTCGTCTGGGCGACCGTCACCACCGAGGCGGGGCTCGGTGTCCTGATCATGATCGGTGCGTCGGTCGGCTCGGTCCTCGCGCTGTCGCTCGTCCTGCTCGGCCGGATCCCCACGGAACTCGTGACCTCCGGACCGCTGCGCTTCCGGACCGCCGACCCCGACGGCGGACGACGTCGGCACGTCCTCCGCACCGCCGCGCAGATCGTCGTCTTCTGGGGCCTGTTCCTCGGGGTGTTCCCGCTGGTCATCGCGTTCGCCGAGCACCGGTGGCGCCTGCAGCCGCCGATGCCTGGCCCCTTCGTGACCGCCTCGGTCGCCGCCGGGGCGGCCGTCCTCGTGCTCGCGAGCGCGCTCGGCATCGCGTCCGCGGCGACCATGTCCACCCAGGGGGCCGGCACGCCACTGCCCTCGGCGATGCCGAACCGACTGGTCGTCGCCGGCCCCTACCGCTCGGTCCGGAACCCGATGGCACTCGCCGGCATCACGCAGGGCGTCGCCGTCGGCCTGCTGCTGAGCTCCTGGATGGTCGTCGTGTACGCGCTCGCCGGGTCGATCGTGTGGAACTGCATCGTCCGCCCGCTCGAGGAGGCCGACCTCGAGCACCGCTTCGGCGACGACTTCCGCCGCTACGCCGCACGGGTGCGCTGCTGGGTGCCGCGGTGGCCGATCCCGGCGAGCGCCCCCGCGGACGCCGTCAGTCCGCCGCGCCGCTGACGTTGACGAGCCACGTGACGCCGTAGCGGTCGGTCAGCATGCCGAACGTGTCGCCCCACGGCGCCTTCGTGAGCGGTTCGATGATCGTCGTCGCCCCCTCGGCGAGGCCGTTCCAGTAGCGGGTGAGCGCTTCCTCGTCGTCCCCGCTGAGCGACACCGAGATGTTGCTGACCTCGGGGCCCTCCATGCCGGTGGGGGCGTCGGAGGCCATCAGCAGCAGGCCGTTCTCTCCCTCGAGCTGGCCGTGCATGACCTTGTCGGCGTCGGCGGGGTCCTGCGCCATGCCGGCGTCACCGAACGTGCTGAGCGTGAGCTCGCCGCGGAACACCGAGTGGTAGAACTCGAGGCCCTCCCGCGCCCGGTCGCGGAGGTTGATGTACGGGTTGAGGCGGACGACCATGGTGGACTCCTCGGGGTGTGCACAGGCATCGTCGCCCGTGTCGCGCCCATCGTCCCATCGCTGTGGGCGGACCGGAAGACCCGCGGGCGGTCGGGCAGGATGGGCCGATGGACGCCGACCGGTACGACCAGCTCCTGGACGCCGCGATGCCGTGGACCGAGGTGGTGTCCGCGTTGCGGGCGCACGGGTGGACGTCGTGCGGCACGGGCGACTGGGCGACGGCCCTCCGGTCACCGTCGGGGGATCTCGCCGCCCGGATCAGCCCGTTCGACCCGGCAGGACCGTACTCCGCGATGCTCTACCGGGAGGCCGCACACACCCGCCAGGTGCCTGCCCTCGTCGAGCACCGGGTGCTGTCGGGCGGGGCGGACCTCACGGTGATGGAGTACCTCTCCCCGGTGACCGAGGCCGAGGGCGCCGCGTTCCAGCAGGCGATCGCCCGACGGGACCCTTCCGTCGCAGCCCTCGCCGACCACATCGCGGCGGTGCACACCCGGGGCGCCCGCGAACAGCCGTGGTGGGGTCCGCTCGACGACAACCCCGCGAACGTCATGCGGGGCCCCGACGGCCGGCTCGTCGTCGCCGACCTGTTCTACGCGGACGGGCCATCGCTCTACGCCACCGTCCGGAGCGATCCCGACCGAATCGTGCGCGACTACCCGGAGCACCTCCGCCGGCACATGACCGAGTTGCCGCTCGCGAGTTCCGGCGGGTGGGCCGAGGGCGACGCCGAACGGATGCGGGCGGCGCTCGCCGCGGCGGACGAGCGTCTCGCCGCCCGCTGACGACCGGGCACCCAGCCGCCCGCGCCTAGCATCGTGAGGATGCCCGTTCCTCGTCACGACGACTTCATCCGTGTCCGCGGCGCCCGCGAGCACAACCTGCGCGACGTGGACGTCGACATCCCCCGCGACCGGATCGTCGCCTTCACCGGCGTCTCCGGCTCGGGGAAGTCCTCGCTGGCGTTCGGAACCGTCTTCGCCGAGGCGCAGCGCCGCTTCCTGGAGTCCGTCGCCCCCTACGCTCGGCGGCTCATCGCACAGGGGTCGACGCCGCACGTCGACTCGATCACGGGGCTCCCGCCGGCCGTTGCACTGCAGCAGCGCCGTGGAGCACCGAGCGCGCGGTCGACCGTGGGCACGCTGACGACCCTGTCCAACTCGATGCGCATGCTGTTCTCCCGCGCGGGCACCTACCCGGCGGGAGCCGAGCGTCTGGAGTCGGACTCGTTCTCGCCGAACACCGCGGCCGGTGCCTGCCCGCGCTGCCACGGGCTCGGCACGGCGCACGAGGTCACCGAGGCCTCGGCGGTCCACGACGACTCGCTGAGCATCCGGGACGGGGCGATCACCGCGTGGCCGGGAGCCTGGCAGGGCAAGAACCTCCGCGACGTCACCGCGGTCCTCGGCTACGACATCGAACGGCCGTGGCGGGACCTCCCCCGCGCCGACCGCGACTGGCTGCTGTTCACCGAGGAGCAGCCCGTCGTCGAGGTCCACCCGAAGCGCGACCGGGTGGCGAAGCCGTACCGCGGCCGCTTCTGGAGCGCCCGACAGTTCGTCCTGCACACCCTCGCCGACTCACAGAGCGAGACCCAGCGGAACCGCGCACTGCAGTACGTCGAGTCCGGACCGTGCGGTCTGTGCGGCGGGACCGGCCTGACCCGCGACGCGCTCGCGGTCACGATCGGCGGCCAGAGCATCGCCGAGCTGAACGCCCTGCCGCTGACGGCGCTCGCCGACGTGCTGCGCCCGATCGCGTCGATCACGGACGCCGGTGCGGCGACGTCGAAGGCGACGTCGGGCGAGCGCACCGAGGTCGCCGTCGCGATCGCCGGCGACCTCGTCACGCGTGTCGACGTGCTCGTCGGGCTCGGACTCGGGTACCTTGCGCTCGACCGGGCGACGCCGACGCTGTCCCCGGGCGAGACGCAACGACTCCGGATCGCGACGCAGCTCCGATCCGGGTTGTTCGGCGTGGTCTACGTCCTCGACGAGCCGAGTGCGGGTCTGCACCCCGCCGACGCCGAGTCGCTCGTCCAGGTCCTCGACGACCTACGCGCGAGCGGCAACAGCGTCTTCGTGGTCGAGCACGACATGAGCATCGTGCGGCGTGCGGACTGGATCGTCGACGTCGGTCCCGGCGCCGGCGAGAGCGGCGGCACCGTCCTGTACAGCGGACCGGTCGACGGGCTGGGGGACGTGGAGGCGAGCGTCACCCGCCGGTTCCTGTTCCCGGGCGACCACACGCCGGACCGGGTGGAGCGCGCGCCGGTGGGCACCCTCGAGCTCCGCGACGTGACCCTGCACAACCTCCGGCACCTCGACGTCGACGTCCCACTCGGGGTGCTCACCGCCGTGACGGGCGTCAGCGGTTCCGGCAAGTCGTCGCTCGTCGGTGGCGTGCTCCCCGGGGCCGCCGCGGCCCACCCGCTCGTCACCCGCACCGTCCAGGTCGACCAGAAGCCGATCGGACGGACGCCGCGGTCGAACCTCGCGACCTACACGGGTCTGTTCGACGCGGTCCGGACTGCCTTCGCCGCGACCGACGCCGCACGCGACCGCGGCTGGACCGCCGGCCGGTTCTCGTTCAACGTCGCCGGCGGCCGGTGCGAGGTCTGCCAGGGCGAGGGCTTCGTGTCCGTCGAGCTCCTGTTCCTGCCCGGCAGCTGGGCCCCGTGCCCGGAGTGTCACGGCAGCCGCTACAACGACGAGACCCTCGAGGTCCGGTGGAACGGCGCCACGATCGCCGACGTGCTCGGGATGACCGTCGACGAGGCCGCTCCGTTCCTCACCGACCTCCCCGCCGCAGCCCGCGGCCTCGAGACCCTCCGCCAGGTCGGTCTCGGCTACCTGCGACTCGGGCAACCCGCACCGGAGCTGTCCGGCGGCGAGGCCCAGCGCATCAAGCTCGCCACCGAGCTCCAGCGCGCCCGGACGGGCCACACGCTCTACCTGCTCGACGAGCCGACCACGGGACTCCACCCGGCGGACGTCGAACTGCTCTCCGACCAGCTCGCCCGCCTCACCGACGCCGGCAACACCGTCGTCGTCGTCGAGCACGCGATGGACGTCGTCGCCGTCGCCGACCACGTCATCGACATGGGTCCCTCCGGTGGTGCCGAGGGCGGCCGGGTGGTCGCCTCCGGCACACCGGAGCAGGTGGCGGCGTCCGCCGCCAGCCGGACCGCACCGTACCTGCGCGCGCAACTCGGGCTCTGATGCTCCGCACCCACCGGACTGGAGGCACGTGGCGGGCCCGCCCCGCGCCTCCAGTCCGGACACCGACCGCACCACCCCGTTAGCCTGCTGGCCATGGCCATCACGTTGGAGAACGTCGGCATCGCCGTCCGCGACCTCGACGAGACCGTCGCGTTCTTCACGGACCTCGGACTCACCGTCGTCGGACAGGACACCGTCAGCGGCGATTGGGCGGACACGGCCGTCGGACTCGACGGCAACCACGCCCGGATAGCGATGCTGCAGACCCCGGACGGGCACGGGCGGCTCGAGCTGTTCGAGTACATCCACCCCGACGCGATCGAGACCGAGCCGACGCTGCCGAACGAGATCGGCATGCACCGGGTGGCGTTCCAGGTCGACGACATCGACGCCGCGCTCGCGATCGCCGCACGGCACGGGTGTGTCCCGTTGCGCGGGGTGGCGAACTACCAGGACGTGTACAAGCTGAGCTACCTGCGCGGACCGAGCGGGATCATCGTGATGCTGGCCCAGGACCTCCGGAAGCGGTAGCGCGCGCGGGGCTCCGTATGCTGGTGCGATGCATTCCGGACGTGCGGTCCTGGCCGCTTCCACGACCTTGGCGATCCTGGCCGGAGCAGCGGTCGCCGTCGTGGCCTGGCCGTCGACACCGCTGCGAACCGGCCACCTCGTGGGCGGTGCCTGCGCCAGCTACGCGGCGGGGGACACCTCCACGTCGATGAGTGTCACGATCCCGGTGCAGAACGACTCCGCAGGCGACATCGAGGTCGTCGGGAGCCGGCCCCTCGGGCAGGTCGGGACGGCGGACGTCGACCTCCGCGTCGCGCCTGGTCGCTCGTTCGGGTTCAACGGCTTCGGCACTCTCAGTCAGCTCGCCGAGGGCCACCGCACGGTCCCCCTCGACGGTGCGGTCCTGCCCGCACACCGGACCTCCACGGTGATCGCGACGATCACGCGGAGCGACGGCGCGCCCTTCGGTGCGATCGGAGGCCTCGAACTGGACCAGCGCGCCGTGCTCGGGACGATCCGCAGCACGGTGCTGCCCGCGACGCTCGGCGTCGCCGCGGCCGGCCGGATCGACGAGTGCGACCTCGACCAGGTCTCGCTCGACCGGGACTGACCGCGGTCAGTCGCCGACGAGGGCGGTGACCGCGTCCACGACGATCTGCCGACGGCGCGCGGGGGTCACCGCCGCGACGAGGGTGTCGAACTCGGGCGTCGTCGCACTCCAGAACGCGGCGACGTGCACGACGAGGCCGAGCAGGACCGCCGGGCGGTAGGAGCGGGGCAGGACTCCGGCGCGCTGGGCGTGCTCGACCGCGGCGACCGCCTCGGTGTCGGCGCCGACCAGGGCGTCGAGCGGAGCGGCCGCGCCGCGTTCGAGACGGTGCCACGTGAGCAGCCGCTGCGCCCACGGACGTCGGACGTACGAGTCGTGCAGGCGTGCGGCGTACCCGGGCAGGTCGTCCGTGTCGATCGGGACCTCGTCCGAGGTCTCCGTGACCGTCTGGGCGATCAGCGCGTCGAACAGGCCCTCCTTGCTGCCGAAGTAGTGGAACACCTGTGCCTTGTTGCTCTCCGCCGCTGCGGTGATGCGTTCCAGGCGGGTGCCGGCGAGACCGGCGGCGGCGAACTCGTCGCGGGCGGCGAGCAGGAGTCGTGCGCGCATCGCGTCGGCGGCAGGGGGCGTGAAGCGGGCCATGGGTCCACGGTATCGGCAGCCGGGCGGGACCGGGCCGTGGCTCAGCGGGCGAGCGCGGAGAGCTCCGCCCGCGACCGCGCACCGTACTTCCGCAGCAGGTTCGCGACGTGGTACTTCGCGGTGTTAACGGTGATCCCGAGCTGCGCGGCGACGTCGGCGTTCGGTGCTCCCGCCACGACGAGCCGGAGCACGTCGCGCTCCCGGGGCGTCAGCGCCTCGGCGTCCTCGATGCGGTCGCCGAGAGCCGGCGGGTCGAGGGGCATCACGATCGAGATCGTGGAACCCCATCCGTCCGTCGACTCGACCCGGAAGTCCCCGTCGAGGGCGGACACCCGTTCGGCGATCGGGCGCACCGTGTCGTCGTGGACGTCGAGCGACCCGTCGCCGTCGTCGCGGATCTCGACGAGCAGGTTGCGCCCGTCGCAGTCCCACTGCACCCGCACACGCTCGGCGGTCCCCCGGTCGACGTGCGCGAGCACCGCGGTGCGCACGATGGCGCGCGCGGCGTGGGCGACCTCACCGGGCAGGGCGCGGCCGGTCGCGGGCGGCTCGACGAACTGGATGTCGATCGATCCGAAGCGCACCAGCGGTCGCAGGTCGTTCCGCAGCCGGAGGAACGCGCGGGACACCGGCTCGACCAGGGCGTTCCGCTCCTCGTCGTTGCTCGTCCGGAGGTCGACCAGCGCGGCCGACGCGATCTCGGCGGCTTCGACCCGTGCTGCGCGGTCGTCGACGCGCGTCGACCGGAGCACCGCGAGCAGTGACTCCAGGGTCAGGGCGTGCTGATCGGCCCGTTCCGCGACCAGCCGTGCGTGCTGCACCACGAGCGCGCGGGTGGCGGGTTCGGCGAGCGGTGCGGGGTCGACCATGGCGCGATACTACCCCCGCCCCACTCCCCTACCCGGGCGAATGGGAACGCCCGCTCACCGGGTAGCTGCGACGACGTCACGGACCGGTCAGGCTCGGGGTCATGCATCAGAACGCGCTCCGCATGGTTGCCGACGAGGTCGCTGGTCTCCTGGACCGACTCGTCGAGACCGCCGGCGGACAGCTCGACGACCTCGCCGACCTCGTGACGACCGCCGATCGCGTCTTCGTCCACGGCGCCGGCCGGTCCGGCATCGCGCTCCGCATGACGGCGATGCGGCTCATGCACCTCGGGATCACGACCCACGTCGTGGGCGAGGTGACCACCCCCGCGATCGGCAGTGGCGACCTGCTCCTCACCGCGAGCGGCTCCGGCACGACGAGCGGCATCGTCCGCGCGGCCGAGACCGCCACCGCAGCCGGAGCGACCGTCGCCGCGATCTCCACCACGGACGACGCGCCGCTCTCCCGCACCGCCCGGATGACGGTCCTGCTGCCCGCCGCGACGAAGACCGACCGATCCGGCGTCGCCTCCGCGCAGTACGCCGGCTCCCTCTTCGAACAGGGTGTCGCCCTCCTCGGCGACGCACTGTTCCACACGCTCTGGCAGCGAAGCGGTCAGAGCGCCGACGACCTGTGGCCCCGGCACGCGAACATCGAGTGACCCCGGCCACGACCCCCACCCGCACGACAGGAAAGAAGCACATCATGCAGTTGCAGTTCGCCATGGACACCCTGACCACCGACGCCGCGCTCGAGCTCGCCGCCGCCGCAGCACCGCACGTCGACATCCTCGAGCTCGGCACCCCGCTCATCAAGAGCGAGGGCCTCTCCGCGATCACCGCGATCAAGCAGGCGCACCCGGACAAGATCGTCTTCGCCGACCTCAAGACGATGGACGCCGGCGAGCTCGAGGCCGACATCGCGTTCCAGGCCGGCGCCGACCTCGTCACCGTCCTCGGCACCGCCGGTGACAGCACCATCGTGGGCGCCGTGAAGGCTGCCGAGAAGCACGGCAAGGGCATCGTCGTCGACCTCATCGGCGTCGCCGACAAGCCGGCCCGCGCCAAGCAGGTCGTCGCCCTCGGCGCGACCTTCGTCGAGATGCACGCCGGTCTCGACGAGCAGGCCGAGCCGGGCTTCACCTTCGAGACCCTGCTGCGCGACGGCGAGTCCGCGGGCGTGCCGTTCTCGGTCGCCGGCGGTGTCAACGCCGGTTCCGTCGCGTCCGTCCAGGACGCCGGCGCGCGCGTCGCCGTCGCCGGCAGCGCGATCTACAGCGCCGACGACGTCGCGGCCGCAGCCGCGGAGATCCGCGCCGCCATCAAGTGACGCACTGAACGTGCGCACCTGAGGGACGGGAGGCACGGTGCCGGCTGGCACCGTGCCTCCCGTCCGTCATCCGGTCCGGCCATTCGTTGCACTTCCTGTTCCGCGAGACGTAGCATGGGCGCGTGGGCACCATCGCCGAGTACGCGACCGAGCACGGCATCTCGCCGCGTCGCGCACGGACGCTCGCGCAGCAGGGTCGCGTTCCCGCTCGACGCATCGGACGCGCGTGGGTGCTGGACGACGACGCCACGACGTCACCGGTCACCGGTACCCGCCCGATGAGTCCGCGGACCAGGGTGATGTTCCTCCGCGCCCTCTCCGACCAGTCCGTCCGCGGGCTGACCGGCTCGGACCGTCGGCGCATCGCCGGCTACCTGAACCGACTCCGTCAGGCGGAGCACCCTGCCGCACTGCTGCGCGCGTGGTTCCGTGGGGCCGTGACGCCGAGCGGGTTCTCCCTCGGCGAGCTGCTCGTGCGTGCGGCGATGGACGGTGACGACGACATCGTCTCCGAGCGCCTCGCCCGCCCCCGACGCCGCTTCCTGAACTCGCCCGACCGCCTGGCTCGGGTGGTCGCGGACGAGCGGGCCATCCACGGGTTCACCCGCGCAGAACTCGCCGCCCGTGCCGGCACGACGGAGCACGACGTCAAGGCCGTCGAGTCCGGCGAAGCGATCGACTCGCTCGTCACCGTCCTGCAGGTCATCAACGCCCTCGACGTGCACCCGCTCGCGGTCCCCACCGCAGCGGTCAGGGACTCAGCGTGACGAAGGTCCTGCACGCCTGGCTCGAAGGTCGGTACGTCGGGGAGTTCGTCGACGCCGGGAGCGGGCGCGTCACCCTGCGCTACGACAGCGATGCGCCGGACACTCCCGTGTCGTTGTCGATCCCGCGCCACGGCACGGTGCCCGAGCACGCCGCGAGTCGGTTCCTCGACAACCTGCTCCCAGACCGGCCCGAGGCCCGCGAGTGGATGCGGCGCATCACCGACGCGAGGTCGACGAGCACGTTCGACCTCCTCGCGGAGGTCGGCGGAGACGTTGCGGGCGGTCTCGTCCTCCTCCCCACCGAGGACCTTCCCGAGTCCGCCGCGACGGCGCTCCTCGTCGCGGACGACGATGCGATCGCCTTCCGGATCAGCAGCCTGCACCAGGACCCCGACCGTTGGTGGGAACGCGCCGATCCGGCGCGGTTCTCCCTCGCCGGCAGCCAGCCGAAGTTCGCGCTCGCCGACGTCGGCGGGACCTGGTTCTGGTCGAACGCGTCCGTTCCGTCGACCCACATCGTCAAGCCCGCAGCCTCCACGAACCGTGGTGCAGAACGGGCAGAAGTCGCGGCTGAACGGCTCGCCGCGGACATCGGCCTCGTCGCACCGCGGGCGGACGTCCTCGACGTGGCCGGAGAGCGTGCCTACATCGTCGAGCGGTTCGACCGGGCAACGCAGCCGAACGGGCTCGCGACACGGATCCACGTGGAGGACCTCACCCAGGCCCTCGGTCAGGCGGGCGCGAGCAAGTACGCCATCGGCGCGAAACCGATCATCGAGCTGTTGCTGCGGCACGACCCGACCGGCGAGGCCGCTCACACCTTCCTCAGGCAGGCGGCCTTCAACGCCGCCATCGGCAACGCCGATGCGCACGCGAAGAACTACTCCGTCCTCCTGCGGCCCACGGGGATCCGGCTCTCCCCGCTCTACGACGCCCTGCCCACCCGGCTCTGGCCCGCCTACGACGACACGCTCGCGATGCGCATCGGTGGTGCGGAGCACCCGAACGAGCTGACGCTCGACCACTGGTCGAAGCTCGCGCGCAGGTCTGGTCTCGACGTCGACCGCGCTCGTACCGAGGTGCGGGAGGTCTACGAGGCCGTCGCTGACCGTGTCGACACTGCGTGGACCGAACTCGACGACGACCAGGCCGAACGCATGCGCGCCCTCGTCGCGGAGCAGACCAGGAAGATCACGTCTGCGGTGGTGGGCCCTGCCGGGATCGAACCGACGACATCCACGGTGTAAACGTGGCGCTCTACCAGCTGAGCTAAAGGCCCTTCCCCTCGATCCTAGACGAGTCGCCGCAGCACCCCCGCGGTGAGCGCGGTGCGCTCGACCATGCGGTCCAGGTCGACCCACTCGTGTCGCGCGTGCGCGCCGTCGCCGACCGCGCCGAGACCGTCGAGCACCGCTGCTCCGAGCGCCGCTGCGAAGTTCCCGTCGCTCGCGCCCCCGACGCTCGTCTCCGCGACGGTGAGGCCGAGTGCGGCAGCGGCCGTCTCGGCGACCCGGAACAGCTCGACGTTGCGGTCGGTCCGCGCCATCACGGGTCGGTTCCAGTCACCCGTCACCGAGATCGACGCCGCCGGGTTCGCCGGCTCGAGACCGCCGAGGACCTCGTCGATCCGTGCGGACTCGGCATCCGACGACACGCGGACGTCGAGCGCCGCCGTCGCCGCACCGGCCCGGACGTTGGGCCGGGTTCCGCCGGTGACGACCCCGACGTTCAGCGACGTGCCCGCGTCGAGGTCGGCCGCGCCGTGGAGCGCGAGGACCACCCGGGCGAGCTCGTCGACCGCGCTGGCGCCCCCGGCCGGGTGCAGACCCGCGTGCACCTCGACCCCGCGGATGTGGACGTCGAACAGTCCGACGCCCTTCCGTGCGGTCTTGAGTGCGCCGTCCGGCCCGGCCGAGGCCTCGAAGACCAGGACGGGGCCGGGGGTCCGTCGGACGACGTCCTCGATGACCGGGCGGGAACCGATGCTGCCGACCTCTTCGTCCCCGTTCAGGACGAGGCGGATGTTCGGCCGTGGGACGCCGAGGCCGTCGAGGAGCGCGACCGCGTGGGCGAACTGCACGAGCCCGGCCTTCATGTCGTAGGCACCGGGGCCGGTCAGTCGGTTGCCGTCGATCCGCACCGGCCAGTCGGCGAGCGTTCCGGCGGCCCACACGGTGTCGTAGTGGCAGAGCACGACGACCCAGGACTCCGTCGCGTCGGGTGCCACGAGGTCACCGACGACGACCGGGCCGTGCTGTTCGGGCTCGTGGAGGGCGCGCTCGGCGAAGGGCCCGACGGTGGCGGCGAGGAACCGCTCGACGTGGTGGAGTCCGACGCGGAGCAGGGCGAGGTCGTCCGAGGGGGTCTCCGTCTCGACGTACGCGACGAGGTCGTCGACCATCTGCGCGCGCCGGGCGACCGCGGCCTCCAGGAGATCGACGTCGACCACGGTGGCCGTCACCGCGCCGCTCCGACCGCCGCGACGAGGCCACGGATCCGGTCCTCGTCCATCGCGGCGCCGTCCTCCACCGCGACGATCTCGTCGACGAGCGCGCGGATGCCGGGCGTCGGGATGCCGAGCGTCTCCCCGGCTTCGACGACGGGGCCGTAGTGCAGCGGCACCTCGGTCTTCCGGTGCCGGACGGCGATGTCGCGCCAGATCCCGGAGCGGGTCTTCGACTGGGTGGCGAGCCACGCGACGAGGCCGTCGAGCGCAGCGGTCGTCGTGGCGGGGTCGGCACCGGGGGCGAATGCTGTCGGCTCGAACGCGTCGAACGGTTCCGGCGTGATGCCCTGCGCCTCGGTCACGGCGAGGACCTCCCGAGCGAGCGCGGCCATCACGTCGCGGTTGCGATCGATGAGGACGCTCATGTCCTCGTCCGCCAAGGCCGTCGCGGTGAGCATCGCGCCGAAGGCCAGCTTCGACCAGAGGAAGCCGGCGACGTTGTCCGTGACGACCGGGGCCCCCCATCGGCGCAGGTCCTCCGCGAGCTGTCGGTTGCGGTCGCTCGTCCCGCCGGCGTACTCGCCGAGCGCCATCGCGCCGAGGCCACCGTCCTGCACGACACCGGGGGCGACGACGTCCGCGAACAGGTCGACGAACGCGATGACGGTGCGGTCGGCACCGACGTGGCGGGCGATCGTCGCCTCGTTGAGACCGTTCTGCAGCGAGGCGACCCAGCCGTCGCCGGCGAGCCGGGGTGCGATCCAGGCCGACGCCGGGTCGGTGGCGAGCGCCTTGACGGCGAGCAGGACCGGTCCGAGCGTGGTCGGTGCGTCGGGGTCGTCGAGGTGCCAGATCGGGAGCCGGGCCACCCGTTCGCCGTCGGCGGTCCGGAGGCGGAGTCCGTCGGCGCGCACCGCGGCGACGTGCTCGGGGTCGGCGTCGACGAGCTGCACGGGGACACCGGCGGCGTCGAGGTGCACGGCGAGGGTGCCGCCGATCGCGCCGGCACCGACGATCGTGTACGGAGTGCGGTCGGTCATGCGGGGACTTCCTCTCGGGTGGTGCTGCTGCTCAGCGGCAGGTTGTGCGCGCCGGTGGACGATCCGCCGTCGACACGCAGGATCGTCCCGGTCACCCACCCGGACTGCTCCGGGTCGGCCAGCCAGACGACGGCCTTCGCGATGTCGGTCGGGTCGCCTGGTCGCCCGAGCGGGTTCGGCGACACGGCGGCGGCGTACTCGTCGCTCACGCGGTTCACCTCGCTGTCCACGACGACGAACCCCGGCGCGACGGCGTTCACCCGGATGCCGGCGGCCCCGAGCTCCAGGGCGCTCGCACGGGTCACCATCTCGAGCGCGGCCTTCGACGTGCTGTACGGAGCGGCGCCGGGGCGGGCGCGGAGAGCGGCACCCGACGTGATGTTGACGACGCTCGGGGTCCGACCGGCCCGGGTGGCGAGGCGGCTGAGTGCCACGGTGGCGAGCAAGGGCGCTCGGACGTTGACGTCCTGCACGGAGTCCCACTTCGCGGCGTCGAGCTCGAGGAAGGGTGTCGCCGGGTAGACACCGGCGGCGTTCACGAGGACGTCGACGGGTGCCTGCTCCCACGCGGCGGTCACGGCACGCGTCGGGGCGTCCGGGTCGCGGAGGTCCGCCACGACCGTGCCCACGGCGTCCGTGGAGCCGATCGACCCTGCGGCTGCGGCGAGTGCGTCGGCACGGTGGTCGACGAGCGTCAGCCGGTCGCCGAGGGCAGCGAACGACCGGGCCACGGCGAGCCCGATCCCGCTGGCCGCCCCCGTGACGAGCACGTGCCGCGTCATCGGAGGACCTTCCCCTTCGTCTCCGGCATCGTCAGGTAGACGACGAGTCCGATCGCCGCGGCCACCGCGCAGTAGACCCAGACGAGGTTCCCGTACCCGGCGCCGCTCATCCAGGTCGTGATGTAGGGCGCGGTCCCGCCGAAGATCGCGACTGCGAGGGCGTAGGGCAGGCCGATCCCGGTCGCACGGACCTCCGGCGGGAACTGCTCGGCCATGATCACCGCGCAGTTCGCCGAGTAGCCGAGCAGGAACAGGATGCCGATGACCTGGATGATGAGCAACGACCAGAACGTGCCGCTCAGGAACGTGAACGCCGGCCACGCGAACAGCAGGAACCCGCCGGCGAAGATCGACATCGTGGGCTTGCGTCCGATCTTGTCCGACAGGATGCCGGCGAACGGCAGCAGCACGAGGAACACGACCATGGCGATCACGTTCGCGAGGAGCGCCTGGTTGAGCGGGAGCCCCGTCGTGACGTGGGCGTAGGTCGGCATGTACGAGACCCACATGTAGTAGAGCAGGGTGCCGGCGATGGTGATCCCGAACACGCGTGCGGTGGCACCCGGGTGGTCGCGGAACATCGCGACGACGGCGTTGCGCTTCGGCGCGGCCGTCTGCGCGTCACGGTCACGCTGGGCAGTGAAGGACTCGGTCTCCTCGACCGAGGTCCGCAGCCAGATGCCGACCAGCCCGATCAGCGCGCAGAAGACGAAGGCGGCGCGCCACCCCCAGGCGTCCAGGGCCTCGGGTGAGAGCACCGAGGTGATGATCGCACCGATCCCGGAGGCGATCAGCACGCCCGCACCGACCGACACCTGCTGCCAGGATCCGGCGAAGGCGCGGCGCTTGGGAGCGGCCGACTCGACGAGGAACGCCGACGAGGAGCCGAACTCCCCGCCCGCCGAGAAGCCCTGCACGAGTCGCGCGAGGAGCAGCACGATCGGTGCGGCGATCCCGATCGTCGCGAACCCGGGCGTGATGCCGATGACGAGCGAGGCGGCGGCCATCAGCCCGATCGTGAGCATCAGCCCCTTCTTGCGGCCGTGCCGGTCGGCGTACGCGCCGAGGACCGCGGCGCCGATCGGACGCATCACGAACCCGACCGCGAACACCGCGAGCGTCGCGAGGAGCGCCGCCGCGTCGTTGCCCGGCGGGAAGAAGTGGTGGCCGAACACCGACGAGAACGTCGTGTAGACGGCCCAGTCGATCCACTCGACCACGTTCCCGATGCCGCCGGCGATGATCGCCTTGCGGCCGCGGGCCGTGAGCCGCGTCTCGTGCACGGCATCCGGCGCGGTGCCGGCGGCACCGAGCCTCGGGTTGGTTGCTTCTGCTGTCATCGTTGCGTCGACTTCCTGGGTGGGAGGAACGGGGGTGCGGAACGGGTGGAGCAGCGGACTGGAGGCGCGGGGCGGGGCCGACCCGTGCCTCCAGGCCGTCAGACGGTCGCGTCCGTGGCGGACGCTCCGACCGGGTCGAGACCGCTCGCGGTCGCGACGTGCTCGGCGAGGCCGGCGTGGGTGGTGAACCAGACGTCGTCGAACGAGCGGATGTGGGCGAGGAGCGCCTCGAGGACGACGAGGCGCGACCGGTGCCCGATGAAGTGCGGGTGCATGGTGAGTTGGAACACGCCGCCCTCGGCACGCGCCACGTCGAACTCGTCGCGCCAGATGCGGCCGACTTCGTGCGGCGGCGTGTACGGCCGCAGCGACTGGAAGCGCTCCATCATCAGGTACGGCGCGTCGTCGCGGATCCAGTCCACCGGGATCTCGACGATGCCCGTCGGCTCGCCGCGGTGCAGGATCTCGTACGGGTCGTCGTCGGCCATCAGCGAGGAGTCGTAGCGGAAGCCGAGCTCGCGGGCGACGTCGAGCGTGGAGTCACTGAAGTCCCACGACGGCGTCCGGATGCCCGTCGGGCGCACACCGGTCTGCGACGTCAGCACGTCGACCGCCCGGCTCAGCAGGTCCAGCTCGTCGTCGTGGCCGAGCAGGGTGTTCCGCTCGTGGATCCAGCCGTGCACCGCGACCTCGTGTCCGTGTGCGACGTACGTCGGGGCCTCGTCGGGGCGGAGCAGCGCGCACACCGCGGGCACGTAGAACGAGGACGGGGCCTCGTAGCGGTCGAGCAGCCGGAGGATGCGTGGGACGGCTGCTCGCGCGCCGTACTCCCCCATCGCCATCCGGCCGGGCGACGTCTCGCCGTCGCGCAGGGACGGGGTCTCGTGGTCGGAGTCGAACGAGATCGCCACCGCCACGCGGGCGCCGCCGGGCCAGCGGTCGGGTCCCTCCGGCCGCAGCAGGTTCCGTCCGGCGCGGACCTCCTCGACGTGGCCACGCCAGGTGGGCTCGTCCCACTGCCAGGGCTGCTGGGGGTCGGGCTGGGGCATGGTGTCCTCCTGTGGTGGTCGGGTCACGCGATCGTGGGGGCCGAGGCGTCGGGTCACGGGATCGCGGGGGCCGAGGCGTCGCTGGCCGGGACGAACCGGCCGTCCTCGATCCGGCTCCACATCCGTTTGACGGTGCGGAGCTGCACCGTCACGTCGACCTCGCGCACGCCGGGCAGCGCGCCCAGGACGTCGGTCGTGAAGGTGTAGACGGACGCGAAGTCGGGCAGGAACGCTTGGCCGATGAGGTTGTACCGTCCGAGCGACGCGGCGGCGTAGTGCACGGCGGGGTGCCCGGCGAGCTGTGCGGCCGCAGCGGAGAGCCGGTCGGGTGCGACGGAGATCCACACCTCGAGTTCGGTCGTGCGGCCGAGGAGCGCCGGGGCCACGAGCGGGCCGATCCGGAGTCGACCGCTCTGCACCAGGTCCTCGAGGGTGCGGCGGGTGGCCGCCTCGGACCGACCGACCTCGCGTGCGAGATCGGTGAGGGGCTTGCGACCGTCGCGGACGAGGGCGGCGAACACGGACCGCTCCTCAACGGTGGCGTCGGCGTGCAGCGGTGCCACGCCTTCGCCCGTCGACGGATCGGGAGCGGGCGCGTTCGCGGTCGCCGATCGCGGGGCGGCCGTGGGTGTCGGCCGCGGGCCGTCGCCGGGGAACACCGTGAACGGGGCGGTGAAGGTCCGCACGATCGGGAGCGCCTCGGTCTCGACCGGACGCCCGTCGACCTCGATGGTGCTGAGGAACGCGGTCAGGTCACCGACCCGGGGCAGGACGACCTCGGCCGTGCAGTCCGCCGAGCCCGTGAGGGTCGCGGCGAACCGGACCTCGGGGCGTCGGGCGAGGGCATCCGCCAGGGCGTCGGCACGGTCGGCCCCGGACTTGATCCGGACCTTCGTGGAGACGCCGAAGCCGGCGGCGAGCACGTCCGACGCGGCGATGATCCGGACGGCTCCGTCCTCGACCAGACGTGTGACGCGGCGTTGTGCGGTCGAGGGCGAACAGCCCGCCAGCTCACCGATCGCCGCCCAGGAGGCACGGCCGTCGTGCGCGAGGGCACGGAGGACGGCGCGGTCGACCTCGTCGGCGGCGGTGGGACGAGCATCCGTCAAGGTCATGCGGATCAACGTATTCCGTCATCCAACGACCGTCAATGCGAGATTTGCGTCACGCGCGACTCGTAACACGATGTTTTCATTCACCACCACTGAGACGGACAGCGAAGGCCGCCCCGGTTCCCCGGGACGGCCTTCGTCGTGCACACGTGTCAGGACTGCGGCGGCGAGTAGAACTGCAGGTCGTTGCCCTCGGAGTCCTTGAACGGGAAGATCCGGCCCCACGGGTGCTCGCTGATCTCCCCCTCGACGTCCGCGCCGCGCTGCCGCAGCTCGGCGAGTTCGTCCTCGATGGTGCCGTCCGGCTGGAAGGTGATCACCGCGCCGCCGGCGGACGAGACGCTCGCGTCCTCACGGGCGTTCAGGCCGATCGTCAGACCGCCGACCTCGAGTTCACTCCAGTCGTCGCTCTCGTTCCGCACCGTCAGTCCGACGGTGTCGCGGTAGAACGCCACCGCTCGTTGCATGTCGGTCACCGGGACCCACACGGTTGCCACTCCGGATGCCATTGCCGTCTCGTCTCCGGCCGCGCGGTGCGGCCCTCGACGCCGTTGTACGCGTGCGCGTCCGCACGCCTTCACGGCGTTGCGCACTCCGGCTTGCGGGCGAGTGTGCCGGTGTCAGACTGGACGAGCAGCGGCACCATCCGGAACCCGTGCGCGTCCCGGCCCGCCCGTGTCACCGGTCCTGCAGGACCCGCTCCACGATCGCGTCGAGGTCCTCGTCCGGCCGCAGGGGTCGCTCCGTGACGAAGGACAGCGGGTCCCAGCCGCGGTACCACTCTCGCATCTGCTCGGGTGTGAACTCCGCAGACTGCGGGCGGCTGGCGTGCCGGACCACGGTCTCGTCGAACGTCAGGTCGAAGGCGTAGAACCGTGCCTCGTCGGCAGCACCCGCGATCCGCTCGATCATCGCCGCGTACCGGTCCGCGCGGAGGATGCCCTCGAGCACGACGTGGTGCCCCGCGGCGAGACAGTGCAGCGCGGCCGCTTCGAGGAGGGCCGCGTGCGCCATCCCGTCCGCGACGCCGGCGTCCTGGCGTTCCTTGTAGACGATCCGCCGGAAGTGGTCCTGCCCGAGGACGGCCGTCGGCCAGCCCAGCGCACGCTGCAGCGCGGCCGCGACGGTCGACTTGCCGGAGCCCGAGTTCCCACGGATCACGATCAGCACGGGGTTCACGCTACGTCGTCGTCACACGTCCACCCGGTACCCGAGCGCCAGGTCCTCGGCGATCACCCCGCGGATGCCCCAGTTCGCCTTCGGCGTCTCGGTGATCGTGATCTCCACGCTGTGCGGCGCGATGCCCACCTCGGCCGCGATCCGGTCGAAGAGCTCCCGGATGAGCGCCCGCTTCGCGTCGGCGGACCGACCCTCGAACATCGACACCTCGATGATCGTGTAGTCGTCGCCGCGGTCTCTCGGGTACACGAAGTCGGCGGGGTCGAGCCCGACGAACCGGTGGAAGCGCTTCTCCGCCGGGTAGTCGAGGGCCGCCACGACCGCGCCGTGGATCGCGTCGGACAGCTGCTGCCGTCGTGCATCGATGGAACTCCGCCGTCCGTACACGATCACCTGCGCCATGGCGAGACCCTAGCGGGCCGGGCGCGGCGCGGCTGGCCCTGCGGGAGTACCAGCAGTTCCGCGCCGACACCGGGTACCGTCACCCCCGTGAACGGAGTCGGACCCCTCGACGAAGCCGGCCGGCTGCGGCTGCTCGGCGCCGGCGTCACGGGCGCCGCGTTCGCCGTCGTGCTCGCCACCCTCGTCATCTCGTCGTGGGCGGGTTCGAGCACCGCCGTCGTGGTCTCGATCGCCATCCCCGCAGCGGTCGCCGGCATCGCGATCGCCGTGGTCCTGCAGCTCCGCGAGTGGCGGGCCGAGGGCGGGTACGCGCGCTCGGTCGTCGTCCGGAACTGGATCGTCGACGGGCAGGTGCCGGCCGGTGTCCCCGCGACGGAGTGGATCCCGCTCGTCCAGGCGCAGGCCGAACGCGAGGCCGCCGGCTGGGGGAAGATCGTCCTCAGCACGCTGTGGATCGCGATGACCTGGTCGATGCGTGACCAGCACGGTGCCCTGATCACCACGATGCTGATCGCGCTGTGGAGCGGACTCGGCCTCTGGAGCGCAGCCTGGGTCATCCCGCGGGCCCGCGCCGCGAAGGCCCTGCTGCGGAACGGCGTCGCGACCGCGAACTGACCGTCGCCCGAGCACCGGGTGACTACGCTCACCGTCATGCAGAGTCGCACCCTCGGCCGTACCGGCCGCCCCGTGTCCGTCGTCGGCCTCGGCACCTGGCAGTTCGGCGGCGACTGGGGTCCCGTCTCCGACGCCGACGCGAACGCCGTGATGGACGCGTCCGTCGAGTCCGGCGTGACCCTCTTCGACACCGCCGACGTGTACGGCGACGGCCGCAGCGAACAGCTGATCGGCGCCTGGCGGACGACGAACCCCGACGTCCCGCTGACGATCACGACGAAGATGGGTCGGCGAGCCGAGCAGGTCCCTGCGAACTACGTCGCCGCCAACTTCCGCGAGTGGGTCGACCGCTCCCGCCGGAACCTCGGGCAGGACACCCTCGACCTCGTCCAGCTGCACTGCCCACCGACCGCGGTCGTCGAGGACGACGCGGTCTACGACGCCCTCGACGCACTGGTCGCCGACGGCTCCGTCGCCGCCTACGGCGTCAGCGTCGAGACCACCGACCAGGCGCTTGCCGCGATCGCCCGCCCGGGCGTCGCGACGGTCCAGATCATCCTCAACGCGTTCCGTCTCAAGCCGCTGGACCGCGTGCTGCCGGCCGCCCTGGAGGCACGGGTCGGCATCCTCGCGCGCGTCCCGTTGGCCTCGGGGCTGCTGTCCGGCAAGTACACGGCGGAGACCTCGTTCGCCGAGGGCGACCACCGCAACTACAACCGGCACGGCGAGGCCTTCGACCAGGGCGAGACGTTCAGCGGCGTCGACTTCGAGGACGGCGTCCGCGCCGCCCAGGCGTTCGCGGCGGCCCTGCCCGAGGGTGTCTCGGTGCCGCAGGCTGCGCTCGCGTGGATCATCGCGCAGGACGGTGTGACCGCCGCGATCCCGGGAGCCCGCAACCCGTCGCAGGCGCGCTCGAACGCCGGCGCCGGTGACCTGCCCGAGGTCCCGGGTCTCGACGAGACGGTGCGCGAGCTCTACGACGAGTGGTTCCGCGCCAGCGTGCACGACAAGTGGTGAAGCCGGCGGTCGTCGGGCTGGCGCTGACGGTGCTCACCGTCCTGGCGCTGCTCGTCGGCGGGACGAGCCCGTCAGGCGGGACGACCGCGTCCGCACCCCCGTGGCCGGCACCGACCGACCTGTCCGAGCGCGCCGACGCAGCAGGGCTCCGGAACGTGTGGGGCGAGCGGCTCGCCGAGCACGTCCACACCCACCTGACGATCCTGGACGGGGACGAGCGCGTCACCGTGCCGGCGAACATCGGGCACTCGGACCGGGAACGGTTCGCGGCGCAGCTCCACACGCACGACACCTCGGGCATCCTGCACGTCGAGTCGCCGACCCGGGAGTCGTTCACGCTCGGACAGTTCTTCGACGAGTGGGGCGTCCCGCTGACCGCCTGGCACGTCGGCGGTCTCCGCGGTGAACTGACGGTGTGGGTCGACGGCCGCCGGTACCTCGGCGACCCGCGCTCGATCGACCTGGCGAACCGACGTGAGATCGTGCTCGACGTGACCACGATCGGCGAGGTCCCGCGTCGGCCCGCAGCCTTCGACTGGCCCCCGCAGTACCGCTGAGGTCCGCCGCACCGTCGCGTAGCCTGCTGCCGTGACCACCATCCGGACCGGGACCGACCTCGCCGCCGTGGAGGACGTCATCGCCGGGATCACCGCGCACGGCGAGCGCTACCTGTCCCGCGTGTTCACCGCCCGCGAGCGTGCTGACGCCGGCGACGACCCCGAACGCCTCGCCGCGCGGTTCGCCGGCAAGGAGGCGGTGCTGAAGCTCCTCCGGCCCGCGGCCAACGACGCCGTCCCCCTGACCGACGTCGCGATCGTGCACGACACCGTCGGCGCCCCCGTGGTCGAGCTCACCGGACGCGCTGCGGAGCTCGCGAACCGGATCGGCTGCGACACCATCGCTATCTCGCTCTCCCACGAGCGCGGGCTCGCCCTCGCGACGGCGGTCGCCCTCACCGCCTCCTGACGCCCTGGGGCCGCCCCGGGGCGGACGGGAGGCACGGTGCGGGGCCGCCCCGCGCCTCCAGGCCGGCACCCCGCCTGTACGCCCACACAGCCCCGCGGGCGGCCGTGCGGTTTCGCGCACCCGCACAGCGGTTTTCCGGGCCACGGTCCTCCTTATGGTTGCGGACATGGACCAGGACCCGACCACCTCCGCGACCCCCGTCGCACTCGCCGACCCGACGACCGAACAGGCCGTCCGACGCGCACTCGCTGACCACGGGCGCCTCACCGTCGACGCCATGGACGTGGCTTCGATCGCCGACCTCTACGCGCTCGGGCTGACCTCGCACGCGACCGTGAACGTCATGCTCGCAGTGGAGAACGACCTCGACGTGGAGTTCCCGGACTCGGTGCTGAACCGCTCGACGTTCGCGACCGTGGAGTCGATCGTGGCTGCCGCGGAGATGGCCTCGTGACCGTCCCGGTCCTCGATCGACCCACAGCAGCACCGCGCACGACACCGACGGCCCCGGACCGTTTCGCTGCTCGCACCGCACTCGTGGCGGACATCGCCGCGCGCTTCGCGGAGGAGGTCGACCGCGACGCTCGTCCCCCGCGCGAGGCGATCGCCGCCATGCAGGAGCACGGGCTCCTCGCCGCTGCGGTCCCGACCGAGCTCGGAGGCGAGGGCGCGACCCTCGCCGAGCTGTCCGTCATCGCGACCGAACTCGGGCGGTCCTGCGCCGCCACGGCGATGGTCTTCGCGATGCACCAGGGCCAGGTGATGGCGCTGTGGCGGCACGGCGGTGCGTCGTGCGGTGTCACCGCGATGATCGAGGCGGTGCGGGCCGGAGCGCTCGTCGCCTCGTCCACCACCGAGCGCGGCATCGGCGGCGACGCCCGACGGAGCACCTGCGCGATCGAGCCGGACGCAGCAGGACGGATCCGGCTCCGCAAGGACGCGCCCGTGATCTCGTACGCGACCGAGGCCGACGCCGTGTTCGTCACCGCTCGTCGGAGCGTCGACGCCGCGGCCTCCGACCAGCGACTCGTGATCTGCCTGCCGTCGGAGACCACGCTGACGCAGACCTCGACGTGGGACACCCTCGGGCTCCGTGGCACGTGCAGCAACGGCTGGACGCTCGACGCCGAGACCCACGAGGACCGCGTGCTGCGCGACGACTACGCCACGATCTCGGCCCGCACCGTCCTGCCGGTCTCGCACGTGCTGTGGGCGTCCGTGTGGCTCGGCATCGCGGCCGACGCTGCCGACCGTGCCCGTCGGGCGGTCCGGAAGCAGGCCCGCACCACGGTCGGTGAGACCACGGTCGGTGAGACCACGGTCGGTCAGACGCCGCCCGGCGCGCTCCGGCTCGCCGAGCTCCTCGTCGACCTGCAGGCGCTCGCGGACACGATCCGCCACGCTGCAGCGCGGTTCGACGCGGTCGCCGACGACGGCGCGGTCCTCGAGTCGAGCAGCTACGCCCTCGCGGCCAACGCACTCAAGATCGGTGCCTCCGAACGGGTCACCGACCTCGTCACCAAGGCGATGCGGATCGTCGGCATCGCCGGCTTCGCCGCCACCGGACCGCTCAGCGTGGCCCGGCACCTCCGAGACGCCCACGGGGCCGCCGTCATGGTGAGCAACGACCGTCTCCTCCAGAACGACGCCGGACTGGCACTCATGACCGGAGCAATCCTGTGACCATCACCGAACACCCCACGACCGCCCCCGCCGACACCGCCGTCGACGACTCCGCCGCTGCCCTCGACGTCGCTCGGGCAGCTCTGCGCGCACGACTGCTCGCCGACGGCGTCCTCATCGACCTCGGTTCCCCCGGCCTCTACGGGCGGACCGGCGTCTTCGAGCGCGTGTACACGGCCGTCGACGCCGCCGCCGTCCGGAGCCAGCACGACCTCGACGCCGAGGTCCTCCGCTTCCCGCCGGTCGAGCCCCTCGCCGCGTTCGAACGCACCGACTACATCGCGTCCTTCCCGGACCTCGCCGCGTCGATCTCCGGGTTCACCGGCGACGACCGCACCCACCGCGCACTCCTGGCAGCCCGGGAGCGCGGCGAACGCTGGGAGTCCTTCCTGCAGCCGGCCGACCTGATGCTCACCCCGGCCGTCTGCCACCCGGTCTACGGACTCGTCGGCGACACCGTCCCGCAGGAGGGCCGCTCCTTCGACATCGTCGGCGACTCCTTCCGTCGCGAGCCGTCGCTCGACCCGATGCGCCTGCAGGCCTTCCACATGCACGAGTTCGTGCACATCGGCACCCCGGCGTCCGCCAAGGCACACCGTGACGGCCGGATCCCGGTGATGCGCGCGCTGCTCGAGTCGTTCGGGCTCGCGATCGACGTCGTCCCCGCGAACGACCCCTTCTTCGGTCGCGTCGGGCAGATGCTCGCGCGCAACCAGGTCGAGCAGTCCCTCAAGTTCGAGTTCGTCACCCCGGTGTACGGCCCCGACCACGAGCCGACGGCGATCAGCTCGGCGAACCTGCACGAGGACCACTTCGGCACGTCGTTCGGCATCCGGACCGCGGACGGCGCGGTCGCACACAGCGCCTGCCTCGCCTTCGGCCTGGAGCGGATCACGATCGCCCTCTTCGCCGCGCACGGCACCGACCCCGACACGTGGCCGACGGAGGTCCGCACGGCCCTCGCGCTGTGAGCACGCACCACGGCTGGTCGGGATCGCCCGCCCTCCGCGTGGCGGTGCAGCTGCCGCGCGCGGCGCGCGCGGGCGTCGTGATCTGCCCACCGCTCGGGCAGGAGGGCATCATCGCGTACCGCACGCTGCGCCTGCTGGCGGACGGCCTGGAGGCGCGTGGCATGGCCTCGGTGCGCTACGACCCGTCCGGACGTGGAGACGCCGCGCCCGACACGCGTCCGGACGCGCAGGTCAGGTCGGCTGAGCACGCCGCAGCGCTGCTGCGGTCCGCCGGCGTCGAGCACGTGACGTTCGTCGGGCTCGCGTCGGCAGCGCTCGTCGCTGCCGCGGCAGCAGCGGACGGCGACGGTCTCGTCGTCTGGGACGCCCCGGCCTCCGGCCGTGCGTGGCTGCGCGGGCAGCGTGCCCTCGCGGCCATGACGATCGGTCCGGACCGGGTGGTCGACGGCGTCGAGAGCCTGATCGGCATCGACGTGGACCCCGCCGAGGCGGACGAGCTCGCACGCCTGACGTTCACAGCCCGACAGGTCCCCACGGTGGCGCTCGTGCGCCCCGGCAGTCGTCCGCCGCGCGGACTCGGCGCGGTCGACACGACCGAGGTGACCGGGAGCGCCGAGCTCCTCGACGGCTCGAGCCTCGTCGCGGTCATCCCGGGGTCCGCGGTCGAGGCGGTCGTCGCGTGGGTCGACGCCTGGGCCCCGACCACAGCACGCCCCGTCGCGCCACCGCCCCTGCACGAGGTCCTCGACGTCGACACCCGCGTGTCCGAACGGATCGTGCGCTTCGGCCCGGACGACCTCTTCGCGATCGAGACGGTCGGCTCCGGCCAGACCGAGCACGCGCCCGTCGTGGTGCTGCACAACGGCGGCGCCGAACACCGGGTCGGCGTCGCGGACTTCCAGGTCCAGCTCGCCCGGGGTCTCGCGCGCGACGGCGCCCGGGTCGTCCGGGTCGACCGTCGTGGCACCGGCGAGAGCTCCGCCGTGGCCGCGGACGAACGCGCGCTGTTCTACACGCAGGAGTGGCTCGACGACCAGGCCGCCGTCCTCGACGCGCTGGCGACCCCGGCCGAGCAACTCGTGCTCGTCGGGATGTGCGCCGGCGCCTGGCTCGCCGGCCGGGACACCGAGGACCCGCCGCGGCTCGTCGTGGAGATCAGCCCGAACGACTACCGCCGGAACACCGCCCAGCCCGGCACCTACGCGGAGTCCCTCCGCACGGTCGCCCGTCCGTCACCGCTCCGCCTGCGGGTCCGCGGCTGGTGGAACGCGCTCGTCCCGGAACCGGTGCGCGAGCGCGTGGCCCGACGCGGGAGCCACGGCGGGGTCGTCGGGCACCTGCGGCCGCTCGTCGAGCACGGCACCGACGTCGTCGTCATCGCCGCACCCGAGGACGCCGAGCTGTTCGACCGCCTCGGCGGCCGTCGTGCCGAACGCCGGTGGTCCGGCGAGGGACGATCCGGCCGACTGCAGGTGGTCCGGTTCGCGGACGGCGACCACGCCATGTTCTCCCCCGTGATGCGCGAGGCGACCCTCGCCGAGGTGCGCTCGCGCGTCGCCGCGGCGTTCCCCGTGCACGCCTGACCGAGGTCAGGCGATGCCGAGCACCCGTGCGACGGCGTCGGGGTGTTCGACGTGCGCGAAGTGCCCGCAGTCGTCGAGCAGCACGGTCCGTACCTGCGGCAGGAGCGCACCCAGGGCGTCGAGGTCCGACACCCGGGCGAACACGTCGTCCCGTCCGGCGACGGCCGTCACCGGGCAGGTGACCGCGCGCCAGCGGTCGAGGTCGTAGGTGGCCGCCGACCGTGCGGCACCGAGGAACGCCGTCGGGCGGAGCTCGTCGACGAAGGCGTCGAGCACGCTCCGGGCGAGGCGCCGCACGTGGGTGAACACCGGCGCCGCCAGGAGCGGGAGCAGCCCCACCCGCGTGAGCCCACGGAGCACCGGCCGAGCCGTCTCCCGCGTCACGGCGAGCCCGGCCCGGAGCAGGGTGAACGCGGGCAGCCGGAGGACGCCGCGCCAGGGGTGCCGGGCCGCAGCGGCGGTGGCCACCGTCGTGCCCGAGACGAGCGCGACCGAGCGGACGCGTCCGCGAGCGCGCACGGCGAGGTGCATCGCGACGAACGCACCCATCGAGTGCCCCACGACGTCGACGGCGTCGATCCCGAGGGCATCGAGCACCGCGGTCAGCACGGCGACCGCGTCATCGATGCCGAGCGGCGCAGCGGGCGCCGGCGACGATCCCCAGCCGGGCAGGTCGACCAGCACGAGGCCGCGCCCCGGGACACCCCCGGCGGCCTGCAGCAACGGCGTCCACGTCGACCACGACCCCGCGACGCCGTGCAGGAGCAGCATCAGGTCGGAGCCGGCCCGGTGGTGGACGACGACGGGACCGACGCCGGTCGGCACGACCGTCCGGGTGAGGGACCACCTGCCGGGGTCCGCGGACACCGGAAAGGGTGCGTAGGGGTCGACGGTCACCACCCGCTCGCGCGATCCCGTGTCGATGGCGTGCACCGTGCCTCCAGTCCGTCCGACGCGTCAGCGTCTGCCGGAGGGATTCGGAACGCTAGCCGACGGGGACTGGTGCGGTGCAGGCGGCGAGCCGGTCGAGGGCCGCCTTGTACTCCGTGACGTCCCGGGCGACGCCCGGCTCGGAGATGATCGACGCCTTGATACGGCCCTGCACGTCGATCACGAAGGTCGCGCGCGTGGCGAAGCCCTTCTTCTCGAGGAACACGCCGTACTCCTTGGACACGGCACCGTGCGGCCAGAAGTCGGCGAGCAGTTCGAAGTCGTAGCCGTTGGACTCGGCGAACGACCTCAGCGTCGCCTTCGAGTCGACCGAGATGCCGATGAGCTCGACCCGCTGGTCCTGGAACATCGCGATGTTGTCCTGCAGGGCGCAGAGCTCGTTCGTGCACGTGGACGAGAACGCGAGCGGGAAGAAGACGAGGGCGACCGGGCGGGAACCGCGGAAGTCGCTGAGGCGGACGTGCTCACCGAACTGGTTCGGGAGTTCGAAGTCCGGCGCGAGTGAGCCGATCTCCAGTGCCATCAGTGCGTTGCTTCTTCCTCGGGCGTGGGGTGTGCCCGGTGTCCTCGCGCACGCACGGGTCGCGTGTGCACGATCGGCAATCGTACGCCGACGCGTCGTGAATGCAAGCACCGGTCACGTTGCGCTCCGTCAGGTGACTCGTCGGTGGTGGGGCCTAGAGTGGACTGCGGTTCCCACCGCCGGTCGCGACCCGATCGATCGGTGGACCACCTATGTCCACCACCACGAGAACGAACGAGGTCAAGGGTGACGGTGAACGACCAGGACCCGTACAGCCACGGCAGCAGCGACCAGGACCCGGAGGAGACCGCCGAGTGGCGTGAGTCCCTCGACGGCCTGGTGCAGACCCACGGCCACCAGCGTGGCCGCGAGATCATGCTGAGCCTGCTCAAGCGGTCCAAGGAACTGCACCTCGGTGTGCCGATGGTCCCGACCACGGACTACGTGAACACCATCGCGCCGGAGAACGAGCCCGAGTTCCCGGGCGACGAGGAGCTCGAGCGCCGCTACCGCCGGTGGATCCGGTGGAACGCCGCGATCACCGTGCACCGCGCACAGCGTCCGGGCATCGCCGTGGGCGGCCACATCTCGACGTACGCGTCGAGCGCCGCCATGTACGAGGTCGGCTACAACCACTTCTTCCGCGCGCAGGACCACGCGTCCGGCGGCGACCAGGTCTTCTTCCAGGGCCACGCCTCCCCCGGCATGTACGCCCGCGCCTACATGGAGGGCCGGCTCAGCGAGGACCAGCTCGACGGCTTCCGGCAGGAGAGGTCCCACGCCGGCGGTGGCCTCTCGTCGTACCCGCACCCGCGCCTCATGCCGCACTTCTGGCAGTTCCCGACCGTGTCGATGGGCATCGGTCCGATCAACGCGATCTACCAGGCACAGCAGGCCAAGTACCTCTCCAACCGCGGCATCAAGGACGCCTCCGACCAGCAGGTCTGGGCGTTCCTCGGCGACGGCGAGATGGACGAGGTCGAGTCGCGCGGTCAGCTCCAGGTCGCCGCGAACGACGGTCTGGACAACCTGAACTTCGTGATCAACTGCAACCTGCAGCGGCTCGACGGCCCGGTCCGCGGCAACGGCAAGATCATCCAGGAGCTCGAGGCGTTCTTCCGCGGCGCGGGCTGGAACGTCATCAAGGTGGTCTGGGGCCGCGAGTGGGACGACCTGCTCGCCCGCGACACCGAGGGCGCGCTCCTCAACCTGATGAACCAGACGCCGGACGGCGACTACCAGACGTACAAGGCCGAGAACGGCGCGTACGTCCGCGAGAACTTCTTCGGGCGCGACCCGAAGGCGCTCGAGCTCGTCAAGGACTACACCGACGACCAGATCTGGAACCTCAAGCGCGGTGGCCACGACTACCGCAAGGTCTACGCCGCGTTCAAGGCCGCGACCGAGCACAAGGGCCAGCCGACGGTCATCCTCGCGAAGACGGTCAAGGGCTACGGCCTGGGCCCGAGCTTCGAGGGTCGTAACGCGACCCACCAGATGAAGAAGCTCACGCTCGACAACCTCAAGCAGTTCCGCGACGAGATGCGCATCCCGATCTCCGACGCGCAGCTCGAGGAGAACCCGTACACGCCGCCGTACTACCACCCGGGCAACGACGACGAGGCGATCCAGTACATGCACGAGCGTCGCCGTGAACTCGGTGGCTACGTGCCGGAACGCCGGACCAAGTACACGTCGATCACCCTCCCTGAGGACGCGAAGTACCAGGTCGTCAAGAAGGGCTCCGGCAAGCAGGAGATCGCCACCACCATGGCGTTCGCCCGACTGCTGAAGGACCTGCTGCGCTCCCCCGACTTCGGCGACCGCGTGGTGCCGATCATCCCGGACGAGGCACGCACGTTCGGGATGGACGCGTACTTCCCGACGGCGAAGATCTACAACCCGAACGGCCAGCACTACACGTCGGTCGACCGTGAGCTCCTCCTGGCCTACAAGGAGAGCCCGCAGGGCCAGATCATCCACGTCGGCATCAACGAGGCGGGCGCCCTCGCGGCGTTCACCGCGGTCGGTACCTCCTACTCGACGCAGGGCGAGCCGCTCATCCCGGTCTACGTCTTCTACTCGATGTTCGGGTTCCAGCGCACCGGCGACGCCATCTGGGCCGCCGGTGACCAGATGACCCGTGGCTTCATGATCGGCGCCACCGCCGGTCGCACGACGCTCACGGGCGAGGGCCTGCAGCACGCCGACGGCCACTCGCTGCTCCTCGCGACGACGAACCCGGCCGTGGTGTCCTACGACCCCGCGTACGGCTACGAGATCGGGCACATCGTCCAGGCCGGCCTCGACCGGATGTACGGCACGAACGAGGACGGCAGCGCGAAGCACGCCGACCCGAACGTCATGTACTACCTGACGGTCTACAACGAGCCGATCGTCCAGCCTGCGGAGCCCGAGGGCATCGACGTGGACGGCATCGTCAAGGGCATGTACCTGCTCAAGCCGAGCGAGCACGACGGCCCCAAGGCCCAGCTGCTCGCGTCGGGTGTCGCCGTGCCGTGGATCCTCGAGGCGCAGCAGCTCCTCGCCGAGGACTGGGGCGTGTCGGCCGACGTCTGGAGCGTCACGAGCTGGGGTGAGCTGTACCGCGACGGTCTCGACGCGGAACAGCACGCGTTCCTCAACCCGAACGAGGCCCCGCGCACGCCGTACGTCACCGAGCGCCTGCTCGCGACGGAGGGCCCGGTCGTCGCGGTCAGCGACTTCATGCACGCCGTGCAGGAGCAGATCCGGCCGTTCGTGCCGACCGACTACGCCACCCTCGGCGCCGACGGCTTCGGCTTCTCGGACACCCGTCCGGCCGCTCGCCGCTTCTTCCACATCGACGGTCCCTCGGTCGTCGTGCGGACGCTGCAGCAGCTCGCCCGCCAGGGCAAGGTCGACGGCGCACTCGTCCAGCAGGCGATCGACAAGTACCGCCTGCACGACGTGACCGCCGGCACCACGGGCAGCGCCGGCGGCGAGAGCTGATCACCCGGTGACGACACCCCGCACCGACCCTGCCGTGGGCCGGGAGAACGACCGTGAACGGGCGCTCTCCTGGCTCCGGCAGGTGTCGGGCGAACTCTCGACCGCCACCATCAAGCGGCTCGAGGACACCCTCCCGTGGTACAGCGAGATGCCCCCGGGTCGCCGCTCCGCCGTGGGGCTCGTGGCGCAGGCCGGCATCACGTCCTTCATCAGCTGGCTCGAGGGCACCGCGTCCACCCCGTGGATAGCGGCCGCCGACGTGTTCGGGTCCGCGCCCCGCGAACTCCTGCGATCGGTGAGCCTGCAGCAGACGCTCCAGCTCATCCGCGTGGTCGTCACGGTCGTCGAAGAGCGCGCCAAGGACGACGAGATGCTGCAGGAGGCGATCCTCAAGTACTCGCGGGACATCGCCTTCGCAGCGGCCGATGTGTACGCCCGCGCGGCCGAGGCCCGCGGGCTGTGGGACGCCCGACTCGAAGCCCTCGTGGTCGACTCGATCCTCTCCGGCGAGTACGACGACGAGCTGCCGTCCCGCATCGCCGCCCTCGGGTGGCACGGCCACGGCGAGGTCGCGGTCCTGGTCGGCAACGCCCCGAAGCAGCTCGAAGTGGACCAGATCCGCCGGACCGCCCGCCACATGGACGCGGACGTGCTCATCGGCGTGCAGGGTTCCCGGCTCGTCGTGGTCATCGGTCGGGCCACCCCGCGGGACGACGTCCCCGAGGGCGAGGAACCCGTCTCGTTCACCGCGATCGCGCAGGCCCTGGAGCCCTCGTTCGGCGAGGGCCACCTGGTGCTCGGCAACGAGGTCCCCGGCGTGGTCGATGCCTCGACCAGTGCGAAGGGAGCCCTCGCCGGCTTCGCGGTCGCACGGGCGTGGCGTGGCGCACCCCGTCCGGCACTCGCCGACGACCTGCTGCCCGAACGGGCCCTCGCCGGCGACCCCCTCGCCCGTTCGGCCCTCGTGCAGCGGATCTACGTGCCGCTCAAGGACCAGTCGACCGAGCTCCTGCAGACACTCTGGTGCTACCTCGACACCGGGCGATCGCTCGAGGCGACGGCCCGCGAGCTCTTCGTGCACCCGAACACGGTGCGCTACCGGCTGCGGCGCGTGGCAGACATCATCGGGTGGGACGCCACGCACGCGCGGGACGCCCTGATCGTGCAATCGGCACTCATCCTCGGTGCGATGTCCGAGTCGACCGCCGGGCGCCGTCGCATCCCGCACCGCCGGTGAGCACGAGGGTCTCCACAATGTCGAGCCGACATCGCTGTGGGATGTCCACACGGGGCCGACACCGGTCGCCAGGCAGGATTGTCCGGTGATCGTCGTCGTCGCGCCCGGACAGGGCTCCCAGACCCCCGGCTTCCTCGCCCCCTGGCTCGAGGACGCCGCCGTTCGTGACCGTGTGGGGGCGTGGTCGGAGGCCATCGGCGTCGACCTCGCGAAGCACGGCACCGAGTCCGACGCGGACACGATCAAGGACACCGCGCTCGCGCAGCCCCTCATCGTCGCCGCCGGCCTCGTGACCGCCGACGCGCTGCTCGCCGACGGCCGCCGTGCCCTGGTGGGTGGAGTCGCCGGACACTCCGTCGGCGAGTTCACCGCTGCCGGCGTCGCCGGGATCCTCGAGCCGACGGACGCCGTGGCGCTCGTCGCCGAACGCGGACGGGCGATGGCGGACGCCGCTGCGCTCGAGCCGACCTCGATGGCCGCGGTCCTCGGCGGGGACGCCGAGTCCGTCGCCGCGGCGCTCGAGCAGCACGGCCTCGTGCCCGCGAACCACAACGGCGGCGGACAGACCGTCGTCGCCGGTGCCGCCGCGGCGATCCAGGAGCTCGCGGCCGACCCGCCCGCGAAGGCCCGTGTGATCCCCCTCGCCGTCGCCGGCGCGTTCCACACCCGGTACATGGCGTCCGCCGTCGAGCGAGTCGCCCCGGTCGCGGCCGCTGCGACCGTGCAGGACCCGACCCTCCCGATCTGGACGAACGCCGACGGCTCCCGCGTCGACGACGGCCGTCGCTTCGTCGACCTCATGGTGAACCAGATCGCGAACCCCGTGCACTGGGACGCCGTGATGGAGTCGTTCGCGGGTGCCGGTGTGACCGGGATCATCGAACTCGCACCGGCCGGTGCCCTCGTCGGCCTGGCGAAGCGCGGACTCCGCGGCACGCCGACCGTCGCCATCAAGACCCCCGACGACCTGCCCGCAGCGATCGACCTGCTGCAGAGCGCGGGCCAGGAAGCAGACGCCACCGCATGACCGACCGTCCCATGCTCGCCCAGCGACGCGGCCACGAGTTCACCCGGATCCTCGCCTTCGGCGCTGCCCGCGGCGAGAACGAGGTGCCGAACGACGACCTCGTCGGCCCGATCGACTCGTCCGACGAGTGGATCCGCCAGCGCACCGGCATCGTCACGCGCAAGCGTGCCGGACAGGACGTCGAGGCGGTCGACCTCGCCGAGACCGCTGCGCGCGAGGCGATCGCGAAGGCCGGCATCGAGCCGTCGCAGATCGGCGTCGTGCTGGTCAGCACCGTGACGCACACGGTCGCGACGCCGTCCATGGCGTCGCTGCTCGCCGAGCGCATCGGCGCGACCCCGGCGGCCGCGTACGACATCAGCGCCGCCTGCGCCGGGTACGCGTACGGGATCGCCCAGGCCGACTCGTTCATCAAGTCCGGTCTCGCCGACCACGTGCTCGTCGTCGGGGCGGAGAAGCTCAGCGACGTCGTCGACCCGACCGACCGCTCGATCTCCTTCCTGCTCGGCGACGGAGCGGGTGCTGCCGTGATCGGCCCGAGCGACTTCCCCGGCATCGCCCCGACCATCTGGGGATCCGACGGCTCGAAGTGGGACGCCATCGGCATGACGGCGACCTACAAGGAGTGGGAGGCCGGCGCACCCCGTCCGACCATGCGCCAGGCGGGCCAGACGGTCTTCCGCTGGGCCGTGTGGGAGATGGTCAAGGTCGCCCGCGAAGCCCTCGAGACCGCCGGCGTCCGGCCGGAGGACCTCGCCGCCTTCGTCCCGCACCAGGCGAACATCCGCATCATCGACGAGTTCGCCAAGCAGCTCGGCCTGCCGGAGTCCGTCGTGATCGCACGCGACATCACCACCACCGGCAACACCTCCGCGGCGAGCATCCCGCTCGCCACGCACCGCCTGCTCGAGGAGAACCCCGAGCTCTCCGGCGGCCTCGCCCTGCAGATCGGCTTCGGCGCCGGTCTGGTCTTCGGCGCCCAGGTCGTCGTCCTCCCCTAGTCCATCCCGACGAGCCTCCGGGCGCGCGCGCCGCTCGTGCCCTAGGCTGGTCCACGGTCAAACGACACCCCCCTCAAGGAGAATCCCCATGGCCCTGTCCAACGAAGAAGTCCTCGCCGGCCTGGCCGAGCTGATCAACGACGAGACCGGCATCGCGACCGACACCGTCGCAGCCGACAAGTCGTTCACCGACGACCTCGACATCGACTCCATCTCGATGATGACCATCGTCGTCAACGCCGAAGAGAAGTTCGACGTGAAGATCCCCGACGAAGAGGTCAAGAACCTCAAGACCGTCGGCGACGCCGTCGACTTCATCGTCAAGGCACAGGCCTGACGCGAACTTCCTGAGCGCCGCGGCCCCGGCGAACCGAGGGCCGCGGCGCTCATCTCGTTCCATCCACACGAAAGAACACGTCGTTCCATGACCAACAAGACCGTCGTCGTCACCGGGATCGGTGCCATCACGCCCCTCGCCGCGACCGCCCCGGAGACGTGGGAGGCGCTGCTCGCCGGCAAGTCCGGCATCACCCGCATCGAGGACCCGCGCTACGCCGAGCTCGAACTCCCCGTCGAGTTCGCCGGCCAGGCGCGCCGGTTCCTCACCGACCAGCTGACCCGCCCGGAGACGAAGCGCCTCGACCCGTCGTCGCAGCTGTCGCTCGTCGCCGCGCGCGAGGCCTGGGCCGACGCCGGCATCGACGACGAGTCCGTCGTCCCCGAGCGCCTCATCGTCGACTGGGCGACCGGCATCGGCGGCGTGAACACGCTCCTCGACGCCTGGGACACCCTGCGCGAGAAGGGCCCGCGCCGCGTCATGCCGATGACGGTCCCGATGCTCATGGCGAACGGCCCGGCCGCCGCCATCGAGATGGAGTTCGGCGCCCGCGGTGGCGCCCGCACCTACCTGTCCGCGTGCGCGTCGTCCACCGAGTCCCTCGCCGAGGCCTACCGCCACGTCGCGAGCGGCGACGCCGACATCGTCATCACCGGTGGTGCCGAGGCCGCCCTGCACCCGCTGCCCCTCGCGGCGTTCGCGGCCATGCAGGCGCTCTCGCGTCGCAACGACTCCCCTGAGACCGCGTCGCGTCCGTACGACGTCACGCGCGACGGCTTCGTGCTCGGTGACGGCGCTGCGGCGCTCGTCCTCGAGTCGAAGGAGCACGCCGAGGCCCGCGGCGCCAAGATCTACGCCGAGGTCGCCGGCGCCGGCATCACCTCGGACGCCTTCCACATCACCGCGCCGGACCCCGAGGGCAGCGCAGCCGCCCGCGCCGTCCTGCAGGCGCTCGAGCACGCCGGTGCCGCGCGCGAGGACGTCGTGCACGTCAACGCGCACGCCACCTCGACCCCGGTGGGCGACATCGCCGAGTACCACGCGATGCGCCGGGTCTTCGGTGACCACCTCGACCAGATCGTCGTGTCGGCCACCAAGGCGTCGACCGGTCACCTCCTCGGTGGTGCCGGTGCGATCGAGGCTGCCTTCACGGTGCTGGCGCTGCACAACCGCGTCGCGCCCCCGACGATCAACCTCACCGAGCAGGACCCGGAGATCGTGATGGACGTCGCCACGGCGCCGCGTGAGCTGCCGCAGGGCGACCTGCTCGCGGTGAGCAACTCGTTCGGCTTCGGTGGGCACAACGCGGTGGTCGCGTTCCGCACCGCCTGATCCGGTCCACCCCGGCCTGGAGGCCCGTCCCGCGTCGTCGGGGCGGGCCTCCAGGCCGGGGTGGACCGGATCAGGCGCGAAAGCGACGCACTGCCGCCGAGTGCCGCCGTCTTCTCCGCGAAAGCGACAGTTCCCCGCCGAACATCGGCGGGGAACTGTCGCTTTGGTGGAACCGGAGGACGGGACGGAGGAAGGACGGAACGGAGGGATCGGTGCGGGGTCAGCCGACGCGGTGGAGCCAGACGACGGGGTTGCCCTCGGCCGCGTGCCGGAAGGGCTCGAGTTCGTCGTCCCACGCCTGACCGAGCGCCAGACGGAGCTCGCGGTGCAGCTCGAGGGCGTTGCTGCCGGCGACCTCCATCGCGTAGCGGACGCGGTCCTCGGGGACGACCATGTTCCCCGTGACGTCCGTCTGCGCGTAGAAGACGCCGAGGTCCGGCGTGTGCATCCAGCGGCCGCCGTCTGACTCCGAGGTCGGTTCCTCGGTGACCTCGTAGCGGAGGTGCTCCCAGCCGCGGAGGGCAGAGGCGATCGCGGCACCGGTGCCGACCGCGCCGGTCCAGGTGAACTCGGTGCGTCGGGCGCCGTCCTGCGCCGGCTGGTCGAGCCACGAGAAGTTCACGGCACGGGTCATGGCACGACCTGCCGCCCATTCGACGTGCGGGCAGAGCGCGCGTGGTGAGGAGTGCACGTAGAGCACCCCGGTGGTCGTTCCGTTCACGATTCCTCCGATTCGTCAGGTGCGACTTCCCCATCGACCTGTGCTTCGGAGTGTTCGTTCGGAACCATCGATATCCGATTGTGATGTCCTTGCGGACACGCCCATTATGCAGCCTGGGCGCTGGGAACGCCAGACACCGCGTCGGGAGTCAGTGGAAGACGTGTCGGGTGGTGTCGACCGGGTGCCGCTCCCCCGCGGTGATCGCCACCGGGATGCGGTTCTCCTCCGGTGGGATCGGGCAGGCGAACTGGTACGAGAACGCGCACGGCGGCAGGACGAGCAGGTTCCAGTCGAGCACGACCTCGGCGGCGGCGCCGGGGTCGTCGAGGTACAGGAAGCGCCCCATGGAGTAGGTGCTACCCGAGTCGTCCTCGGGCAGGGCGCTGGTGGCGTCCTGCACGATGAGCTGCAGCCGCGCCGACCCCTGGAACGGTGCCGAGCGGACCGCGACGAGCCGGACGGCCGTGCTGCCGAAGGCCGTCTCGATGTGTCCGGCGACCTCGAGCGGATCGCCGGCGGCGTCGAGGACGCTCCCACGCGCCTCCAGGCCATCCACCGGCGTGTACCTGCCGGACGTGACCCAGGCGTCGGACCGGTCGAAGCGCGCGATCGCCGCGAAGCGGGTGATCGCCTCGGATGCCGGGTCCCAGACGCGGAGCATGCCGCCGGACACCGTTCCTGCGAAGCCGTCGGGGAACGCGACCGTGGACGGGACCACGGCCTGGTCACCGGCGACCAGGACCTCGCCGTCCACCGGGACACCGTCGACGACCACGCCGTCCTCGGTCGCGGCCGTGACCGTCAGGCCGCCGGCAGCCGGGGCCCACGTGCCGGGGACGGGCCACACCGGCTGAGCGTGGTCGACGTGCTGGGCGTTCACGAGCGCCAACGGGCCACGAGGACTCGTCGCCCAGCGCGCACGGCCGGCGACGTGGTCCTCGTACTCGGTCACGACTGCTCTTGCCGCGGGTAGATGACCTTCTGGACGATGATGATCACCGACGCGGCGACGGGCAGGGCGACGAGTGCGCCGAGCACCCCGCCGATCGTGCCACCCGCGACGGCCGCGATCACGACGAGGGCGCCGGGGACCTGGACCGCGCGGGACATGATGCGCGGGGAGATCACGTAGGCCTCCACCTGCATGTACACGAGGTAGTAGATCGCCGCGGCGAGGGCGGTCGCGGGCGAGGCGAACAGGCACAGCAGCGAGATGACGATCGCGGCGGCCAGGGTGCCGACGAGCGGGATGAGCGAGCCGAGGAACGCGAACGACGCGAGCAGCACGGGCAGCGGGGCACCGATGATGAGCAGGAACACCAGGCTCAGGATGCCGTTGATGAGCGCCTGCGAGATCTGGCCCACCACGTAGCGACCGACGGCCTGGGTGATCTGCTCGCTGACGTCGATGAAGTTCTGCCGACGCGACGCCGGCACGAAGCGGTAGGTCATCGACTTCATCCCGCGCATCGACGCGAGGAAGTAGAGCATCAGGATGATGACGATCACGGCACCGGTCAGCCCGGACAAGATGCCGCTGCCGACCGCCAGGATCCCGCCGCCCAGGCTCAGCAGGTTGCCCGGGTTCTCGACGAAGGACTGCACCGACTGCAGCGCGTGGTCGATGTCGAACGACCCCGAGAACTGGTCGGAGAGGTTCTGGACCCACTCCTGGTTCGAGATGTCCTTGACGATGTCCGGGAAGTTCTGGATCAGGTTCGTGGCCTGCTGCACCAGGATCGGGACGACCGCGAACACCACGCCTGCGAACGCCGCGAGGACCCCGACCACGACCACCGTGATGGCGACCCAGCGCGGGACGAAGCGCTCGAGGAACGAGACCAGCGGGTCGATGCCGAGCGCCAGGAAGAGGGCGACGCCGATGTAGACGAGGACCGTGGACAGCTGGTGCACGATCGAGCCCGCGACGAGCGCGACGAGCACACCGATCGCGCCCATGAAGCCGATCCGGAACGCGTTGACGCGCACGCCTGTGCCACCACGGGTCACCTCGAACGTCACGTTGGGCGTCGGGCTGTGGTCCTCTTGCTGCGGTGTGTCGCGCTTTCTCGGCAGGTGCACGTAGGGCGGGCGGGACTTGAACCCGCGAATCGTTCGGTTATGAGCCGACTGCCTTGACCAGCTTGGCTACCGCCCCTCGCCGGGGACCGTCAGGCCACCGGCTCCCCACGATACAGCGACTCGAACGTCGAGAGCGTGCGGTTGATGTCGTGTGCCTCGATCATCGCCAGGCTGCGCTCCCGCATGGCCACGTAGTCCGCGTCCGAAGCGGTGAGCACTGCCGTCAGCTTCGCCGCGAGGTCCTGCTCGTCACCCGGGGTGAACAGGTACCCGTTGCCGTCGATGAGGTGCGGCAGCGCCATCGAGTCCGCCGCGACGACGGGGAGCCCGGAGGCCATGCCCTCGAGCGACGAGATGCTCTGCAGTTCGGCCGTCGACGGCATCGCGAACACCGTGGCGTTCGTGAGCGCCTGCCGCTTCGCCTCGTCGGAGACGAAGCCGAGGAACCGGATGCGGTCCTCCAGCCCGAGCTCCTTCGCCTGTGCCTTGAGCTTCGGGATCATCTCGCCGTCGCCGACGATGGTGAGCGTCGCCTCGAGCTCGGCCGGCAGCGCGGCGAGGGCACGGACGAGGACGTCGAGGTTCTTCTCCGGAGCGACCCGGCCGACGAAGACGATGTCGTTCTGCGCCGGGCGGCCCTCGCGCGCCACGTACCGGGTGGCGTCGATCCCGCACGAGATCGCGAGGACGCGCTGCCCGGCGATGGCGCGCCGGAGGTAGTCCGCCGCGAGGTTCGTCGGCGTCGTGATCGTGTCGGCCAGCCGGTAGGTCTTCGCGGCGTCGTTCCAGGCGATCTTCAGCGCGATCGGCAGGGTCCGCTTGCCGAAGGGCGTGTACTCGAGCAGGTTCTCCGGCATGAAGTGGTTCGTCGCGACCACCCGGATGCCGCGGTCGTGCGCCTCGTGCACGATGCCACGGCCGATCACCACGTGCGACTGGATGTGGAGGACGTCGGGCTTGACGGCGTCCAGGATCGGCGCCGTCCACTTGCGGACGCTCCAGGGCCAGACGAACCGCAGCCAGGCGTGCAGCGGCCACTTGTACGACTTCAGGCGGTGCACGACGAGGGTGACCCCGCGGTGCTCCTCGTCGAAGGTGCCGTAGTGGCGGCTCGAGGCGGGCGCGACGACGTGGACCTCGTGCCCGCGCTCGGCGAGGCCGACGGCGAGTTGCTCGGCGAAGGTGGCGGCGCCGTTGACGTCCGGCGGGAAGGTGTCCGCGGCGATCAGGACACGCAGCGGTCGTCGACCCCCCGTCGCACCCGTCGGCTCGGCGGTGGCGGTGGTGGCGTCCTCTGACACGGCGGGCGTCGTCCTCTCGTGGGCGATTGCTGGTCGGTCTCCGACGGTACCGCAGGGGCCCGACGGTGCGCGTCCGCCTCGCGGCGGACACGACCCTACGCAGGTATGACGGGTGTTCCGGCGCCTACCCCCGGGTCTGCGGGTGGTGCTTCGCGAGCAGGAACACGCCGGTGATGGCGATGGCGGCGGCGACCACGAAGCCGGCGACCGCGATGAACGGCGCACCGGCCGCCTCGCCGAGGACGATCACGCCGATGCCCACGGCGACGATCGGGTCGATCACCGTCAGGCCCGCGATCACCAGGTCGGCCGAGCCGGCGGAGTAGGCGTTCTGCACGAAGTACCCGCCGAGCGACGCGGCGACGACCACCCCGACGATCGCGAGGACCGTCAGCCAGTCGAACGTGTGGTTGACGAAGCGGTTCAGCGTGACCTTCGCCAGCGTCGCCACGAAGCCGTAGAGGATGCCCGCGCCGACGATGTAGTAGAGCGCGCTCTTGTGCTTCGCCACGACCCGGAACGACACCAGCACGAGGACGAGCACGACCGCCAGGATCACCAGCACCGTGACGAGCTGCTGACGGGTGATGGCACTCTCGTGGCCGACGAACGCCGCGATGCCCACGAAGATCGCGACACCGATGATGCAGGTCCACACGGCCCGACGGGCGCGGCGGCCGAGCGGGACACCGGACGACCGTGAGGAGAACCACGTCGTGATCACCAGGGCGACCGCCCCGAGCGGCTGCACGACGATGAGCGGCGCGTAGGTGATGCTCACGAGCTGCAGCACGACGGCGATGCCGAGCATGAGCGTGCCGAGCACCCAGTACCCGCTCGAGACCAGCCCGACCACGTGCCGGACGCTGAGGCCCTTCGACTGCCGGCCGAGACGCGCCTCGACCCGCTGCACCCCGCGGCTCTGGAACTGCGCGCCGAGGGACAGGAACACCGCGCCGATGAGCGCGACGGGGATCATGAGCGCCTGGAACGGCGTGAGGTTCACCGCGTCCGGCAGCTGGAGGTCCGTCGTCACGCGTCGAGGCTACCGTCCCCCGCCGGATAACCTGGGTGAATGGCCGTTCTCCCGATCCGCATCACCGGCGAACCCGTCCTGCACGAGCGTGCAGCCGAGGTCACCGAGTTCGATGACGACCTCCGTTCCCTCGTCGCCGACATGTACGAGACCATGGACCTGGCTCCCGGGGTCGGGCTCGCCGGACCCCAGGTCGGCGTCGGCAAGCGGCTCTTCGTGTACTCATGGACCGATGATGACGAGGTCCTGCACCGCGGTGTCGCCGTGAACCCCGTCCTGTGGACGACCCCCGCCGTCCCCGAGGCTGTGGAGGAGCTCGACGAGGACGACGAGTCCGAGGGCTGCCTCTCCGTCCCGGGCGAGCGCTTCCCGCTCCGCCGGTCCGGGGCAGCCCTGCTCCGCGCGGTCGACGAGCACGGCGACCCCTTCGAGGTCGAGGCGCACGGCTGGCTCGCCCGCATCTTCCAGCACGAGTACGACCACCTCGACGGGTACCTCTACGCCGACCGGCTCGTGCACCCCTACGGCAAGCAGGTCGCGAAGGCGATCCGGAAGAACAGCTGGGGCGGGCCGGGCAAGTCCTGGTTGCCGGGTCGCGACCACCCCGAGGGCTGACGCCGCAGGACACTGCGGGCTGTCGCCCGGACCCAGCCTGGAGGCGCGGGTCAGCTCCGCCAGGCAGCGAGTGCGTCGCGCAGGTGGTCCGTCTCCGGATGACCCGGGCAGTACTCGAGCAGACCGGCGGCGACGTGCGCCTGGGCCGACGAAGTCACGGCGTCCACCCACAGGCCGCTCCCCCGCACGGCGCACCCAGAGGCGAGCTCCTCGAGGGTCGCGTCGCCGTCGGTCGCCTGCACGGCTGCACGCTGCTGCGACGACATCTCCGTCCCGGTGATCCGCTCGGCCGTGCAGTCGGTGCGGTCGTCCTCCCACACCGCCGAGTAGGTCGTGTACGTCTCGGTGCGCTCGGACGAACCGTCCGCACACACGAACGCGAACACGATCGGCGAGGTCCCGGAGGCCGAGACCCCGGACGTCGCTCCGGTGTCGAGGGAGTCCTCGGGCTCGGACTCCGCCCCGGTCGTGCAGCCGACGAGACCGATCGCCGCGGCGACGACGACGCCCACGGCGAGGGCTCGGCGCACGGTGATCACCTGTGAACGCTAACAGCTTCCGCCCATGCGTCCGCTGCGAGTCCGGCTCGCCCGAGACTCGGCCCCAGCGACACTTCTCGCGCCCCGGACCCCGAGAAGTGTCACCCAGCGCGAGACTCGGCCCGCCGCGCGCGCTCGCACCCGCGCACGCAAAAGGCCCCCACCCGAAGGTGAGGGCCTGTCTGCTCCCCGAGTTGGACTCGAACCAACAACCTGCCGGTTAACAGCCGGCTGCTCTGCCAATTGAGCTATCGAGGATCACTGTCCGCTGGCGAATGTCGTGCGAACAACGGGTAACAGCATAGCAGCAACCCGGAGCCACCCCGCGCATCCGGCACGCATCCCGGGCGTGCCGCCCGCGGGACCGGTGCGCCGCGCGACCGTGCTCAGTACCCCGCCACCGGGTCGACGACCCCCACGAACCCCGTGCCGGACCCACCGAGGAACGCCGCCGTGTTCAGCCGCACCCGCTCGGCGAGCAGCGGCGCCACCATCTCCGGCGTGTCGGCCTGGTGCGGCGTGATGATCGCGCCCGGCTCGTCCCACAGCGGGTGGCCGTCGGGCAGCGGCTCGGGATCGGTCACGTCGAGCCCCGCAGCGGCGATCGAGCCGTCACGCAGAGCGTCCACCAGGGCCTCGGTGTCGACGAGTCCCCCGCGGGCGATGTTCACCAGTCGTGCGGACGGCTTCATGATCGAGAACTGCCGGGCGCCGAACAGCTTCGCCGTGCCGGAGGTCATGGCGGCGGCGATCATCACGACGTCGGCATCGGGCAGGACCTCGTCGAGCTGGTCGGTGGTCACCGTGCGCGAAGCCCCGTCGACGGGCGACGACGAGCGCCGCACGACGGTCACCGAGACCTCGAACGGCGCGAGCAACCGGATGTACTCCTGCGCGATCCCGCCGGCACCGATCACGACGACGTTCCGGCCGTACAACGAGACACCCTCGGGCTCGGTCGCCCACGAGCGTGCACGGGCCCGCTTCTGCAGCACCCGGAGCGTCCCGAGGGTCAGCGCGAGGGCGTGCTCGGCGACCGGCTCGGCGTACGCGCCCTTCGCGGAGGTGAAGAGCACCCGGTCACCGTGGGACTGGATCAGCTCGGCGAACGCGTCGACGCCGGCGAACGGCAGCTGGACCCAGCCGACACCGGGAGCGGACTCCAGCGCATCGGACAGGCCCGCGGGGTCGCGGGGGTCGAGCCACACGAGCCCGCGGGCGTCGGTGTCGAGCGGGCCGACCGTTCCACCGGCGGACGCCACTGCCGCTTCGTGCAGCGACGCCGACGACGTGGCCGGCGCGATCGCGACCGGTCCGGCGGCGGGCGGCGCGACCGGCAGCGCAGCGCTCGCGTCCGTCACGACCGCGCGGTGCCCGCGAACGTCCGAGGCGCTCACGCGTTCTCCTGCCGTTCCGAACGCGGTCCGGTACCGGCCGAGACGGGCCGGCGGGGGGCCGACGAGCGTCGGGCCGGGTTCACGGCCGCAGCAGCGGGGCGCCGCTTCACCGGCCGGGCCGCGGTGGACGCGAGCGTCTTGACGTACGGGTCGACGGGGTTCTCGAGGACCTCGTCGAAGGTGCCGAGGCCGACGAGCCGGCTCTCGGCCATGATCGCCACCCGGTCGGCGAGGGCCCGTGCCTCGCGGAGGTCGCTCGACACGACGACCGCCGAGAACTGCCGGTTCCGCTGCAGGGTCGCGAGCGCCTCGAGCACCGACTGGCGCACGAGGACGTCCACGCCGCGCGCGGGTTCGTCGGCGACGAGGAGCTGCGGCTCGAGGACGAGCGCCCGGGCGAGGGCGACACGCTGCCGCTGCCCGCTCGAGAGCTCCCACGTGTTGAGCCGCATCACCCCGAGCGGCAGGTGCACGGCGTCGACCAGGCGCGCGACGATGAGGCCGGCTTCCTTCCGGTCGAACCGCCGGTCGCGCACGTAGATCGGTTCGGCGATGGCTTCGCCGACGGTCAGGTCCGGGCTGAGCCGGTCCGCGCCGTCCTGCGGCAGGTAGCCGATGCGTCCGCTGAGCCGCTCGGCCTTCCGCGAGGTCGTCCGCAGCCCGCGGGTCTTCTGCCCGAGCACGGTGAGTTCGCCCCCGACGATGTGCCGGCGGTGGGCACCCTCGCCCTCGCCGGTGGCGCCGAGCTGCCCCGCGATCGCCGCGGCGAAGGTCGACTTGCCGGACCCGGACTCGCCGAGCACGGCGAGGATCTCCCCCTGGCGGACCGTCAGGCTGACGCCGTCGACGGCACGGATCGCGTCCGTCCCCCGTCCGCTCCGGTACTCGATCGACACGTCGTCTGCGACGACCGCCGGTCCGTTCACCGCGATCATGGGTCCCCTTCCACGCCGCCCCCTGGCGGCGGTTCGCGACGGGCCGGGTGCACCGGCCGTCGTGCGTGGTGCGGTGGAGGTGACTGCCTGGAGGCGGGGGGGGGGGGGGGGGGGCGCCCCCCCCCCCCCCCCCGGGGGGGGGGGGGGGGGGGCCCCCCCCCCCCCCGCCCCCCCCCCCCGGCCCCCCCCCCCCGCCCCGGGGGGGGGGGGGGGGGGGGGGGGGGGCCGCCGGGGGGGGGGGGGGGGGGGGGGGGGGGGGGGGGGGGGGGGGGGGGGGGGGGCGCCCCCCCCCCCCCCCCCGCCTCCAGGCTGGTCGCGTCGGGTCAGGACCCGGCGTTCTCCAGTGCCTCAAGCGTACGCCGTCGCTCGGCCTGTTCCGCTGGGTCCGGCACCGGGAGTGAGGCCAGGAGTCGCTGCGTGTACGGGTGCTGCGGTGCGCCGAGGACCTCGGCCGTCGTCCCGGTCTCGACCAGGTCGCCGCGGTAGAGCACCGCGATCCGGTCCGAGAGCGCGCCGACGACCGCGAGGTCGTGGCTGATGAACAGCGACGCGAACCCGAGGTCCTGCTGGAGCTCGAGGAACAGCTCCAGCACGCGCGCCTGCACCGACACGTCGAGCGCACTCGTCGGCTCGTCGGCGATGAGCAGCTTCGGACGCAACGCGATCGACCGCGCGAGCGACGCCCGCTGCCGCTGCCCACCAGACAGCTCGTGCGGGTACCGGTCACCGTACGCGGCCGGCAGCTGCACCATCTCGAGGAGCTCACCCACACGCTTCCGGGCGGCCCGCGGGCTCGACACCTCGCCGTGCACGACGAGCGGTTCGGCGACGCACTCCGAGATCGTGAGGAGCGGGTTGAACGAGGTCGCCGGGTCCTGGAAGACGAACCCGATGTCCTTGCGGTGCCGCTTGAAGTCCCGCTCGCGGTACCCGAGCATCTCGGTGCCGAGCACGCGGAGCGAGCCGCCGGTGACCCGCGTCAGCCCGGCCATCGCCCGGCCGATCGTGGTCTTGCCCGAGCCGGACTCCCCCACCAGGCCGAGCACCTCGCCGGGACGGATCTCGAGGTCGACGCCCTTCACGGCCTTGAACGCGTGCGCACCGAGCCGGCCCGGGTACTCGATCTCGAGGCCCTTCGCCGACACCAGCGGCTCGACGTCCGACGTGATCGCGGCGCGACGGGCGTCTCCGGTGGAGGCCTCGAGCCGAGGCACCGCGGCGAGCAGCCGCTTCGTGTAGTCGGCCTTCGGGTCCGCGAAGAGCTCGCGGACCGGGGCTTCCTCGACGACCTCGCCCTGGTACATCACGGCGACGCGGTCGGCCAGGTCGGCCACCACGCCCATGTTGTGCGTGATGATGACGATCGCGGCACCGAACTCGTCGCGGCAGCGGCGGAGGAGGTCGAGGATCTCCGCCTGCACCGTCACGTCGAGCGCCGTCGTCGGTTCGTCCGCGATGATCACCGACGGCTCGAGGGCCAGCGCGCTCGCGATCACGACGCGCTGCTTCTGCCCACCGGAGAACTGGTGCGGGTAGTGGTCGACGCGCGTCTCCGGGTCGGGGATGCCGACCCGACGGAGGTAGTCGATCGCCTTCGCGCGGGCCTCCTTCTTGGAGACGCCGCCGTGCGCCCGGAGGCCCTCGGCGATCTGCCACCCGACCGTGAAGACCGGGTTGAGCGCCGTGGAGGGCTCCTGGAACACCATCGCGCCCGCCGTGCCGCGGAGGCTCCGCAGTTTCTGCGCGCCGACCGAGACGACGTCCGTCCCGTCGAGGTACACCGCGCCGCCGAGGGTCGCCGTCTCGGGCATCAGCCGGAGGATGCTGCGGGCCGTGACGGACTTGCCCGAGCCGGACTCGCCGACGAGGGCGAGGACCTCACCGGGGCGGACGTCGAGGGTGACGCCCTTGACCGCGTCGACGGCGCCGCCGTCCGTGGCGAAGGTGACGGTCAGGTCGTCGACGACGACGACCGGTTCCGTGGTGGTGTCGCTCATGCTGCCGCCCCTTCCGTGCTGGCGGCCTGCTTGCGCGACACCAGCTGCTTCATCCGCCGGCGCGCACGCAGGCGGGGATCCGAGATGTCGTTGAGGCTCTCGCCGATGAACGTCACGCCGAGCACCAGCACGACGATCGCGACACCCGGGAAGACACCGGTCCACCAGACGCCGCTCGCGACGTCGGACAGCGCGCGGCTGAGGTCGTAGCCCCACTCGGCGCCGCTGGTCGGGCCGATGCCGAAGCCCAGGAAGCCGAGGCCCGCGAGCGTCAGGATCGCGTCACTCGCGTTCAGCGTGAGGATCAGCGGCAGGGACCGCGTCGAGTTGCGGAGCACGTGCCGCGTCATGATGCGCCACGGGTTCGTGCCCATCACGCGCGCGGACTCGACGAACGCCTCGTTCTTCAGGCGGACGGCCTCGGCGCGGACGACCCGGAAGTACTGCGGGACGTACACGACCGTGATCGAGATGGCTGCGGCGATGATGCCGCCGGAGTAGCTCGAGTTGCCGCCGGAGATGACGATCGAGACGACGATCGCGAGCAGCAGGGACGGGAACGCGTAGATGGCGTCGGCCACCACCACGAGGATGCGGTCGAGCCAGCCACCGATGTACCCGGAGACCATGCCGAGGATCACGCCGATGATGATCGACACGACGACGGCCACGATCACCACGAGCACCGCGGTCCGGGCGCCGTAGACCACGCGGCTGAACACGTCGAAGCCGCCGACGGTGGTGCCCCAGATGTGCACGGAGCTCGGCTCGCCGGTGCGAGGGAAGCTCTGGCCGTCCGCGCCCTGCAGCTGGCCGAAGCCGTACGGGGCGATGAGCGGCGCGGCGATCGCGACGATCAGGTACAGGGCGCAGATGACCACGCCGGTGATGAGCATGGCGCGCTGCCAGCCCGTGCTCTTGCGGAGCTGGAGGATGACGGGCAGCCGCTTCCAGAGCGGCTCGTGGCGGTCGACGAGGGAGGTGTCAGCCATCTCTAGAACCTCACTCTCGGGTCGATCAGTGCCGCGACGACGTCGACGATGAAGTTCGTCACCGCGACGATCACGGCGAGCATCGCGACGATGCCCTGGACGGCGACGAAGTCGCGGGCCGACAGGTACTGGTTCAGCTCGAAGCCGAGGCCGCGCCAGCCGAAGGTGGTCTCGGTCAGGACGGACCCGCCCAGCAGCATGGCGATCTGCAGCCCCATGACGGTGATGATCGGCACCAGGGCCGGGCGGAACGCGTGCGTCCGGACGAGACGTGCCTCGCGGACACCGCGGGAGCGGGCCGCGTCGACGTACTCGGAACCGAGCGACCCGATCATGTTCGCGCGCACCAGGCGCAGGAAGATGCCGGCGGTCAGCAGGCCGAGCGTCATCGCGGGCAGCACGGCGTGCGCCAGGACGTCGGTGATGATCTCGGCGTTGCCGGTCCGCAACGCGTCGATGATGTAGATGCCGGTGGCGCCGGGGATGTTGTCGAGGACGAGCGACACCCGTGTCGACGCCCGGTCACCGAGCGGCAGCCAGCCGAGCCACACCGAGAACACGAGCTTCAGCAGCAGGCCGCCGAAGAACACCGGCGTGGCGTAGGTCAGGATCGCGAGGGCGCGGAACAGCACGTCCGGCCACTTGTCGCGCATGTACGCGGCGAGCATGCCGAGCGGGATGCCGAGCACCAGCGCGACGATGAGCGCGTAGAACACGAGCTCCGCGGTGGCGCCGCCGTACGTGACGATGATCTCGGTGATCGGGCGGTTGTCGGTCGCCGTCGTGCCGAAGTCACCGCGGACGATCTTGCCGAGGTACTCGAAGTACTGCACGAGCACGGGTCGGTCGTACCCGGCCGCGTGCAGGCGCTCCTGCAGCTGGCTCGGGGTGAGGCGACCGCCGACGGACGCGGTGATCGGGTTCCCGATGACGCGCATCAGGAAGAACACGAGCGTCACCAGGATGAAGACGGTCGGGAAGATGAGGAGGAACCGGACGAGGACGTACCGGCCGAGCCCGCCACCACTGCCCTTGGCACTGCGCTGTGCCTGTGGCTTGGTGGGGTCGGAACCGTTCACGTCCTGCGTCGCCTCGGGGGTGCTGAGGGTCACGGGGAGGGGTGCCTTTCGTGGACGTGACCAGGGGGCGTCCCTCGTGGGAACGCCCCCTGGTCCTCGTCGGTGTTACTTGGAGAGGGTCGCGTAGCGGAACTTGTACGAGGAGTCGAGGGTCAGGCCCTTGACGTCCTTGGCCGCGACGGCGACGGACTTGCCCTGCAGCAGCGGCAGCGTCGAGATCTGCGTCGCCTCACGCTCCTGCGCCTGCTCGATCAGGGTGGCGCGCTTGTCCTTGTCGGACTCCTGCTGCTCGTCGGAGATGAGCCCCTGGATCGTCGGGTCGTCGTAGTGGTTCTGGACGAAGTTGTCCTTCGTGAAGAACGGCGACAGGTAGTTGTCCGCGTCCGAGAAGTCCGGGAACCAACCGAGCTGGTACACCGGGTAGGCGTCCTTCGTGCGCTCCTGCGCGTACGTCGTGTAGACCGTCGACTGGATGTTCACGGTGAACAGGCCGGAGTTCTCGAGCTGGGTCTTGAGCTCCGCGTACTCGTCGTCCGACGTCGAGCCGTAGTGGTCCGGCGCGTACTGGATGTCGAGCTGCACCTTGCCGGTGACGCCCGCCTTCGACAGGGTGTCCTTCGCCTTGTCGACGTCGGCCCCACCGTCACCGTCGCCGTAGAGCTTCTCGAACGGCTTCGCGGCGCCCGTCAGGCCGTCCGGGACCATCGAGTAGAGCGGCGAGTAGGTGTCGTTGTAGACGTCCTTCGCGAGCTTCTCGCGGTCGACGACGTCGGCGACGGCCTGGCGCACGGCGAGGGCCTTCGTCTCGTCGGCGTCCGACTGCTTCGCGCCGAACGGCTGCGTGTTGAAGTTGAAGACCAGGTAGCGGATCTCGCCGCCGGGGCCGTCGGTGACCTTGACCTTGTCGTCCTTGCGGAGATCGGCGATGTCGGTCGGCGTCAGCGAGCGGTACGCCACGTCGACGTCGCCCTTCTGCACGGCGAGCTTGAGGTCGGTCTCCTTGGTGTAGTAGCTCGCCGTGACCTCGTCGGTCTTCGGCTTGCCCAGGAGCCCGTCGTAGTTCTTGTTCGCCTTGTACTGGATCGTGTCGTTCTCCTTGTAGGAGCTGATCGAGTACTGCCCGGCGAAGGCCTTGCCCTTGACGATGTCGGCCGCCGGCGTGAGCTTGTCGGCGGAGAACACCTGCTCGTCGACGATCGGGCCGGCGGGGCTGGAGAGCACCTGCGGCCAGGTCTGGTCGGCGTGGTCGAGGTTGAACACGACCGTGGTGTCGTCCGGCGTCTCGATGCTCTTGAGGTTCGCGAGCAGCGACTGCGGGCCGTTCTCGTTGTTGATCTTCAGCTCGCGCTCGAACGAGAACTTGACGTCGCTCGACGTCAGGTCGTTCCCGTTGGCGAACTTCAGCCCGCTCTTGAGCTTGACCGTGTACGTCGTGTCGTTGGTGAACTCGCCGCTCTCGGCGATGTCCGGCTTGACGTCCGGGCTGCCGACGGGGGTGTTCATCAGGAACGGGAAGACCTGGTTCTGCACGGCGAACGAGCCGTTGTCGTACGAACCAGCCGGGTCGAGCGAGGTGATCTTGTCGGTCGTGCCGATGCTGATGCCGTCGAGGGCGGTGTCGCTGACACTGCCGCTCGCGCAGCCCGTGAGCACCAGCGCCGTCGCTGCTGCCCCGGCGCCGAGCGCGATGCCGCGCCTGCCCCACTTCGCTGTGTGCTTCTTGAACACGGATGCCATGTTCGATGCCTCTCTTGGTGGTGAATGCAAGGGTCCTGGGCCGGAGGTGGATCGTCTGTGTGCCCGGCCAGGAACGCTCATTGCTATCACCCTGTCACGGAACTGCACGAACCGAGGGAGATTTGTTTACACCGCTGTAATGCAGGAGTGCGTCGCGTGTTGCATCATCCGTGCGTGCAGGACCGGCGCGTCGCGCACGAAAGTTGCGCGTTGCAACGGGCGATCTTGTCGCGCTCCACCCCGGGTGGCGCCCGCCGCGAGCGGGCAAAATACTCACCGCTCACGCGCCGCTCGCAGCGTGTTCCGCCCGCTCGACATCCGGCACGCGGCGTGTTCCGCCCGTCCGGCACGTCCGCCGCCAGGGCAGCCTGGAGGCGCGGCACCGGTCCGCACCGTCCGGTGCCGTGGCAGTCGCGGTCGCGTCCTCGACCCCGGCGGACGCTCGTCACGAACGCGCGGCGCCCACAGACTCCCGCAAGCGACCGGCCCGACCCGCCCCGGCCCCTGCCGAGGTCGCTCGAACTGCCGCTCCACCGCGTCACGAGCGGCCGTTCGTGCGACCTCGGCGGAACGCACGCGGCATGTCGTGCGACTTCGGCCTGGCAGCGCCGGCCGGCGGACTCGCTAGGAAGCAGCCTCGGCGTCGGCGCGCAACCGCATCCGCTGGGCGTCGATGTCGACCAGCTGTCGTTGGATCTCGGCGCGGCGATCGGCCTGCTCGTGCGGGTCCGCCCGCTGGAGCTGCCCGAGCAGGGACGCCTTGCGCGCGAGGAGGTCCCGCTCCACCAGTGCCACGACGATGCTCCGGGCGTAGATCGCGAGGTCCTCGTCGGTGCGCGCCGGGATCGGCGCCAACGCGAGCTCCTGCACGAGCCCGCGGAACGGCGTCGGGACATCTTGGAGCAACCGGTCGAGCCAGTCCCCCGCGCCGACCGCGTCGACGTTCGCGACCACGGCGTCCCGGACGACGGAGAGCATCGGCGCCGAGAACGTCGCGGCGGCGGCCAGACCGAGCAGCGGCGCACCGACGTGCCCGGGCTGCTGCACCATAGCCATCACGGCGTCGCGCTCCATACGCGTGATCGGGTCGTTCGGCAGCAGACGGAGTCCGGCGACCGGCTCTTCCGGCGGGGTGACCAGCTCGCCACCCGGACCGGCCTGCCCGACCGGCACCGTGCCTCCTGTCCGGTCGTCGTGCCGACCGCCGGAGCCGGACCCGGCTCGCTGACGGGCGTTCTCGACGGCTCGGCGCACCTCGGGGATGTCCATCCCGAGCCACTTCGCGGTCTCCCGCGTGTACGCGGTCGCGAGGGTGCGGTCCCGGATGCCGGCGACGACGGGTGCCGCGTCGCGGAGCCCGGCGACGCGGCCCTCGGCGGTCTCGATGTCGTGCGTGGCGAGGCGACGCCGGATGATGAACTCGAACATCGGACGCTTGGTCTCGATGAGCCGGGTGACGGCGGAGTCACCGCGGGCGAGCCGCAGGTCGCACGGGTCGAGCCCGCCGGGCGCCACGGCGACGTACGTCTGCGACGCGAACCGGCTCTCCTCTGCGAAGGCGCGGGAGGCAGCGCGCTGCCCGGCCTCGTCCGGGTCGAACGTGAAGACGATGTTGCCGAGCTGCGACAGGTCACGCCCGGCGGAGTCGCCGAGCATCGGGCGCAGCACCTTGATGTGCTCGACGCCGAACGACGTCCCGCAGGTGGCGACCGCGGTGGTGATGCCCGCGAGGTGGCACGCCATGACGTCGGTGTACCCCTCGACGATGACGACCTGCTTCTGCTTCGAGATGTCCCGCCGGGCGAGGTCGATCCCGTAGAGCACCTGGCTCTTGTGGTAGATCGGCGTCTCCGGCGTGTTGAGGTACTTCGGGCCCTTGTCGTCGTCGAGCAGCCGACGCGCGCCGAAGCCGATCGTCGCCCCGGTGACGTCGCGGATCGGCCACATCAGGCGCCCACGGAATCGGTCGTACGGGGAGCGGTCGCCCTGCCCGGCGAGCCCCGCGGCGAGGATCTCGTCCATCGAGAAACCGCGACTGCGCAGGTGCTCGCGCGTGGCGTCGTAGGACTGCGGTGCGAAGCCGACACCGAAGTGCTGCGCAGCCGCCGGGTCGAAGCCGCGCTCCCCCAGGAACTGCCGGGCGGGTTCGGCCGCCGCGGTGGTGAGCTGCGCGACGTAGAACTGCTGCGCGGCCTCGTTCGCGGCGATCAGCCGGGCGCGCTGGTTGTAGTCCGTGCGCGGACCGTCGCCCTCTTCGTAGTGGAGCGTGAAGCCGATCTTCGCCGCCATCCGCTCGACGGCTTCCTGGAAGGTGGTGTGGTCCTGCCGGATGATGAACTCGAAGACGTCGCCGTCCTCGCCGCAGCCGAAGCAGTGGTACCGACCCACCTGCGGCCGGACGTGGAACGACGGCGATCGTTCGTCGTGGAAGGGGCAGAGGCCCTTCAACGAGCCGACACCGGCGGACTTCAGGGTCACGTAGTCGCCGACGACGTCCGCGATGTTGACACGCGAGCGGACCTCGTCGATGTCGTTACGCGCGATCCTGCCAGCCACCCCTCGATCCTAGTTCGTGGCGGCGACACCGCCCGACCGAGCGGGCGTCCTGTGGACGGGCGACGGCCTGGAGGCGCGGCTCGGCTCCACCCGTCGGCGTCCGTCCCGGGACGGTGCGTTCGCCGGCATCGAGTCACGTCCGTGGGACGGGTCGCGTCGGCAGGACGGGCCGCCGTCGGCGGCTTCGGTTCGCGTCCGGGGCCTGCGGATCAGACCGGGATGTGGACGCTCTCGTGCTCGCCGACCACGAGCCGCCGGTGCCACGCCAACGCGCCCTGGTCCGTCAGGCTCGCGACCTGGTCGACCACCGCACGCAGCCGCCCGGTGTCGTCGGAGGCAGCACGCCAGTCGGCGGCGAACCCCGGCTCGAGGTCCGCGCTCCCGCTCGCCGCGAGGGCGTCCAGCAGTTCCGTGAGGATCCGACGCTGGTCCTCGTACACCGGCTGTCGGTCGCCCTGCGTCATCACGAACGCCGCGACGATGCCCTTGAGCACGGCGATCTCGCCGATGATCTCCGGCGGCGTCACGACCGAGGCGGCGAAGCGCACGAGGGACCCCGACGCGTAGGACTCCCGCGTCGCCGCGGTCGCGGTCCGCGCGAAGCGGCCGATGAGCTGCGAGGTGAGGTTCTTCAGCCGCGCCAGGTCCCGCCGCGACCCGTCGTACGACGTCATCCACAGCGGCAACGCGCGGAGCCGGTCGAAGGCGTCGAGGAGCTCGTCACGGCTCAGGTCCGAACCGACCCACGCGTGCATGGCCGACACGATGTCGTTCTCGCCGACGCGGTCCCCGAGCGCGGCGACGTCGATGAAGCCCGCGACGACGGCGTCCTCGAAGTCGTGCACCGAGTACGCGATGTCGTCGGACAGGTCCATCACCTGCGCCTCGATGCAGCGCTGCCGTCGGGGTGCACCCGCGCGGAGCCACTCGAAGGCGTCGTGGTCGTCGTCGTAGAAACCGAACTTGGTCCGCCCCGACGATGCTTCGGACACGCCCTGGGCGGCCGGCCACGGGTACTTGCAGCTCGCGTCGAGCGACGCCCGCGTGAGGTTCAGTCCGTACGGACGGTCGTCGTCCGGTCCGTCGCCGTACACCTTCGGCTCGAGCCGGGTGAGGAGTCGCAGCGTCTGCGCGTTCCCCTCGAACCCGCCGATGCCCGCGGCCCAGGCGTTCACCGCGGTCTCGCCGTTGTGCCCGAACGGCGGGTGGCCGATGTCGTGCGCGAGGCACGCCGTGTCGACGACGTCGGGGTCGAGGCCGAGCGAGTCGGCGAGCTCCCGGCCGACCTGGGCGACCTCGAGCGAGTGCGTCAGCCGGTTCCGGGCGAAGTCGAGGCCGGTCGTCGGGCTGAGGACCTGGGTCTTCGCGGCGAGTCGCCGGAGCGCGCTCGAGTGCAGGAGCCGTGCGCGGTCACGGGCGAAGTCGGACCGACGGCTGCCGTGGGTCTCGGGCAGCCAGCGCTCGGCGTCGGCCGGCCCGTACGAACTCGTGGCGCTCATCCGCCGCTGTGGTGCAGCTCGGCGGCGGCGAGGACCTTGCGGAACTCGCTGTCGACGTCGCGCGACTCGAGCCAGCGGTCGGGCAGGGCGGTGCGCTTCGGGTGGCCCGCACGACCTCGAGGGCCCTCGGCGTCGGCACCCGGGTACGGCGCGTCGTGGTCGAGCTGCCCGAGCAGGTGGTCGATCTCGTCCAGGCTGGACGCCATAGCGAGCCCGGACCGGACGTCACCGCCGATCGGGTACCCCTTGAAGTACCAGGCGACGTGCTTCCGGATGTCCCGGCAGCCGTGCTCTTCGGAGCCGAAGAACTCGACGAGCAGTTCAGCGTGCCGCTTGAACGCGACCGCCACCTCGCCGAGGGTCGGCATGTAGCGCAGGCCCTCGCCGCGGAACGCCGCCGCGAGGTCGCCGAACAACCACGGCCGACCGAGGCACCCGCGCCCGACGACCACGCCGTCGGCCCCGGTCTCGTCGACCATGCGGAGGGCGTCGGCCGCGGACCAGATGTCACCGTTGCCGAGCACCGGGATGTCGGTGATGGTCTCCTTCAGGGTGGCGATCGCCGACCAGTCCGCGTGCCCCGAGTAGTGCTCGTTGGCGGTGCGGGCGTGCAGGGAGACCGCCGCGACACCGGCGTCCCGTGCGATGCGGGCGGCGTCGAGGTACGTGAGGTGGTCGCTGTCGATGCCCTTGCGCATCTTCACGGTGACGGGGACGTCACCGGCGGCGCGCACCGTCTTCGTCACGAGCTCCTTGAAGAGGTCGAGCTTCCACGGCAGTGCCGCTCCCCCGCCCTTCCGCGTGACCTTGGGAACCGGGCACCCGAAGTTGAGGTCGATGTGGTCCGCTCGGTCCTCGCCCACGAGGATCGTCGCGGCCTCGGCCACCGTGTTCGGCTCGACGCCGTACAGCTGGATCGACCGCGGGGTCTCGGACTCGTGGTGCTGGATGAGCTGCATCGACACGGGAGTGCGTTCGACCAGCGCGCGGGACGTGATCATCTCGCAGACGTACAGGCCGGCGCCGTACTCGCGGCAGAGCCTGCGGTAGGCCATGTTCGTGATGCCCGCCATCGGCGCGAGCACCACCGGCACGTCGACCTCGATGGGGCCGATGCGCAGGGGCTTCGCCGGACGGGTCGCCGTCCTGGGTGCGTCAGTGATCGTCATACGTCTCCCATTCTCCCACGTCGGTGCCCGCCGGTAGCGTTCTCCACATGACGACCGACGCCACGAGCCGATTCGACACCTCCCGATTCGACGCCGACGCCACCGCCCGCGGGCTCCGGGTCGACGTCGTCGAACGCCCGGCGGCGGACTCCCTGCACGAGGCCGCAGCACTGCTCGGCATCGAACCGGGCGACATCGTGAAGACCCTCGTCGTCAAGCGGCACGACGGCGGTTTCCTGCTCGCCCTGGTGCCCGGCGGCCGGAGCATCGCGTGGAAGAAGCTCCGGACCGTCGTCGGCGTCAACAAGCTCTCGATGCCCGACGCCGCCACCGCACTCGAGGCCTCCGGCTACGAACGCGGCACCATCACCCCGATCGGCGCGACCGGCGACCTCCCGGTCTACGCCGATGAGCGGATCGTCGGGCGCCGGGTCGCGCTCGGCGCCGGCCGCCACGGCGCGAGCGCCTTCGTCGACGCCGACGACCTGATCGCGGCTTACGCCGCGACGGTCGCCGACATCACCGACGAGGAACCCGTGCGCTAGGTCCCGTCGGCGCGGATCGCACTGCCAGACGTCTCGATCGCGCCCCGTGCTGGACATCGCGCCCCGCCACAACGGGGCGCGATGTCCACAGCGGGGCGCGGAATCCGCCCGTCGGGTCGCGGGTCGACGCACGGGTCCCGTCAGTCGGGGACCTCGGTCCAGACGCCCTCCGCGCCGGGGACGAAGCACGAGTCGCCTTCGCAGACCGGCGCGCCGCCGGACGTGACGAGCGTGAGCAAGGCGGGTCGCGCCTCCAGACCGTCCGACTGGAGGCGCGGCTCGGCCGAGCCGTCGACGCGCACGTCCGTCATCGGGTCGCCTCCGCGTCGGCTGCCGCGTCCTCCGCGGCGCGCTGCTGGGCGTCCGCGATGTCCGACGGCGTCGTCTCGCGGAGCGCGACGACCTGCGTCAGCACCTGCTCGAACGCGGCCGGGTCCTGTGCGCCGGAGACGCCGTACTTGCCGTCGATGACGAAGAACGGGACGCCGTTGATGCCGTACGACTGCGCCTGCGCCTGGTCGGCGCGGACGGCCGCGAGCTGGGCGTCGTCGCGCAGGGTGGCGAGGACCTCGTCGCGGTCGAGCCCGATCTCCGCGCCGAGGTCTGCCAGCGTCGCCTCGTCGCCGACGTGCTCACCACGCTCGAAGTAGGCGGTGAAGAGCCGCTCGACCATCTCGAGCTGCTTGCCCTGCTGCTTCGCGAGGTGGATGACCTGGTGCGCCTTCACCGTGTTGGTGTGGTGCATCGACTCGAAGTCGTAGTCGAGGCCGACGGAGGCGGCGATCCCGGTGACCTGGTCGAGCATCTGCTGGGCCTGCTCGACGGGCATGCCCTTGTGGTTCGACAGGAACTCGGCCTCGGTGCCCTCGAAGTCCACCGGGGTGTCCGGGCTCAGTTCGAAGGAGTGGTACTCGACCTCGACGGGCCGGCCGGAGTCGGTCGCGGCGAAGGCGGCGACGCCGGCCTCGAACTTCCGCTTGCCGATGTAGCACCAGGGGCAGGCGATGTCCGACCAGACATCCACCTTCACGGTGTCGTTGAGAGCGCTGTCGTTCATGCCGGGTGCAACGCGATGGCGACGATCGCATTCCCGTCGCTGGCAGCAAAGCACCGGTGTTCGCAGGTCGAACACCCGCGTGCGGGTGTGCAACGCACGGACACCGGTGCTTTGCGGAGCGAAACCCCCCTACGCGCCGAGCAACCGCGTGGCGAGGTACCCCTGCAGCTGGTCGAGCGCCACACGCTCCTGCGACATCGTGTCGCGCTCGCGCACCGTGACGGCCTTGTCCTCGAGCGTGTCGAAGTCCACCGTGATGCAGAACGGCGTCCCGATCTCGTCGTGGCGACGGTAGCGGCGACCGATCGCGCCGGCGTCGTCGAAGTCGACGTTCCAGTGCTTGCGGAGGTCGTCCGCGAGGCCACGGGCCACCGGCGACAGCTGCTCGTTGCGGGACAGCGGCAGCACCGCGGCCTTGACGGGCGCCAGGCGCGGGTCGAGCCGCAGCACCGTGCGCTTGTCGACGCCGCCCTTCGCGTTCGGGGCTTCGTCCTCGTGGTACGAGTCGAGCAGGAACGCCATGAGCGCACGGGTCAGGCCGAAGGACGGCTCGATGACGTACGGCACGTACTTCTCGTTGGCGGCCTGGTCGAAGAAGCGCAGGTCCTGCCCCGACGACTCGATGTGGTTGTTGAGGTCGAAGTCGGTGCGGTTCGCGACGCCCATGAGCTCGCCCCACTCCGAACCGGTGAAGCCGAAGCGGTACTCGATGTCGGCCGTGGCGTCGGAGTAGTGCGCCCGCTCGCCGTCCGGCACGTCGAAGCGGCGGAGGTTCTCCGGGTCGATGCCGAGGTCGGTGTAGAACGCGACGGAGTCGGCGATCCACTGCTCGTAGTGCTCCTCCGCCTCGGCCGGGGGCACGAAGTACTCGATCTCCATCTGCTCGAACTCGCGCGTGCGGAAGATGAAGTTGCCGGGCGTGATCTCGTTGCGGAACGCCTTGCCGACCTGGCCGATGCCGAACGGGGGCTTCATCCGGCTGGTCGTGACGACCTGCGCGAAGTCGACGAAGATGCCCTGCGCGGTCTCGGGGCGCAGGAAGTTCAGGCCCTCTTCGGACTCGACCGGGCCGAGGTAGGTCTTGAGCATCCCGGAGAACTCACGGGGCTCGGTCCACTCGCCGCGGGTGCCGCAGTTCGGGCAGGCGATCTCGGCCATGCGGCCCTCGGGGTCGCGGCCCTTCTTGGCGACGAACGCCTCGATCAGGTGGTCCTCGCGGAACCGGTGGTGGCAGTGCAGGCACTCCACGAGCGGGTCGGTGAACGTCGCGACGTGGCCGGAGGCCTCCCACACCTTGCGGGGCAGGATCACGGCGGAGTCGAGGCCGACCATGTCGCCGCGGCCGCGGACGAACCGCTGCCACCACTGGCGCTTGATGTTCTCCTTGAGCTCGACACCGAGGGGCCCGTAGTCCCACGCGGAGCGGGATCCGCCGTAGATCTCCCCCGACTGGAAGACGAAGCCGCGGCGCTTGGCCAGGGCGATGACGCTGTCGAGACGGGAGGGCTGTGCCAAAGGGTGCTCCAGAGGTCGCCGAGCTGGGTGCTCGGTGCGGAAACGTACCGGGCAAGCGTACCGGCGTTCGCGTCGGACTGGAGGCGCGGCTCGGCCCCGGTGGAGAACCGCCGTCCGTCAGGCCGTGGGTGCGTCCACCGCGCCGCCGTAGCGTCGGTCGCGGCGTGCGTACTCCTCGATCGCTCCCCACAGGTCGGTGCGTCGGAAGTCCGGCCAGAGCCGGTCGAGGAACACCATCTCGGCGTACGCCGACTGCCAGAGGAGGAAGTTCGACGTGCGCTGCTCCCCCGAACTCCGGAGGAACAGGTCGACGTCCGGCATCTCCGGCACGTAGAGCCGCTTCGCCAGGGCCTTCTCGGTGACCTGGCTCGGTTTGAGGCGCCCCGCCGCGACGTCCTCGGCCATGCCCCGTACGGCGTCGACGATCTCGTTCCGACCGCCGTAGTTGACGCACATCGTCAGCGTGAGGACCTCGTTGCCCGCGGTCATCCGCTCGGCCTGCTCGAGCTCGTCGATCACGCTCCGCCAGAGCCGCGGCCGACGCCCGGCCCACCGCACCCGGACGCCCCACTCGTGCAGCTGGTCACGTCGACGCCGGATGACGTCGCGGTTGAAGCCCATCAGGAAGCGCACCTCCTCCGGGGAGCGCTTCCAGTTCTCCGTCGAGAACGCGTACGCCGAGATGTGCTTCACGCCGATCTGGATCCCGCCCGCGACGACGTCGAGCAACGAGGCCTCGCCCGCTTTGTGACCCTCGATGCGGGTGAGTCCGCGACCGTTCGCCCACCGGCCGTTGCCGTCCATGACGATCGCCACGTGCTCCGGCACGAACCGGGCCGGGATCGCCGGGGGCGTCTCGCCGGTCCAGTCGATCGGGCGGAACGGCTCGGCATCGTCGTGGCGGCGGGGGCTCATGCGGTGCGGGTTCCTTCGGCAGCGGGATCGGGGTCGGGCACGGTCGGTGCCGGGGTGGAGGCGACGGCGCGTGCCGTGGCCTCGGGTCCGTCGTGGGTCAGCGGCACCGGCAGCGGGTGCTCCGACCGGTCGACGTGCGGCAGGGACCGGAGCGATCGTTCCAGGTGCCACTGGGCGTACGCCGCGACCACGCCCGAGGCCCGGGAGCGCGTCCGTTCGTCCGCCGCGTCGACGACGGTCCAGTCCCCCGCGAGCAGTGACCCGAGCAGGCCCAGCGTCTCGTCGTCGAGCCGCGGAGTGCCGGGGGGTGCGGCGTGGTCCGCCACGACGCCGCCGAGCTGCACGACGAACGCCGAGTGCGGGCCGGGCTCGCCGGTCACCGCACAGTCCGAGAACGAGGGCGCCCACCCCGCGATGCTCATCGCGCGGAGCAGGTACGAGTCGAGGGTCGCGCTCGACACGTGCTCGCCGCGGGACAGGGAGCGCAGCGCACCGACGAGGAGCAGGTACTGCTGGAGTCCCGCGTCCGCCTCGCTCAGGCGGTCGGCGGTCTCGACCATGGCGCTGGCCGCGGTGTACGCGCCGTAGTCGGCGACGATCTGCGCACCGTACGACCCGAGGGACTCCGCCTGCGTGACGATGTCGAGCGACCGGCCCTCGTAGAACTGGGCGTCGACGACCATGAACGGCTCCAGCCGGGAGCCGAACTTCGAGGCGGTCCGACGAACACCCTTCGCCACCGCGCGGATCTTGCCGTGCTGCCGGCTGAGCATCGTGACGATGCGGTCGGCTTCACCGAGCTTGTGGGTGCGCAACACGACGCACTCGTCCCGGTACAGCGGCATTGCTCCAGTATCCCCCTCCGCACCGACACCCCGCGCCGCCTGCCCGCCCGCTGCCGATTCGCGCGTAGGAGGCAGGATCGCGCATGGGAAGCGGAACCGCGCATAGGGAGCAGGTTCTTTCGGCCTCCTACGCGCGATTCAGCTTTCCATTGCGCGCGCTATGGGCAGGAACGTGCCCAGACCAGCGGGACCACAGACGGGAGGCGCGGTGCAGGTCGGACCCGCACCGCGCCTCCAGGAGGGGTCGCGTCTCAGGCGGAGACCAACTCCGGCGCGCCGGACGCGGCACCCGCGCGCACCGCGCGGTTCACCGCCGACACGATCGCCTTGAGCGATGCCGTCGAGATGTCGGCGTCGATCCCGACGCCCCACAGGCGCACGCCGTCGACGTCGAGCTCGACGTACGAGGCCGCCTTGGCGTCTCCGGAGGCGCTCATCGTGTGCTCCGAGTAGTCGTACAGCGTGACGTCGACGCCCTGCTCCCGCATCACGGTCAGGAACGCGTCGATCGGACCGGTGCCCACGGCGTCGGCCTCGACCGCGCCCTCGTCGACGCGCATCGCGACCGACAGCTTCGTCGTGCCGTCGAAGTCGCTCGACGTCGCCGTCTTCGTGATCTCGTACCGGCCCCACTTGTCCGACTCGTCGGCCGCGGGCAGGTACTCGTCGCGGAAGAGGTCCCAGATGCGCTCCGAGGAGAACTCGCCACCCTCGGCGTCGGTGCGCTGCTGCACGACCCCGGAGAACTCGATCTGCAGCTTGCGGGGCAGGTCGATCGCGTGGTCGGTCTTGAGCAGGTAGGCCACGCCACCCTTGCCGGACTGCGAGTTCACGCGGATCACGGCCTCGTAGGAGCGGCCGATGTCCTTCGGGTCGACGGGCAGGTACGGCACGGCCCACGCGATCTCGTCGATCGACTTGCCCGCGGCGTCGGCCTTCGCCTGCATCGCGTCGAAGCCCTTGTTGATGGCGTCCTGGTGCGAGCCGCTGAACGCCGTGTACACGAGGTCGCCCGCCCACGGCTGACGCTCCGGCACCGGCAGCTGGTTGCAGTACTCGACCGTGCGCTTGATCTGGTCGATGTCCGAGAAGTCGATCTCGGGGTCGATCCCCTGCGTGAACAGGTTCATGCCGAGCGCGACGAGGTCGACGTTGCCGGTGCGCTCACCGTTGCCGAACAGGCAGCCCTCGATGCGGTCCGCGCCGGCCATGTACCCGAGCTCGGCGGCGGCGACCGCGGTGCCGCGGTCGTTGTGCGGGTGCAGCGACAGGATGACGTCGTCGCGGTGCGCGAGGTTGCGCGACATCCACTCGATCGAGTCGGCGTAGACGTTCGGTGTCGCCATCTCGACGGTCGCCGGCAGGTTGATGATGACCTTGCGGTCGGGGGTGGGCTCGAAGACCTCGAGCACGGCGTTGCAGATCTGGACCGCGACCTCGAGCTCGGTGCCCGTGTAGGACTCCGGCGAGTACTCGTAGAAGACCTTCGTGTCGTGCTGCAGGTTCGCCTCGGCCGCGCGGCACAGCTTCGCGCCAGACACCGCGATGTCCACGACGCCCTGCACGTCGGTGCGGAACACGACCTCGCGCTGGACGATCGACGTCGAGTTGTACAGGTGCACGATGGCCTGCTTCGCGCCGTCGATCGCCTCGTACGTGCGGTTGATCAGGTGCTCGCGCGCCTGGGTCAGCACCTGGATCGTGACGTCCTCGGGGATCGCGCCCTCGTCGATCAGTGAGCGGACGAAGTCGAAGTCGGTCTGCGAGGCGCTCGGGAAGCCGACCTCGATCTCCTTGTAGCCCATGCGGACCAGGAGGTCGAACATGGCGCGCTTGCGCTCGGAGTCCATCGGGTCGATGAGCGCCTGGTTGCCGTCACGCAGGTCGACCGCGCACCAGCGGGGCGCCTTCTCGATGCGCTTCGTCGGCCAGGTCCGATCGGGCAGCTCGACGCGGATCTGCTCGTGGAAGGGAACGTACTTGTGGATCGGCATCCCCGAGGGGCGCTGCGTGTTCTGCATCGTTTCGTCGCTTTCGTCGCGGTGTTCGTGTGCTCTGCGTGGGTGCGGCCACGACGGACTCCGCGACGAGGTGGGCCGTTGTGTCAGGCCTCGTCGCGGCAGCGAAGGAGGAGGAGCGCCGAGTACATATCTCGACCACCGTAGCACTGGTGTACCAGCGCGGCGCAACCGTCCAGGGCGACGGTCGGTCGGTGGGCCGGGTGCGGGCGGCGAGCGGCGGGCGGGGTGGGTGCGGGGTGGGCGCCGAGTGTGCACGACACGCCGTCGGTCGTTCGCCGAGGGGGCACGAAGTGCCGCCCGACGGACCTGAGTGCGACGTTTTGTGCCCTCTCGGCGAACGCGAGCGGCATGTCGCGCGACCGCGACCGCGACCGCGACCCCGCCCAGCCCAGCCCCGCTCCGCTCACCCGGCGACACGACGGACGGGAGGCACGGTGCCAGCTGGCACCGTGCCTCCCGTCCGACGTCGCTCGCGCCCAGGGCCGCGCGTCAGTCGACCGCGAGGGCCTCGGTCGGCGGGACGCGCATCGCGCGCCGCACCGGCGCGATCGTCGCGGCGACCGCGAGGACGAGCGCCCCGAGCACCACGATCCCGATGGTGAGCGGCGGCAGAACCGGGGCCACCGGGGTGCCGAGCGAGCCGAGGAGCGTCTGACCGCCGACCCACCCGTAGAAGGTGCCGAGCACGAGCCCGGTGAGGACCGCCGCGACGACCATCTGCACGGCCTCGGTCACGATCATCCGACGGACCTGCGCCCCGGTCAGCCCGAGCACACGGAGCAGCCCGAGCTCCCGTCGACGCTGCAGGACCCCGAGGGCGAGCGCGTTCACGACCCCCACGGCGGCGATGACGGCGGAGAACCCGACGATCACACTGATCACGGCGTTGAGCTGCACGAAGAAGTCCCGCATGCCCTGGACCTGTTCGGGGCTGCCACCCTCGAGCTGACCGCGGAGCTGGGCCTCGAGCACGTGCTGCATGATGCCGAGCGCCACCGCGAACGTCACGAGCAGCGTGACCCCGATGACGAGCCCGATCGTCGCGCGGGAGGACCGCCCCGGCGCACGCATCGCGTTCCGACCGGCGAGGAGCACGACCGGGTCGCGAGAGCCGATCCGACCGATCAGCTGCAGGACCGGCGGCATCACGATCGTGGCACCGACGGCGACCCCCGCGAACGAGACGAAGCCGCCGAGGGCCGCGGGCAGGACGGCGATCGGGGACGCCGCGCTGCCGAGGAGCCCGACGAGCATGAGGAGCCCGCCGCCGGCCATCAGCAGGATCGACCAGACCTTCCGGGCGGTGCCGGAGCGGACGTCCTCGTGGCTCGGCTCGACACTCGACGACAGCGCTTGGAGCGGCGTCACGGTGAGCACGCGCCGCGACCCCACCGCGAAGGCGCCCCACGTGGCGAGGACCACGGCGACGACCGGGAGCACGAGCTCCCACGGCAGCAGGGTGTAGGTCGTGTCGGGCAGGAAGCCGTTGCCGCGCAGGACCACGACGAACAGCGCCGTCGGGCCTGTGCCGGCGACGGCACCGATGAGGCCGCCGAGCACGCCGACCAGCAGTCCCGTCCGGGTGATCCGGGCACGCAGGGTGGCCCCGGTCGCGCCGACGAGCCGCTGCAGCGCGATGATCCGCGTCTGCCCGGCGATGAGCGTCGCGCAGGTGTTGGCGGTGACGATCGCGCCGACGTACAGGGCGATGCCGAGGAACAGCCATCCGAGGACGGAGAGGATCGCCTTGACCGGGCCGAGCTCGGAGAGGCCGGCGGCCGCGAGTGCCTCGGTGACGACGCCCGGCGCGATGACGAGCGCCGACCCGAAGGTGGTGCCGAGTGCGGCGACGAGGACCGTGGGGGCGAAGGAGCGGATGCCGTTCACGCTGCGGCCTCCATCCCGAGCATCGTGGTGGAGATCTCGGCCGCGTCCATCGCCGGGCGGTCCCCCACGACCCGGCCGTCGGCCAGGAAGAGGATCCGGTCCGCGTTGGCGGCGGCCACCGGGTCGTGCGTCACCATGACGACGCTCTGGCCCCACTCGGTCACGGCGCCGCGGAGGATCTGCAGCACGTCACGCCCGGTCCGGGAGTCGAGTGCACCCGTCGGCTCGTCGGCGACCACCACGGCGGGACGCGAGGCCAGCGCGCGGGCGATCGCGACGCGCTGCTGCTGCCCACCGGACAGCTGGTGCGGCCGGTGCGTGAGACGGTTCCCGAGCCCGAGCATCTCGACGAGCCGGTCGATCCACGCCGATTCCTCACGACTCGGCTTGTGCCCGCCGAGCAGGAACGGCAGGCGGATGTTCTCGCTGACGTCGAGCGTCGGAACGAGGTTGAAGGACTGGAACACGAACCCGAGCCGACGGCGGCGGAGCTCGGTGAGCTCCTTGTCGGCCAGGCCGGTGATGTCGACGCCGTCGATCTGGATCCGACCCGTCGACACGGCGTCGAGTCCGGCCGCGACGTGCATCAGCGTGGACTTGCCCGAACCCGACGGTCCCATCACCGCGGTGAACTCCCCCGAGCCGATGTCGACGCTGACGTCGTCGAGCGCCGTCACCCGCCGGGCGGCGTCGCCGTAGTGCTTGGACACGTGGTCGAGACGGATGATCGGTGCGTGGCTCGTGGTCATGCATCCACGATGACGGTCGGGAGGCACGCCCCGCGTCGGTCCGACGGCTCCTGTGGATCGTCCGCTCGGCTCGACTCCCTGTGCAGAAGTCATCCGAGCGGATGAGGGTCACTCGGCCTTGGTCACCAGGCCGTGCTCGTGCGCGAACACGACGAGGCGCACGCGGTCGCGGAGCTCGAGCTTCGTGAGGACCCGCGAGATGTGCGTCTTCACGGTCGCCTCGCTGACGTACTCGTGCTGGGCGATCTCGCTGTTGCTGAAGCCCCGCGCCGCGAGGTCGAAGATCTCCCGCTCCCGCGGCGTCAGGTCGGCGAAGGCCGCCGGGACCGATGGCGCCTGCTCGCTCGAGTCCTCGTAGCGGCGGAGCAGTTCACGCGTGGCGGACGCCGCGAACACCGCGGTGCCGGCGTGCACCGTGCGGATGGCGGCGAGCAGGAACTCCGGGTCGGCGTCCTTGAGCACGAACCCGCTCGCACCTGCGCGGATCGCCTTGGCCGCGGCCTCGTCGAAGTCGAAGGTCGTGAGGACGAGCACCTTCGCGCCGTCCGCACCGCTGTCCTCGACGATGCGGGACGTCGCGGTGATGCCGTCCATCACCGGCATCCGGACGTCCATGAGCACGACGTCGGGACGACCCCGGCGCACGAGTTCGACGCCCTCGGCACCGTCTCCGGCCTCGCCGACGAACTGCAGGTCGGCCTGCGAGTCGATGAGCATCCGGATGCCGGTCCGGAAGAGTGCCTGGTCGTCGACGAGGGCGACGCGGATCGGGGTGTCGTTCATCGGCGGGTGTGCTCCTGGCTGGTCGGGGTGGTGCGGGGTGCGGGGATGCCGGTCGTCGGCACCAGCCCCCTGGGCATCTGTCCGCTGGCGGGGACGGTCGGCATCCGGACCGCGACCGCGAAGTCGTCGCCGCGGGGTCCGGCCGTCATCGTGCCCCCGGTCATCGTGGCACGTTCGCGCATCCCGACCAGGCCGTGTCCGGTCCCGGGACCGCGCGTGCCGTCGTCCGCCCGACGGTTCACCACGCTGATCTCGACGGTGTCCGGTCGGTACGTCAGCGCGGTGTGCACCGGCGTCCCCGGCTCCCCGTGCTTCCACGCGTTCGTCAGGCTCTCCTGCACGATCCGGTAGACCGCGAGCTGCGTGGTGGTCGGCAGGCCGGACGGGTCGCCCTCGCGTTCGACCCGCACGTCGAGTCCGACGCCGCGCATCTCCCCCACGAGTCGTTCGATGTCGTCGATCTCGGGTGTCGGTGCGGTGCCCTGCTCGTGGCGGAGGGCACCGAGGAGCTCCCGGACGTCGCCGAGGGCGCGGCGCGCGGTCGTCGAGATCGTGCCGAGGGCCTCGTCCGCGATCGCGGGGTCGGCCTTGAGGGCGTACCGAGCGCCGTCCGCCTGCGCGATGACGACCGCGAGCGAGTGCGCCACGATGTCGTGCATGTCCCGTGCGATCCGCACGCGCTCCTGCTCCACGGCGACGGCTCGGTCGGCCCGGGCTGCGTCACGTTCGGCGACGAGCTGGGCCTCCCGGCTCATGCTCGCCGACCGGCGCACCCGGCGGACGAGTCCGGCGAGCCACGGCAGGAGCAGCAGGAGCAGGACGACGGCGAAGTACGAGAACGCGACCTTGAGCGACTCCTGCGCCGGGGTCGTCGCCGTCACGATGCCGAGCCGGGAGTTGTAGTCGTCGACGCCGAGGTACACCGCCGCGATCACCGGTCCGCCGATCGCCGAGACGAGTCCGGCGAGTCGCACGCGCCGACTGCCGTAGGCACTCGTCGTGTACATCACGGCCGCGATGAAGACGTTCGACAGGTCGGGCTGCTGCCCGGTGACCATCTCGAAGACGGCGAACACCCAGGCGACGCCGAGCGCGAGGCCCGGCGAGAGCCGACGGAGCGCGAGCGCTCCGGTCATGCCGACGACGGTGATCAGCGCGAGCGGCGAGTCCATCCCCCGCGCCGTCGCGACCAGGACGAGCGCACCGAGGACGACCGCCACCACCACGTCGGTGACGATCTGCGCGCGCAGCATGGGACGGAACACGTCACCACGGTACGGCCTGGAGGCACGGCGCGCGTCCGCCTGTGGAGTGACGTCCGCAGGCGGTCGGCTCAGAAGCCGAGTCGGCCGAGCTGCTTCGGGTCGCGCTGCCACTCCTTGGCCACCTTCACCCGGATGTTCAGGTACACGTGGCGGCCACCGAGCAGCGACTCGATCTCGACGCGGGCGCGTGATCCGACGTCCTTCAGCCGTTCGCCCTTGTGGCCGATCACGATCGCCTTCTGGCTGTCGCGCTCGACGAACAGGTTGGCGAAGATGCGCAGGGGACCGTCCGGGTCGTCGTCGTCGTCGGGCTCGACCATGTCCTCGATGACGACCGCGAGGGAGTGCGGGAGCTCGTCGCGGACGCCCTCGAGCGCGGCCTCACGGATGAGCTCCCCGATCCGCTCCTCGTCGGTCTCCTCGGTCACGGTCGTCGCGTCGTAGAGCTGCGGCGACTCGGGCAGGAGCTTCGTGATCTCCTCGAGCAGGACCTCGAGCTGGATCCCCTTCGTCCCCGAGGTCGGGATGATCGAGTCCCACTCGCGGAGCTGCGACACCGCGAGCAGCTGCTCGCCCACCTTGTCCTTCGCGGTCCGGTCGATCTTCGTCACGATCGCGACCTTCTTGGCGCGGGGGTACTGGTCGAGCGTGTCGTTGATGAACTTGTCGCCGGGCCCGATCGGCTCGTTCGCCGGGACGCAGAACCCGATCACGTCGACGTCGCCGAGCGTCGTCTGCACGAGGTCGTTGAGCCGCTCACCGAGCAGCGTGCGCGGACGGTGCACGCCCGGCGTGTCCACGATGATGACCTGCCCGTTCGGCCGGTGCACGACGCCGCGGATGGCCCGTCGGGTCGTCTGCGGCTTGGACGAGGTGATCGCGACCTTCTCGCCGACCAGGGCGTTCGTCAGCGTCGACTTGCCGACGTTCGGGCGGCCGACGAACGAGACGAACCCGGCGCGGTAGGGCTGCTCGGCGTCGCCGGCGGGAGTGGTGGTGTCGGTCATGCGTGCGTGGGTCCCGTCGTGGTGGGTGCGGCGTCCTCGAAGGCGTCCTCGACGCCGGCGAGTTCGGGCGTGCGCTCGGCGAGCACGGAGATGAGGTGGCGGCGCTTGCCCTCGACCCGGTCGGCCGTCAGCACGACGCCGGAGACGGTGACCGTCTCGCCACGGACCGCCAGGTGGCCGAGCTCCTTGGTGAGGAGGCCGCCGGCGGTGTCGACGTCGTCGTCCTCGAGCTCGATGCCGAACAGGTCGCCGAGCTCGTCGACGGGCAGCCGGGCGGAGATCCGCCAGAGACCCGGTTCGACCTCGACACGGTCGACGACGGCGCGGTCGTACTCGTCCGAGATGTCCCCGACGAGCTCCTCGATGAGGTCCTCCATCGTGACGAGGCCGGCGACGCCGCCGTACTCGTCGACGACGAGCACGAGGTGGTTCTTGGCGGCCTGCATGTGCCGGAGGGTGTCGTCCGCGGCCTTCGACTCCGGTACGAACTGGGCCGGCCGCAGCAGCGTCGTGACCCGCTCGGCACCGGAACCCGGCCGTTCGTAGAGGGCGCGGGCGACGTCGCGGAGGTACAGCACCCCGAGCACGTCGTCGCTGTCCTTGCCGGTCACGGGCATGCGGGACACCCCAGCGGCCAGGAACTGCTCCATGCCGGCGGCCAGCGTGTCCGCCCCGTCGACGGTGAGCATGTCGGTGCGCGGCACCATGACCTCGCGCACGAGGGTGTCGCTGAACTCGAAGACCGAGTGGATGAGCTCGCGGTCGTCCTGTTCGAGGACGTTGCTCTCGGTGGCCTCGTCGACGAGGGACAGCAGCTGCTCCTCGCTCGACACCGTCGACGCACTCCGACCCCGACCCGGCGTGACCTTGTCGCCGATCACGACGAGCAGCCCGGCGAGCGGGCCGAGGACGATCCGGACGCCGCGGACGAGCCCGCCGGTCGAGGCGATGAGCCCCTCGGCGTGCGCACGGCCGACGCTCCGGGGGCTCGACCCGACCAGGACGAACGACACCGCGGTCATGATCGCCGCCGCCACGATGAGCGCCACCCACCAGGTGTCGAACACCATGACGAGACCGATCGCGACGAGGACGGCCGCTGCCGTCTCGGCCAGGACCCGGAAGAAGTTCAGCGCGTTGACGTGGGCACCGACGTCGTCTCCGATCGCCTCGATCGCCCGACGGTGCTTGCTCCCCCGAGCGATCTCGTCGAGGTCGGCACGGGACAGGACGGACAGTGCGGCGTCGGAGGCGGCGAGCAGGCCACCGAGGACGACCAGCACGAACGCCACCGCGAGCAGGCCGGCGACGAGCAGCATCAGGTCACCGTCCTCGGCGCTGTGCGGCGAACGCGGTCAGGATCTCGCCCTGCAGGCCGAACATCTCGGCCTTCTCGTCGGGTTCGGCGTGGTCGAACCCGAGCAGGTGCAGGATCCCGTGGCAGGTCAGCAGCAGCATCTCGTCGGTGCTGGAGTGCCCCGCGGTCTTCGCCTGCTCCTCGGCGACCTGCGGGCAGAGCACGATGTCCCCGAGCAGGCCGGCGGGCGTCGGCTCGTCCTCGGTGCCCGGACGGAGCTCGTCCATCGGGAAGCTCAGGACGTCGGTGGGGCCGGGCTCGTCCATCCACCGGACGTGCAGCTGCTCCATCGCCCCCTCGTCGACCAACACGATCGCGAGCTCCGCGTCGGCGTGGACGTGCAGCGCGTCGAGTGCGAAGGCGGCGAGGCGCTGGATGGCTGCCTCGTCGACCTCGACACCGGACTCGTTGTTGAGCTCGATGCTCACCGGTTGCCTCCTCGGGCGTCGTTCTGGGGGTACGGGGAGCGCTGGCGGTCCTGCGGCGGACGCCCCCGTCGCTCGGCGCGGTTCGTGCCGGCGGGGTTCGGCGTGGCAGCGCTGCCGCGGCCACCAGGGCGGTACCCGGACTGCTCGGCGAGGCGCTCCTCGTCGTAGACGGTGTACGCGTCGACGATGCGGCCGACGAGGGTGTGCCGGACGACGTCGTCGCTCGTGAGCCGTGCGAAGTGGATGTCCTCGACCCGGTCGAGGATCCGCGTGACGAGCCGGAGTCCGGACAGGTTGCCGGGCAGGTCGACCTGGGTGATGTCCCCGGTGACGACCATCTTCGACCCGAAGCCGAGCCGCGTCAGGAACATCTTCATCTGCTCGGGGGTGGTGTTCTGCGCCTCGTCGAGGACCACGAACGAGTCGTTGAGCGTCCGGCCGCGCATGTACGCGAGCGGAGCGACCTCGACCGTGCCGGCCGCCAGGAGCTTCGGGACCAGCTCGGGGTCCATCATCTCGTTGAGTGCGTCGTACAGCGGGCGCAGGTACGGGTCGATCTTGTCGGTGAGCGTGCCCGGCAGGAACCCGAGCCGCTCGCCGGCCTCGACCGCGGGGCGGGTGAGGATGATCCGGTTCACCTCGCGCCGCTGCAGGGCCTGGACGGCCTTCGCCATCGCCAGGTACGTCTTGCCGGTACCGGCCGGGCCGATGCCGAACGTGATCGTGTGCTCGTCGATGGCGTCGACGTAGGCGCGCTGCCCGTCGGTCTTCGGGCGCACGGACTTGCCACGGCTCGAGACGATCGGCGTACCGAAGGTGTCGGACGGCTTGCGGTCCTCGTCGAGGAGCTTCGCCGACACGGGGATGTCCGACGGGCCGATGTCCTGTCCGCGCCGGACCATGCCGACGAGTTCGTCGACGAGGGCGTTCGCGCGGGCGACGTCGCGTTCGGGACCGGTCAGCGAGACCTCGTTGCCGCGCACGAGCACGCGGACGCCGGGGTACTGCCGTTCGACGGTCTTGAGCAGCCGGTCCTGGGGGCCGAGCAGCTGCACCATGGCGATGCCGTCGACCTGGATCGAGACGGTCGACTCCGACTCGGCGGGGTCGATCGGGGAGGGTGCTGGTTCGTTAGCCGGCAAGGGTGCCTTCCTGCAGTTCACCTGCGAGTACGTGCGCGTGCACGTGGAACACGGTCTGACCGGCTGCTTCGCCGGTGTTGAAGACGAGTCGGAACTGGCCGTCGGCGCGCTCGTCGGCGATGCGCTGCGCGGTGGCGACCACGTGTGAGAGGAGGTCCGGGTCACCGGCGGCGAGCTCGGACACGTTCGCGTACTCCTCGGTCTTGGGGATGACGAGCACGTGGACGGGGGCCTTCGGCGCGATGTCCTCGATCGCGATGACGCGGTCGTCCTCGGCGACGACGGTCGCCGGGATCTCGCGCGCGATGATCTTGGAGAAGACGCTGGGCGTGCTGGTGCTCATGGACCCATCGTAGAACGCGGGACCGACGCCGGGCCTTCCCGATCCGCCAGGTCCGGGCCGACTACCAGCGCCCGAGCCGCGTCTGCAGCACGGCCAGGGCCGCGGGCCCGGCCGTGGAGGTCCGGAGCACGGTGTCGCCGAGCCGCACGCGGACGGCGCCGGCCGCCACGAGCCGGTCGAACTCCGAGCCGTCGATCCCGCCCTCCGGTCCGACGACCAGGACGATCTCGGCGACCTCGGCCGGCGGCTCCCACGACGACAGTCGGACGTCCCCGACGGGGTCGAGCACGAGCACCGCACGCGACGGACCCGCACCGGCGCCGGCGGCGAGCTGCGCCGTCGTCGCCGGGGCGTCCACCGCCGGCACGCGCGAGCGGATCGCCTGCTTCGAGGCCTCCTGCGCGATCGCCGCCCAGCGGGCACGACCCTTCTCGACCTTCGCGCCGTCCCACCGCGAGACACTACGTGCGGCCGACCACGGGACGATCCGGTCGACGCCGATCTCGGTCGCCGCCTGCACGGCCATCTCGTCGCGGCCGCCCTTCGCGAGCGCCTGCACGAGCGTCAGCGTCGGCGAGGGGGCCGGCGAGACGTCGACCGACTCCACGTCGAGCACCAGCGAGTCGCGGTCCGTGGAGACCACCGCCCCGACGACGACCGTGCCGCGGCCGTTCCCGATGCGCAGCGTCTCGCCCACCCGTACCCGGGCGACGGACACCGCGTGCCGTCCCTCTGCCCCGTCGAGGGACACCTGTCCGCCGACCGTCACGCCGTCGAGCGAGTCGACGAGGTAGAGCGACGCCATCAGAAGTTGAAGAACCGGTCGCGGAGCTTGCCGAACATGCCCTGCTGGAACCGCGACAACTGCGGCGCCGCGGCCTTGTGCGACTTCGCGAGCTGCTCGACGAGCTGGCGTTCCTTGTGCGAGAGCTTCGTCGGCGTCACGACCTGGACGCCGATCCGCAGGTCGCCGCGCCCGTTGCCGCGCAGCTTCGTGACCCCGCGGTCCTTGAGCACGAGGACGTCCGCGCTCTGCACACCCGGACGGACCTCGAGCTCCACCGGACCGTCGAGCCCGTCGATCGTCGCCGTGGTGCCGAGCACGGCGTCCGTCATCGCGACCTCGAGCGTGGCGAGGAGGTCGTCCCCGTCGCGGCTGAAGACGTCGTGGTGCCGTACGCGGATCTCGAGGTACAGGTCGCCGGAGGGGCCGCCGGCCGGACCGACCTCGCCCTGACCGGGCATCTGCAGCCGCAAGCCGGAGTCGACACCGGCGGGGACGTCGACCGGCACGGTGCGACGCGCACGGATGCGGCCCTGGCCCTGGCACGTCGGGCACGGGTTCGGGATGACGGTGCCGTAGCCACGGCAGGTGCCGCACGGCGCGCTCGTGACGACGTTGCCGAGGAGCGAGCGGACCTGGCGCTGGATGTGGCCCGAGCCGCCGCAGATGTCGCAGGTCTGCGGGCTGGTGCCGGGCGCGCAGCAGGAGCCGTTGCACGTCTCGCAGAGCACGGCCGTGTCGACCTCGACGTCCTTGTGGGTGCCGAAGACGACCTCGTCGAGGTCGACGTCGATGCGGAGCAGGGCGTCCTGTCCGCGCTCGGCGCGGCTGCGCGGGCCACTGCCCCGGCCGCCACCACCGCCACCGCCGAAGAACGCGTCGAAGATGTCGCTGAAGCCACCGGCGCCGCCGCCGAAGGGGCTGTCGGCCTGCGGTCCGGCGTCGTACCGACGGCGCTGCTCGGGGTCGCTCAGCACGTCGTACGCGTGCGTCACGTCCTTGAAGCGCTCGGCGGCGTCCGGGCTCGGGTTCACGTCCGGGTGCAGCTCGCGCGCCAGTCGGCGGTACGCCTTCTTGATGTCGGCATCGGAGGCGTCCTGCTGGACGCCGAGGACGTCGTAGTGGTCTGCCACGTATCCCTCAGTCGGTTTCGGTTCGGTGCGGCGGGTGCCGCCGGGTCAATGTTCGCCCAGGAGTTTGGACAGGTACCGTGCGACGGCGCGCACCGCGGCCATGTTCGTGCCGTAGTCCATGCGCGTCGGTCCGAGGACGCCGAGGCGGGCGACCTCGCCACGGGCCAGGTAGCCACCGGCGACGATGCTCGTGGCGTCGAGCCCGTACTCGGCGTTCTCCACGCCGATCCGGGCCGCCACGGCGACGTCGTCGATCTGCATCTCGCCGAACAACCGGAGCAGGGTCACCTGTTCCTCGATCGCCTCGAGCACGGGGAAGAGGCCGCCCGAGAAGTCCTGTTCGCTCTTGGCGAGGTTCGCCGCGCCGGCCATCACGAGGCGGTCCTGCCGGTTGGCGGCGACCTGTTCGATCAGGGTGGCGACGACGACGCCGGCGAGCGGCTGGGCGTCCGGGCGGATCTGCTGCGGGACGGCCCGGAGCGCGGTCGAGACGTCCTGCAGCAGGAGTCCGACGGTGGCGCCGTTCACGACCGCGCGGAGTTCGGTGAGCGCGCCCTCGTCGAGCGTCACGTCGGTCTCGACGACGCGCTGCTCGACCCGGGCGGTGTCGGTGATCAGGACGACCATCAGCCGGTTGTCGCCGAGGCGCACGAGCTCGATGTGCTGCACGCGTGCGCGCACCATCGAGGGGTACTGCACGAGGGCGACCTGGTTGGTGAGCTGGCTGAGCAGCCGGACAGTGCGGCCGAGCACCTCGTCGAGGTCGTTCGGCGCCCCGAGGAACGTCTCGATCGCGTGCCGTTGGGCGCTGGAGAGCGGCCGGGCACCGGCGAGGTGGTCGACGAACACCCGGTAGCCCTTGTCGGTCGGCACGCGTCCGGACGAGGTGTGCGGGGCGGCGATGAGCTGTTCGTCCTCGAGCTGGGCCATGTCGTTGCGGATCGTGGCAGCGCTGACCCCGAAGGCGTGCCGCTCGACGATCGTCTTCGAGCCGACCGGTTCGCGCGACGCGACGTAGTCCCGCACGATGGCCTTGAGGACCTCGAGGCTGCGTTCGCTGACCACCCGGACCCCTTCCACTCGTTCTGGCACTCGGACGTGTCGACTGCTGATCCTACGCCCGACCGCCGACGGACCGGGACTTCTGCACACCCCGGCCGGTACGCTTCCCGCATGACCTACGGACAGCAGCCCGGCGGCCCGCAGCACCCCGGTGGACCGCAGTACCCCGCTGGGTACCAGCCGCCCCAGCCGATGTCGCCGGAGGACCAGCGGCTCTGGGCAACGCTGACGCACATCGGCGGGATCTTCTTCAACTTCATCGCGCCGCTGGTGGCGTACCTCGTGTTGCGTGACCGCGGCGGGTTCATCCGCGAGCACACCCGCGTCGCGCTGAACTTCCACATCACGATGGCGATCGCGTACGCCGTCGGCACCCTGACGGTCTGGCTCGGCATCGGCGTCCTCATCGCCCTCGCCGCAGGCGTGCTGTCGATCGTCTTCGGCATCATGGCCGCGGTCGCCGCGAACCGCGGCGAGTTCTACCGCTACCCACTCTCCATCGAGTTCATCAAGCAGTAGGGCCTCAGTCGAGCAGCTCGCGGACCACCGCGTCCGCGAGCAGGCGACCCTGCAGGGTCAACTCGATCCGTCCCCGCACCGCGGCCGACCCGACCACCAGCCCGCGTGCGATGAGCCCGGCGACCCGGCCACGGGCCTCCTGGCGGAGTTCCGCGGTGGCGAGTTCCCCACGGACGCGCGCCGCGAGGAGGACGCGCTCGACGTACCGGGTCTCATCGTCCAGGGTCTCGCGACCGGCGGCCGGCGACTCCCCCGACAGCACCCGGTTCGCGTACGCGGCCGGGTGCTTCACGTTCCACCAGCGCGTGCCGGCGACCGCGGAGTGGGCGCCCGGGCCGACGCCCCACCAGTCGTGGCCCTTCCAGTAGGACAGGTTGTGCCGGCTGGCGTGCTGGGCGCCGCGCGACCAGTTCGAGACCTCGTACCAGGAGTACCCGGCGTCGCCGAGGACCTGGTCGGCCAGCTCGTACATGTCCGCCGCGAGGTCGTCGTCCGGCGCCGGCAGCTCGCCGCGCGCGACCATCCGGCCCATCGCCGTGCCGTCCTCGACGATCAACGAGTACGCGGAGACGTGGTCGGGCTCGCACGCCAGCGCGGCGTCGAGCGAGGTGCGCCAGTCGGCCAGGGACTCCCCCGGGGTCGAGTAGATGAGGTCGAGCGAGACGTCGAGGCCCTGCTGCTTCGCGAGGTCGACGACCCCGGGAACACGGAGCGGGTCGTGGGTGCGGTCGAGCGTCGCGAGCACGTGCGGGACGGCCGACTGCATGCCGTAGCTGATCCGGTTGAACCCGCCGGCCCGCAGGGTCTCCAGGGACGCGGCGTCCACCGAGTCGGGGTTCGCCTCCGTCGTGACCTCGGCGCCTGGCAGGACGCCCCAGGTGTCGTCGATCGCGCGCAGGATCATCGCGAGGTCGGACGCGGGCAGCATCGTCGGGGTGCCGCCGCCGAAGAACACGGTCGACACCGGCCGACGCGGGACGCCGGAGCGCTCGAGCACGGTCGCGGCCCACTCGATCTCCCGCACGGCGTGGCCGGCGTAGTCGTCGCGACGGACGCCGCGCAACTCGGACGCCGTGTAGGTGTTGAAGTCGCAGTAGCCGCAGCGCACCCGGCAGAACGGCACGTGCACGTACACGCCGAACGGGACGTCGCCCGCGTCGGAGGCCGGGGAGATCAGGCCGTCCACAGGCGCTGGATCGGCGATCGGGAGAGCACTCGGCATGGACTCCATTGTCCGTCATGATGGAGGCATGGAGCACCACACCGTCCCCACCACCGTGCTGTGGGACATCGACGGCACCCTCGTGATGAACGCCTCGTCGCCGGGCAACCTGTACCACCTTGCGCTCGAGCGTGCGGTGGGCCGCGACCTCGTACTGCGGGTCGGCCACCAGCACGGCCGCACCGACGCCGGACTCATCGCCGAGCACGTCCGTGCCCACGAACTCGACACCGACCTCATCCCCGTCGTCAGCGGCCACCTCCGCGACCTCACCGAGGAACGGCACCGCTCGGGCGACCACCGCAGCCCGGCCCCCGGTGCGATCGCCCTCGTGGCGCGCTTCGCGGAGCTCGGGTGGCGGAACGGCCTGCTCACCGGCAACTCCGCGTACCGCGCCCGCGTGAAGCTGCAGGGCGCCGGGTTCGACGTCGACGCGTTCGACTGGGAGCACTCGTTCTTCGGTGACACCGAGGTGGAGCGGACGGGCGTCACCGCGCGTGCCGCCGACGCCCTCGCGGGCACCCGCGCCGTCATCGTCGGGGACACCCCGCGCGACGGCGAGGCTGCCGACGCCGTGGGGATCCCGTTCCTCGCCGTGGCGACCGGGGTCTACGACGTCGAGGCGCTGCGGGCCACCGGCGCCGTGACCATCGCGCGGAACTGCGTCGACGACGCCGCACTCATCGAGGACGCCATCGCGGCGCTCCCGCCGTTGCGCCCGGTCGAGGAGCGGTCCTAGTCGCCGCGGAGCGCGCCGAGGTACTTCTCCGCCATCACCTTCTGCTGCCGACGGAGCAGCGGCGCGACGAACTGCCACTTGCGGCTCGACGGCTGCGAGAACTGCCGGATCTGCAGCCACACCGAACCGTCCGGCGTCCGCTCGACCACGAACGACTCCTCGCCGGAGAGCGGGTGCCCCTCGAGCGTGCCGTACGCGAAGCCCTTGCGGTCGTTCTCGTCGATGATCGACACGACCCGGACCGGCGCGTGCACGGTCTGCCCGAACGCGTGCATCGTCAGCACCGCGCTCGTGCCCGCCGTCAGCAGCGGAGTACCGTCCGGCGCGAACTTCTCCACCCGCGGCGTCCCGATCGAGGCCGGCGCGATCGGCACCCCGGCCTCGTCGAAGGTCACCGGGTTGTAGCGGACCTCGTCGTCGTCGGGCTGGTCCTCGACCTGCACGCGGATGCCGCTGCGCTCCTGGATCTGCCACGTCAGGGCCTGCGTGACCGCGGTCTCGAAGCGCTGGTCGCCGTGCCCGATCCGGGCACGCGACTCGGTCGGGGTGAACCCCTCCGGCGGGTACGTCATGAGGTCGGACGCCTGGGTCGCACCCACGGCTCCGTACGTCAGGGCGGTCCGGTAGCTGCCGCGGGAACTCATGCCGTCAGCCTACTTGCCAGCGGTGCGCGCGATCGAACCGGGGACTCCTCGGCCGCGCGGTGCGCGGTCCGGTTTCCGCGCACCCCGAACTGGAGGCCCGACACGCGTCCGCCACGCCCCTAGCCTTGGTCCGTGCCCCGCTCCACCCCCGCCCGCACGCGGTCCGTCGACCGCACGACGGCCGCGTTCGCCGTGCTGACGCTCGCGGCGTTCGGGCTCGCCGCCACCGCCCGGGCCGCGGTCGAGTGGGCCACCGCCGGCCTCGACTCCCCCGCCCGGTACGTGTCCGCGCCGCCGAGCGACTGGGACGTGTTCGACACCGCCAACGCCATCGCCGCGTTCGGGGCGTGCAGTGCCGGAGCGGGCGTCCTGCTCTTCGGCGCGACGCTCGTGCTCGCGGTCCGTCGACACCGGGCACCAGGGCTGCCGGTGGTGCTCGGGTTCACGACGCTCGCGATGGTGATCGGTGCCGTGCTGGCTGGGTTCGCCGCTGCCGGACAGGCCGACTACGACGCGGCTGCCGGACTCGTCATCCTGCGGACCGCACTCGCCGGACTGGCCGCCGCGAGCCTCCCGGCCCTCGGCCTGGTGGCCCTGCGGACCCGCGCGGCGCGCGCCCAGCGGCGCGTGTTCTGACGAAGCGCTCCGCGCCGGTGCCGCGAAAGCGACACGTCTCCGCGAATGTTTCGCGGCGAATTGTCGCTTCGGCGGAGACTTCCGACGTCGTCGACGCGTACGTGTCGCTCTCGCGACGTCGCACCGGGTCGATCCGGGCGTCTCGCTACTTCTTCTTCTCCTCGACGTCACCCGAGAGCGCCGCGATGAAGGCTTCTTGCGGGACCTCGACGCGACCCACCATCTTCATGCGCTTCTTGCCCTCCTTCTGCTTCTCGAGGAGCTTGCGCTTGCGGGTGATGTCACCGCCGTAGCACTTCGCGAGGACGTCCTTGCGCATCGCCCGGATGCTCTCGCGGGCGATGATGCGTGCGCCGATGGCCGCCTGGATCGGGACCTCGAACTGCTGGCGCGGGATGAGCTTGCGCAGGCGCTCGGTCATGAGGGTGCCGTACGCGTACGCCTTGTCGCGGTGCACGATCGCGCTGAACGCGTCGACCTGTTCACCCTGCAGCAGGATGTCGACCTTCACGAGGTCCGCGGCCTGGTCGCCGGTGGGCTCGTAGTCGAGCGAGGCGTAACCCTGCGTCTTGCTCTTCAGCTGGTCGAAGAAGTCGAAGACGATCTCGCCGAGGGGCATCTCGTACCGGATCTCGACGCGGTCCTCGCCGAGGTACTCCATGCCGAGCAGGGAGCCGCGCCGCGACTGGCAGAGCTCCATGATCGCGCCGACGTAGTCCTTCGGGGCGAGGATCGCCGCGCGCACCATCGGCTCGCGGACCTCGACGATGCGGCCACCCGGGAACTCGGACGGGTTCGTGACCTCGGTCGTGGTGTTGTCCTCGTTCGTGACCTCGTAGATGACGCTCGGCGCCGTCGTGATGAGGTCGAGCCCGAACTCGCGGCTCAGGCGCTCGGTGATGATCTCGAGGTGCAGCAGACCGAGGAACCCGCAGCGGAAGCCGAAGCCGAGTGCCACGGAGGTCTCGGGCTCGTACACGAGTGCCGCGTCGGAGAGCTTGAGCTTGTCGAGCGCCTCGCGCAGGTCCGGGTAGTCCGAGCCGTCGATCGGGTACAGGCCGGAGAACACCATCGGCTTCGGGTCCGTGTAGCCGGGCAGCGCCTCGGTCGCGGGCTTCTGCGCCGTCGTGACCGTGTCGCCGACCTTCGACTGGCGGACGTCCTTCACGCCGGTGATGAGGTAGCCGACCTCGCCGACCGACAGCCCCTTCGTGGGCTTCGGCTCCGGCGACGACACACCGATCTCGAGGATCTCGTGCGTCGACTTGGTCGACATCATCTGGACCTTCTCGCGCGGGTGGATCGTGCCGTCGATCATGCGGACGTACGTCACGACACCGCGGTAGCTGTCGTAGACCGAATCGAAGATCATCGCGCGGGGAGAGGCGTCGACGTCACCCACGGGGCCGGGCACGGTGCGGACCACGCGGTCGAGGAGCTCGGGGACGCCCACGCCGGTCTTCCCGGAGACGCGGAGGACGTCCTCGGGCTTGCCGCCGATGAGCTGCGCGAGCTCGGCCGCGTACTTGTCGGGCTCGGCCGCGGGTAGGTCGATCTTGTTGAGCACCGGGATGATCTCGAGGTCGTTCTCGAGCGCCAGGTAGAGGTTCGCGAGCGTCTGGGCCTCGATGCCCTGCGCCGCGTCCACCAGCAGGATCGCGCCCTCGCACGCCGCGAGGGACCGGGACACCTCGTACGAGAAGTCGACGTGCCCGGGCGTGTCGATCATGTTCAGCGCGAAGGTCTGCCCGTCGAGCTCCCACGGCATCCGCACCGCCTGGGACTTGATCGTGATGCCGCGCTCGCGCTCGATGTCCATGCGGTCGAGGTACTGGGCACGCATCGCGCGGTCCTCGACGATGCCGGTGATCTGCAGCATGCGGTCGGCCAGCGTGGACTTGCCGTGGTCGATGTGCGCGATGATGCAGAAGTTGCGGATCGCTTCGGCCGGCGTCGAGGCGGGCTCGAGCGGCGCGGATGCTTGTGGGCTCACGGTTCCTCGGGGTGGGTCGGACGGTCGAACGATTGTCCCACGTCCGCGCGCCGGCGGCGCGCACCGCAGGGTGCCTGTGGACGGTGGTGGCGCAGTGGGCGTTGTGAAGGACCGGCCTGGAGGCACGGGGCGGGCCCGCACCGTGCCTCCAGGCCGTCAGACGGTCGCCCTGGCGGGCGCTGGCAGCGCGCCGAGGCCGCGCCGCAGGTCCGCGGGCGTCGCGGCGAGGCACACGCGGATCCAGCCCTCGCCGGTGCGCCCGAACGCGCTGCCCGGCGCGACCGCCACCCGCTCGCGGTGCAGGAACCCGAGCGCCCACTCGGCGACGTCGCCCTGCGAGACGTGCGAGACGTCGATCCAGAGGTAGAAGGCCCCACGCGGGTCGAGGTAGCGGATGCCGGCGGCGTCGAGGACCTCCTTCGCGATGCCGAGGTTGGCGCGGTAGTGCTCACGGGCGTCCTGCACGGCGGAGTGGTCCCCCACGATCGCCGCGAGGGCCGCCCACTGGTCGGGTTCGGCGACGCAGCTGATCATCGCCTCCTGCGTGGTGCGCATCACCGGGCCGAGCCCCTTCGGCGCGACGAGGTACCCGACGCGCACCCCGGTCATCGCGTACGTCTTGCTCAACGAGAACGCGGTGAACACCCGGTCGTCCTCGTCCAGGCTCGCCAGGCTGACGTGCCGGGTGCCGTAGGTGAAGTACTCGTAGACCTCGTCGCTGATCACCCAGAGGTCGTGCCGCTTCGCGAGGGCGAGCAGGTCGCGCAGGGTCTGCTCGCCGAACACCGAGCCGAGGGGGTTCGACGGCGAGTTCACGACGATCGCCCGGGTGCGTTCGGTGATGCTCGCCTCGAGCGCCTGCAGGTCGGGCTCGAAGCCGTGGGCGGGCGACAGCTGGTACGGCACGGGGGTCGCCCCGATGATGTGGGCGTTCATCGTGAAGGTCGTGTAGCCCGGGTCCGGCACGAGGACCTCGTCACCCGGGGAGAGCACGAGGGTCATCGCCTGGAACAGCGCCTGCGTCGCGCCGATCGTCATCCAGATCTGCTCGACGTCGACCTCGATCCGGTTCTCGCGGCGGAGCTTCTCGCGGATCGCCTCACGGAGGGGTGCGATGCCGCCGTTCGGGGTGTAGTCGGTCCGGTCCTCCGACCAGGCACGGCGGGCGGCCTCGCCGATGTGCGGGGCGACCGGCACGTCGGGCTCGCCGATCACGAGCATCGCGATGTCGGTGGTCGGCGCGCCGGAGGTGTCCGTCGCGTCCTGTTGCAGGATCGCTGCCTGCTCGAACACCCGGCGGATCCCGGAGGCGGGCACGGTCTCGATCCGGGGCGCGAGGGATGGCATGCTCGCCACGGTAGCGAATCCGTGTTGCGGGGCGGTTTCCCGGCGTTTCGGTGCTTTGGTCCAGCCCGGTCGGCCTGGTAACGTAGATGGCTGGACTTCCGCGTTCCGTCGCCCACGGGTGGAACGCGATGCGACCAAGGGCCCCTCTACCCAGCGGTCGCGACCACCCGTCAGAGACAACAGGAGCAACACGCATGGCGAACATCAAGTCGCAGATCAAGCGCATCAAGACCAACCTCAAGGCCCAGGAGCGCAACAAGGCCTACCGTTCGGAGCTCAAGACGGTCATCCGTCACACGAACGAGGCCATCGTCGCCGGCGACAAGGACAAGGCCGTCGCGGCCCTGACCCTCGCCTCGAAGAAGCTCGACAAGGCCGTGAGCAAGGGCGTCATCCACAAGAACCAGGCCGCGAACCGCAAGTCGGCCATCGCGAAGAAGGTCGCGTCGCTCTGACGCACTGACCTGCTGACGAAGGCCCCGCACCGTTGGTGCGGGGCCTTCGTCGTGTGCGGGCGGGTTCCGGTGCTGCGCGAGTGGGCAGTGTGTTCATCACGCTCGGCGGCGCCGAGGTCGCACGAAGTGCCGCTCCGGCGCGACGCACGCGGCAGGTTGTGCGACCTCGACGGACGTCGCGCGGCGTGTTGCGCGACCTCGACCGGCAACGTGGCCCGGCGTGTTGCGCGACCTCGACCGGCAACGTGGCGCGGCGTGTGGTCCGACCCGCCGCGAGGCCCCCGACGGACGGGTCAGCGGGCCTCGCCGCGCCGGGAGATCGTCCGGACCATGACCTCGAGCGCGTAGTGCGCGTCCCGCGAGCCACCCTTCACCGCGGTGTCCGCCTCGGCGATGCTGGTGATCGCGTTGGCCAACCCGGCCTCGCTCCACCCGGCGACGTCACGCTGTGCCCGCTGGACCTGCCACGGCGCCATGCCGAGCGCCGAGGCAGCCTGGCCACTCGGCCCCCGGAAGGCGCTGACCTTCGCCATCGTGCGGATCTTGCTCGCGAACGCGGCGACGATCGGCACCGGTGCCTCGCCCGTCGACAGGGCGTGTCGCAGCTCGACGATGGCGGGTGCCGATCGACCCGCGAGCGCGATGTCCGCCACCTTGAAGGCGTTCGTCTCGACGCGTCCGCCGTAGTACTTGTCGACGACCTTGTCCGTGATCTCCTCGGCCTCGTCGGCCAGGAGCTGCCGGCACGCCGCCGCGAGCTCGGCCAGGTCGTCCGCGAACGCCGCGACGAGGGTCCGCACCGCCGAGGGCGCGATCTTCCGACGGGCCGCCCGGAACTCGGCCTGGACGAAGTCGATCCGGTCGGTCTCGCGCTTGAGTTCGTCGCACTGCACCTCGATCCCACCGCCGACGCCGCTGCGGATCGTGTCGAGGAGCTTCTTGCCCCGGACTCCCCCGCCGTGGCGGAGCACGAGTGTGACGTCGTCGGCCGGTGCACCGAGGTACGAGATCGTCTCGGTGATGAACGCGTCGGTGCACTTCTCGACGTTGGTGATCCGGACGAGCCGGGGCTCACCGAACAGCGAGGGGCTCGCGAGCGTCGCCAGCAGCCCGGGTGCGTACTGGTCGGCTTCGAGGTCGTGCACCTCGAGCGCCGGGTCTTCCCCCACCAGCAGGTCGCGGAGCACGCTGCTCGCGCGCTCGGCCAGGAACGTCTCGGGCCCGGTGACGAGCACCACGGGTGCCGGGCGGATCCCCGACCACGGCACCTGGTCGATCTTCGCGGCAGCGCGGACGGGTTTCTTGGCGGCCATGCCTCGATCCTACGGGCGACCGCCGACCCCGAGCGCTCCGTCCACAGCCGCAGGGCGCCGTCGGCGCCACGCCCCACGACGACCGTGCCGTGCTCGTCGGTGCGGTAGGCGGAGGTTCCCGCATCCGCGAGCATGGTCAGCGCCGAACGGGTCGGGTGCCCGTAGGTGTTGTCGGCACCGACACCGATCAACCCGACGGATGCGGCGACCTCCCGGTAGAGCACCGGGTCCTGGTCGGCGGACCCGTGGTGCGCGACCTTCACGACGTCGACCGAGCCGGCGCCGGCAGCCCTGCTGGAACCGGCAACCGCACCGACCACGGCGGCACGGGCGCGTCGTTGGGCGGACTCACCCAGGTCGCCGAGGAGCAGACTCGACACACACGAAGTGCACTCGTCGCCCGGCGAGGTCCGGAGGACGAGACTGGCGTCGTTGCCGGCGTCCCGCGAACCGGAACGCGGCCCGAGTACCCACCAGCGCAGGCCGTCCAACGCCCCGGAGGTCGAATCGTCGGCCTGCCGGACGTCGACGCCCGCGCGCTGCAGTGACCGGACCACGCGTTCGTCCTCTCGCCGTCCGACCGGTCCGACGAGCGCCGTCGTCACGCGGTCCGCCACGGCTCCGACCGCGCCGACGTGGTCGCGATCGAAGTGGGTCAGGACGAGCAGGTCGATCCGCCCGATGCCGAGCAGGTCGAGACACGCTCCGAGCCGCTCGGGGTCGTCGCCGGTGTCCACGAGAGCGACGCCCGGGCCGTCCCCGCGGAGCAGCACCGCATCACCCTGCCCGACGTCGCAGGCCGCGACCGCCCAGTCGTCGGGGAGTCCTGCCCGGACGACGAGCCGTGGCACGGCGACGACCACGATCCCGATCAGCACGAGGACCCCGGCGAGCAACAGCAGGCGGAACCGGGCCGGCCGCGGCACGAGGACCGCCACGGCGACGCTCGCACTCACGATGCCTGCGGCGAGGACCCCGCCCACACCACCCGGCCACGGCACCGAAGCGAACGGGAGCGCCGCCGCGCCGTGCGCCACGCCACCGATCGCCGTCGCCGGTACCCAGGCCACCCCGGCCAGCACCGACGCACCCCACGGCCAGATCGGTGCCGTCAGACACGCCGCGAGTCCGACCACCGTCACGATCGGGGCGAGCGGCTCGGTGAGCAGGTTCGCCGGGACCGCGTAGGTCGGCAACGCCGCGGACAGCGGGATCGTCACCGGCCAGCACGCGAGCTGCGCGGCGACCGGGACCGCGAGCACCGCAGCGAGCGGCGTCCACAAGCGCCTCACGAACAGCGTCGTGAGCGGCGGCCCGAGGACCACGATCCCGCTCGTGGCGAGCACGGACAGGGCGAACGCGAACGACCTCGAGTACCAGGGGTCGACCACGAGCATCCCGATCGCGGCGAGGGCGATCAGGGGGACGCCCCGGATCGGCCGACCCGCCAGGTGGACGACGAGCACCACGACGGCCATCACCGTTGCACGGACGATCGAGGGATCGGGCCGGACGAGCACCACGAACGCGAGCAGGAGCACGATCACCACGCCGGCACGGACAACCCGTGGCAGTCCCAGGGCCCGCCCGCAGACGACCACCAGCCCGACGATCACCGCGCAGTTCGCGCCGGACACCGCCGTGAGGTGTGTCAACGCCGAGGTCTCCATCGCCGCCTCGGTCTCAGCGTCCAGCCCGCTCCGATCGCCGATCGCCAGACCCCGCAACAGCGAACCGCCGGGCTCCGGGAGCCCCTGTGTCACCGCGACGAACGCCTGGCGCGCCCGATCGGTGAGCGCGAGCAGTCCGGTCGGTGGGACAGCGACGGTCGTTCCGCGGACGAACGCCACGAACGACGTCGCGCTCCCCGGTTCGTCGGGCTGCAGGGTGGCCGAGCCCTGCACCGTCGATCCAGCAGGTACCGTGCCACCGCCGACAGCGGCCGGGACCAGCCGGACGGGCACCCGCAACCCGTCCGCGTCTCCGGCACGCTCGAGGGTCCCGACCACGGACCGGTCGCCCTCGACGAGATCCCTGCCGAGGACGATCGTCACCGACACCGCGCGCGAACCGTGCGCGTCCAGCGCTGACGGGTTCCGTTTGCTGTCCCCGACGACCACGGCGACGGCGAGCAGCCCGCACAGTGCCGACGCCGTCAGGACCAGGCCGAGCGCCACCCGGAGCCCACTGCAGCGGACGAGCAGGACGATGCTCACACCCGTCACGACCACCGCCGACACCGCGACCCACACGGCGACGCCGGGCACGCCGACGAGCAGCGCCGCGCACACCCACGCCGCCGCGACCGGCACCGCGACCCGGACGTCGGTCAGCCCCGGCGCGAGGTCCACGGATCACACCCGCACGCGGTCGCGGAGATCGGCGAACCGCCCGTCCCCGATGCCGCTGACGTCGAGCAGGTCCTCCACGGAATCGAACCGCCCGTGCTCCTCCCGCCACGCCAGGATCCGTCCGGCCAGCGACGGCCCGATCCCGGGCAGCGTCTCGAGTGCTGCCTGGTCGGCGGAGTTGAGGTCCACGATCGCGTCGCCACCGTCCGATCCGCTCTCCGCTCCGCCCGGACCGGCAACAGCAGCACCATCACCGAGCGCCGCCGGGACCTCCGTCTCCCCCACCTTCGGCACGTACAGCCGCTCCCCGTCGACCACCACCCGGGCGAGGTTCAGCCGCGCCAGGTCGGCGTCCGGCGTCGCTCCGCCCGCCCGGTCGATCGCGACCGACACCCGGCTGCCGGCTCCGAGCGAGACGACCCCCGCTCGCTGCACCGCCCCGACCACGTGCACGACGAGCACCCCCGCGGGCGTCGACGACGCGGACGGTGTCGCGACGACCGCGGACGGACCACCCGTGACGCTGACGGTCGCCCCGTCTGCCCCGACCCCGGACCGCGACCCGAGCAGCACGACCACGAGCGCAGCCACGACCGCCACGGCAGCCAGCATGACCGCCGCCCGCGGCGACAGCGCCAGCGCAGCGAACCGAGAAGCGGACGCAGAACCGGACCCAGACGGAGCAACCATGCCGGAACGCTACGGAGCCCGGCCGACCGGCCGGGCTCCGCGACGAACACTGGTGGAGGACCGCCGCTGCGGCACCTCTGTGGAGGGATGAAGGAGGAAGAACCTACCCCTTGATCGCGATGTTCACGAGCTTCGGCGCCCGGACGATCACCTTCACGATCTCCCGGTCACCGATGTACCGCTGCACGTTCGCCGACGACCGGGCCAGCGACTCGAGCTCGTCGGGCTCGATCGACTTCGACACCTCGAACGAGTCCCGCACCTTCCCGTTGACCTGCACGACCGCCGTGAGGGTCTCCTGCACGAGCAGCGTCGGATCAGCCTTCCGCCAGCCGTACGTGGCGACGGTGGCCTCGTAGCCCAGCTTCTCCCACATCTCCTCGCCGGTGTACGGCGCGAACACGCTGAGGCCGAGGGCGATGGTCTCGACGGCCTCCCGGACGGCGGGGTCGCCCGCACCGGGACCGTTGTCGATCGCCTTGCGGGTGACGTTCACCAGGTCCATGAGCCGCGCGATCACGACGTTGAACTTGAACGACTCCATCATCCCCGGCGCATCGGCCAGGAACCGGTGGGTGACCTGGCGCAGGGCACGGTCGCCGTCCGCCCACACCACGTCCGGAGCAGACGTGACGTCGAGCGCCAGCCGGTACGCACGCGCCAGGAACCGGGCCGAGGCGGACGGCGACACGTCCTCCCAGTTGATGTCGTCCTCCGGCGGACCGGCGAAGCCCATCACCAGGCGGATCGCGTCGACACCGTTCGCGTCGAGTTCGTCGCCGAGCGAGACACCGCCCTTCGACTTCGACATCTTCGAGCCGCCGGACAGCACCATGCCCTGGTTGAGCAGCGCCGAGAAGGGCTCGGTGAAGTCGAGGTAGCCGAGGTCGAACAGGACCTTCGTGACGAAGCGGGCGTACAGCAGGTGCAGGATGGCGTGCTCGATACCACCGATGTACTGGTCGACCGGAGCCCACTTGCGCGCGACGGCGGGGTCGAACGCCTGCGTGTCGTCGTTGGCGGCGAGGAAGCGCAGGAAGTACCACGACGAGTCGACGAACGTGTCCATCGTGTCGGTGTCCCGGAGCGCCGGGGTGCCGTCGACGGGGTTCGGCACGTTCACCCAGTCGGTCGCCCCGCCCAGCGGCGAGGTGCCCTTGGGCTTGAGGTCGAGGCCCTCGGTGTCGGGCAGGCGAACGGGCAGCTGGTCGAGCGGGACCGGATGCTCGGTGCCGTCGGCACCGTGGATGATCGGGATCGGGGTGCCCCAGAAGCGCTGGCGCGAGATGAGCCAGTCGCGCAGCCGGTAGGTCTTCGCGGCACGGCCGGTGCCGCGCTCCTCGAGCAGGCGGATCGCAGCGCTGATGGCGTGCTGCTTCGACATGCCGTCGAGCGGCCCGGAGTTGATCATCCGTCCCTGGCCGGTGAGCGCCTCGCCGGTGGCGGCCGGGTTCAGGTCGGGGAGTTCCGTGTCCGGCGTGATCACCGGGATCGCCCCGGTCACCGCTGCGTTGGTGTCCACGACGACACGGACGGGCAGGTCGAACGCCCGCGCGAAGTCGAGGTCGCGCTGGTCGTGCGCCGGGACGGCCATGACCGCGCCGTGCCCGTAGTCGGCGAGCACGTAGTCGGCGGCCCAGATCGGCAGACGCTCCCCGGTCAGCGGGTGGATCGCGGAGCGGCCGAGCGGCACACCCGTCTTCGGGCGGTCGGCGTTCTGTCGGTCGATCTCGGACGTCTTCTGGGTGGCGACGAGGTAGGCGTCGAAGTCGGCGCGCACCGACGGCTCAGCAGATGCGACCAGCGAAGCCGCCAGGTCGGAGTCCGGCGCCACCACGAGGAACGTCACCCCGTGGATCGTGTCCGGACGCGTGGTGAACACCGTGACGGGCTCGTCGCGGCCCTCGATCACGAAGTCGACGTCGGCGCCGACGGAACGGCCGATCCAGTTGCGCTGCTGCGCGATGACCTTCGCCGGCCACCGACCCTCGAGCTGGTTGAGGTCGTCGAGCAGCCGGTCGGCGTACTCGGTGATCTTGAAGTACCACTGCGTCAACTTCTTCTTGACGACGACGGCACCGGAGCGGTCCGAGGTGCCGTCGGGCAGCACCTGCTCGTTGGCGAGCACGGTCTGGTCCACCGGGTCCCAGTTGACCCAGCTGTCCTTCCGGTACGCCAGGCCCTTCTCGTACATCTTGAGGAACAGCCACTGGTTCCACTTGTAGTACTCGGGGTCCGAGGTGTGGATCTCGGTGGTCCAGTCGAACGACGGCGCGTAGCGCTTGAAGGACGCCTTCTGCTGCTCGATGTTCGCGTAGGTCCAGTCCTTCGGGTCCACCCCGCGCTTGATCGCCGCGTTCTCGGCGGGCAGACCGAACGAGTCCCAGCCGATCGGGTGCAGCACGTTGAAGCCCTGCTGCCGCCAGTACCGCGCCACGAAGTCGCCGAGCGCCCAGTTCTCGGCGTGGCCCATGTGCAGGTCGCCGGACGGGTACGGGAACATCTCGAGGATGTACTTCCGCGGACGCGTGTCGTCGAGGTCCGTGGTGAAGAGGCCGAGCTCCTCCCAGCGGGGCTGCCACTTCTCCTGGAGACGACGGAAGTCGTAGGCGTTCGGGTCGTCGACGGTCTGCTCGGTGGTCACGGAACTCTCAATCGGTCTGGGAGGCACGGCTCACGCCCGTCGGGCGCGTTCCGGTGTCCAAGATTACCGGGCCTGGAGGCACGTCCAGCGCCGTCCGCGCGCCGTGCGTCGCGCGGGTGGCCGGGTCCCCCTCGCGCGCACGACGAGACTCGCCCTGCGCGACACGTCTCGCGTCCCACAGCGCACGATGTGTCGTGCACACCGAGACTCGGCCGGCGCACGCCCCCACGCGCACGCGTCGGCCCGCCCGGTCAGGCGGTCACGAGCCGTCCCTCGCGCATCCGCACGGTCCGGTCGACGAGGTCCGCGGCGACCGGGACGTGCGACACGATGACGACCGTGCGTCCGTCCTGACGCGCTGCTCCGACGAGGTCGCGGAGCACGGCGTCGCCGAGGTCGGGGTCGATGTCGGCCGTCGGTTCGTCGAGCACGAGCACCGGGAACGCGTGCAGCAGCGCCCGCGCGAGGGCGAGCCGGTGCGCCTGGCCGCCGGACACCAGGACGCCGCGCTCCCCCACGCCCGCGTCGAGCCCGCCGCGGCGTTCGACCCACGCACCGAGGCCGACCCGGTCGAGCACCGCGAGCAGCTCGTCGTCGGTCGCGGTCTCGCGGGCGAAGAGCAGGTTCTGCCGCACGGACTGGTCGAACACGAACGGGTCCTGCTCGATGAGGCCGACCCGCGCCCGGACGGCGTCGGGGTGCATGTCCTTCGCCTCGACCCCGTCGAGCGTGTACGAGCCGCGGTGGTCGACGAACCGGACCAGGGCGTCCACGAGGGTCGACTTGCCGGCACCGCTCGGCCCTTCGATCACGACCACCTCGCCGGACCGGAGGTCGAGCGAGACCCCGGCGACGGCGTCCGTCCTCGCTCCCGGCCAGCGCACCGAGACGTCGCGCAAGGACACCGCGACGGGTCCCTCCACCACGAGCGCGTCGGGATCGGCGTCGTCCGCCGGTTCCGGCACGATGCCGTCGGGGACGTCCGCCGGGACGACCTGCTCGACCCGGTCCGCCGCCGCGCGCACGCGCCGGAGCGTCAGGACCGCGAGCGGGACGCCGCCGACGACCTCGAACAGGGCGAGCGGCACGAACACCGCGAGTGCCCAGAGCGGCCCGTCGAGCGCGCCCGACACGACCGCGGGTGCGCCGACGGCGAGGATCCCGATGACCGCACCGCCGCCGACCAGGCCGACGAGCGCACCGACGAGCGACTCGACGGTGCCGCGGCGGCGGACGGCGGCGGTCACCCGGGCGTCGAGCCGGGCGATGTGCGCGAGCCGTTCGTCGAGCGTGCCGTACGCGGCGAAGACGTCGAGCGTCCGCACGGTGTCGAGCACGAGGTCCGCGACGCGTCCGCGCTCGGCGGCGGTCTGCTCGTCGGAGCGCTTCGCGATGGACAGCGTGACGGCCGACCCGAGCAGGGCGGCCACGGCGAGGGCGAGCAGCAGCACGACCGCCGCGGGCACCGACACGAACGCGACGGCCACCACGGACAGCACCGCGACGATGCCGGCGGACACCAGCGGACCGACCACCCGGATCGGCAGGTCCTGCAGCCGGTCGGTGTCGGTCACGAGCCGGGTCAGCAGGTCTCCGCGCCCGGTGGACCCGAGCCCCGCCGGAGCGACCGACGACAGCCGCCGGTACATCTCCGTCCGGACGACGGCGAGCTGCCGGAACGACGCGTCGTGCCCGGCGAGCCGGTCGACGTAGCGCAGGGCCGCCCGGCCGAGCGCGAACGCCCGCACGCCTACCATCACGAGCGTCAGGTACAGGATCGGCGGGTGCTCCGCCGCACGCGTGATGAGGTAGCCGCTCGCGGCGAGCAGCGCGACCGCGCAGACCGCACTGAGCGCGCCGGCCGCCACGGCCCTGCCCCAACCGGCCCCGTGCGGCATGGCGAGTCGCAGGACCGAGTCGTGTCGCGCCTCCCGGCTCATGCCCGCGCTCCGCTCGTCTGGGTGACCGTCACGGATCCACCGGATCGCACGTCGACCCGGACGTCGCCGGCGGCGACCACGGCGGGGCGGTGGCTCGCGACCACGACGACCGCGCCGTCCGCGGCGAGCCGGCGGAGCGTGGCGACGACGTGGGCCTCGGCGTCGGCGTCGAGCGCCGAGGTCGGCTCGTCGAGCAGGACCAACGGGGTCGCCTCCCGCTGGACGCGGTGGAGGGCGCGCGCGACCGCGACGCGCTGCGCCTGGCCGCCGGACAGGCCGCTGCCGCCGGATCCGACCTGGAGGCCCGGGTCGAGTCCCAGCCCCGCCGCACCGAGCGCGGTCCGCACGTCGGTGTCGTCGGGGGTCGCGCTGAGCGCGACGTTCTCGGCGATCGTGCCGCGCACGAGACGGGGGCGCTGGTCGGCCCAGGTGGTCCGCTCGGCGGGCGTGCTGCCGGCGGGGCCGGGCACCGTGACGGTGCCGTCGTGCGCCAGGACCCCGCGGATCGCGGCGATCAGGCTGGACTTGCCGGATCCGCTCGGACCGGCGAGGACGACGATCGTCCCGGGGCCGGCGCGGAGGTCGAGCGGCCCGATCACCACGTCCGGCCGACGCACCGTCAGCCCCTCGAGCACCAGGTCCGTCGAGACCGGTGCCGCCGCCGGTCGTGCCGGGGCCGGCGTGGTGTCGTCGAGGACGTCGAGCACGGCGGTGGATGCCTCGACGCCGTCCTGGGCGGCGTGGAAGTCCGCGCCGACCTGCCGGATCGGGGCGAAGGCCTCCGGGGCGAGGACGAGCACGAACATCGCGGCGCCGAGGCCGAGCGAGCCGTCGACCAGGCGGATCCCGATCGACACCGCGACCAGCGCCACGGACAGGCTCGCCGCGAGTTCGAGGGCGAAGCCGCTCACGAACGACAGGCGGAGCACCCCGAGCGTGCCCTTCCGGTACTCGTCGGTGACCGCCCCGATCCGGCCGACCTGCCGGCGTGCACGGCCGAAGACCTTCAGCGTGGCGAGCCCCTCGACCGCTTCGGTGAAGGCGCCGCCGAGCTTGGCGAGGGCGTCCGACTGCTTCCGCTGGAGCGCCTGGGTGGCGAGCCCGATCAGGATCATGAAGACCGGGATCACCGGCAGTGCGCACAGGATGACGATCCCGCTCGTCAGGTCGCCGAGGCCGATCGCGACGAGGAGCATCGGCGTCGCGATGGCGGTGAGGGCGAGCTGCGGCAGGTACCGGCCGAAGTAGGCGTCGAGCGCGTCGAGCCCCGGGCCGAGCGTCGTGGCGAAACCGGCACTCGAGCGGTCGGCGAGCCACGACGGCCCGCGCTCGGCGGCCCGCGCGAGCACGGTCGCCCGCAGCTCGCTCTTCACCTTCGCCGCGGCCCGCGCGGCGAGGTCGTCCGTCGCCCACGCGGCGACGGCGCGCACGACGAACGCGCCGCCCAGGAGCGCGAGCGCCGGGGTGAACGCGGCCGGGACGCTGCCGTCGTGGACGGCGTCCACCCCCAGGGTCACGGCAGCGGCGATCCCCCACGCGATCGCGATGGTCGCGAGCGTGCGGAGGACGCCGGTGCCGGCGGCCGCGACGATGAAGCCGCGTGCCGTCCGCGACAGCCGCAGGAGACGCGGATCGAGCGGCTTCACCGTCGCCGCCTAGTGCGCGGCCTGGGTGATCTGGGCCCGCGAGACGCGCTTGCGGAAGATCCAGTACGTCCAGGCCTGGTAGGCGAACACGAGCGGGACGAAGATCAACGCCACCCAGCTCATCACCCCGAGCGTGTACGAACCGCTCGACGCGTTGTACACGTTCAGGCTGTTCGCCGGGTCGTTCGTCGCGGGCATGACGTCCGGGAAGATCGCCGTGAACATCGCCAGGACGATCGCGGCGATCGTGACGGCCATGAGCGTGAAGGCCCGTCCCTCCTTGCCCCAGGCGTTGCAGAGCACCGCGAGGACGAGGGCGAGCGCGGCGACCACGGACAGGACCAGCGACGTCGGCGTGGCCCGGACGAACGCCATCCACACCAGGAACGCGGCACCGACGACGATCGTCACGATGCCGGCACGGGTCGCGAGGCGCTTCGCACGGACCCGGATGTCGCCCTCGGTCTTCAGCGCGACGAACACCACGCCGTGCGTGAAGAACACGAGCAGCGTCGCGAGACCGGCGAGCAGTGCGAACGGGTTCAGCAGGTCGAACAGCGTGCCGGTGTAGTTGTGCCCGGAGTCCATCGGGATGCCCCGCACGACGTTGCCGAACGCGACGCCCCAGAGGAACGACGGCACTGCGCTGCCGACGATGATCATCAGGTCGAAGCGACGCTTCCACTCCAGGTGCTTGTTCTGGTGCCGGTACTCGAACGAGACACCGCGGGCGATGAGCGCCGCGAGGATGAGCAGCAGCGCCAGGTAGAACCCGGAGAACATCGTGGCGTACCACTCCGGGAAGGCCGCGAACAGGCAGGCGCCCGCGACGATGACCCAGGTCTCGTTGAGGTCCCACACGGGGCCGATCGTGTTGATGAGCACACGGCGGTCGGTGTCGTCCTTGCCGAGGAACGGCAGGGACATGCCGACACCGAAGTCGAAGCCGTCGAGGACGAAGTAGCCGACGAAGAAGACGCCGACGATCGCGAACCAGAGAACGGGCAGGTCCATCTCAGTACACCGTCACTTCGTGCTTGACCTCGCCGGTCTCCTCGTCGACCTCCGCCGGGGCGGCGGGGCCCTCCTGCGCCACCTTCTTGATCAGCCGGAACTCGACGACCGCCAGGCTGCCGTAGATCAGGGTGAACACCACCAGCGAGATGAGGACCTCGATCCCGGTGACGTTCGGCGAGACGCCGTCGCTCGTCTTGAGCAACCCGAACACGAGCCACGGTTGACGGCCCATCTCGGTGAAGATCCAGCCGACGATCATCGCGGCCATCGGCAGCGGGACCGTCCACGTTGCGACGCGCCAGATCCACCGCTTGGTCGGGAACCGGCCCTTGCGGGTCAGCCAGAGTCCGACGAGGGACACCAGCACCGCGCCGACGCCGAGGGCGATCATCCAGCGGAACGACCAGTAGGTCACCCAGATGATCGGCTTGTAGTCCCCGGGGCCGTAGACCTGCGAGTACTGGGCCTGCAGGTCGTTGATGCCCTCGACAGTCCCGTTGAAGGTGTGCGTCGACAAGAACGAGAGCAGGTACGGCACCCGGATCGAGAACAGCTCGTGGACGCCGTCGGGGGTGCCGAGCGTGAAGATCGAGAACGAGGCGTCCTTGCCGGTGGCGGTGTTGTACAGCGCCTCGGCCGCGGCCATCTTCATGGGCTGCGTGTCCACCATGGTGAGGCCGAGCTGGTCGCCGGTGAGCACCGTGAGCGCCCCCGCCGCGAGCATCGTCCACATGCCGAACTTCAGCGCCGGCATCATCGTCTCGAGGTTCTGGTTGCGCGCCAGGTGGTATGCGGCGACCGAGATGATGACGGCGGCCGCGACCATGAAGCAGGCGAACAGGGTGTGCGGGAACGCCGCCAGCGCGACCTTGTTGCCGAGCACCGCCCAGATGTCCGTGAGCTCGGCGCGTCCCTTGGCCTCGTTCATGGCGAAGCCCACCGGGTGCTGCATGAACGCGTTCGCGGCGATGATGAAGTACGCCGACATGATCGTGCCGGCGCTGACGCACCAGATGCTCGCGAGGTGCAGGCCCTTCGGCAGGCGGTCCCACCCGAAGATCCAGATCCCGATGAACGCCGCCTCGAAGAAGAAGGCCAGGATGCCCTCGAGCGCGAGCGGGGCGCCGAACACGTCACCGACGAAGCGGGAGTAGTTCGACCAGTTCATGCCGAACTGGAACTCCTGCACGATCCCGGTGACGACCCCCATCGCGAAGTTGATGAGGAAGATGCGTCCGAAGAACCGGGTCAGCTGGAGGTAGTGCGCGCGCCCCGTCCGGTACCAGGCCGTCTGGAACACGGCCACGACGACGGCCATGCCGATCGTCAGCGGGACGAAGAGGAAGTGGTAGATCGTCGTCAGACCGAACTGCCACCGCGACAGGATCAGCGGGTCGAGGATGTCGTTCATACGGCGTGTCCGTGCCGGTTCGCCGAGAGCTGTTGGTGCACGTCAGTTGCTTCCTGTGAAGGGGGAACTTCTGCTGTCACAACCATTGGGACACGAACACGTTACCGCGCGGACACCCGATTCGACAATTTGTAGAACTGGCCGCTGCACGAACGTGCAGGGGTACTGCACGGCACAACCGTGCGGCACGATCGTGCCGCTTGTCCACTCCGCGAACGACGACAGGTGCCGGGCGATTGCCCGACACCTGTCGTTTTACTGCAGCGGGTCGTTACAGCAGGTCGTTGTCCTGCAGGAACGCCTTGGCGACCGAGGCCGCCGACTTCTGGTCGACCGAGTTCTGACGGTTCAGCTCGATGAGGGCGTCGGTCGTCAGGAGCTTGTTCACCTTCGCGATCGCGTCGGCGGCCTTCGAGTCGAGGTCCTTCGAGACGATCGGCGTGACGTTGTTCGCCGGCACGAGGTGCTTCGGGTCCTCGAGCGTGACGAGCTTCTCGGTCTTGATCGAGGCGCTGGCGGAGTAGATGTCCGCGACCTGCGAGTCACCGTCCTGGATCGCCTTGATCGTCAGCGGGCCACCAGAGTCGTTCTGCTGGTTGACCTCACCGGTGATGCCGTACTTCGCCTTGAGACCGGTCGGACCGTAGGCGGCCGTCGCGAACTCCGGGTTGGCGGCGATCGAGATGGTGCCGCCGATCTTGGACAGGTCGGCGATCGACTTCAGGTCGTACTTGTCCGCCAGCTCCTGGGTCACCGTGTAGGTGTCCGCGTCGGAGGCGTCGGCCGAGGGGAGCGCCTTGACGTCCGACGGCAGCGCCGACTTCAGCGCCGAGTTGATGCCGTCCGTCGTGGTCTCGGTCGTGGTGTCCTTGCCGTCCTCCTGCAGGAGGTAGTTCAGCAGGTTGCCGTTGTACTCCGGGAAGACGTTGATGCTCCCCTTCGCGACCTCGGGCCAGTACGCCTTGCGCTGACCGATGTTGAGCTTCTTCGTGACGGTGAAGCCCTCGTGCTCGAGCTCCTGCGCGTAGAGCTCGGCGATGATCTCGTTCGACGGGTACGCCTGCGAACCCACGACGATGGTCTTGGAGTCTCCGCCGGAGCCGGAGGAGAGCGGGTCGCTCGAGGAGCAGCCCGCCAGGGCGATGGCGGCCGCCGATGCGACGGCGATCGTCGCGGCGAGGCGCCGGGTCGTAGCTGTGATCACGGGTGGGTTCCTTCCACAGGGGTTGATGCTCGTGGTGCTGAGCTGCGGGTGCTCCGACGCGACTGACGCGCCGACCCGAGGGAGACCCCTGCTGGGACGGCGAGCCGCTGCAGTGCGGCGAAGACGATCTCGAACGCGATGGCGAGGGCGATCACCAGGATGGAACCGCCCAGCACCTCTGCGTAGTCCGAATTGGCGATGCCGGAGAAGGCGTAGCCGCCGAGGCCTCCGGCGTTGATGTACCCGACGAGGGTCGCGGTGGCGACGACCTGGAGCACGGCCGCCCGGATGCCGCCGACGATGAGCGGGAGCGCCAGGGGGATCTCGACCTTGCCGAGGATCTGCCACCCCGTCATGCCCTGCGCCTTGGCGGCGTCGACGACGACACGGTCGATCGCCTCGACGCCCGAGTACGAGCCCGCCAGGACCGACGGGATCGCGAGGACGACGAGCGAGATGAGCGGTGCGCCGAGCCCGAGACCGATCGCCAGTGCGAGCAGCGTGAGGAGACCGAGGGTGGGCAGCGCGCGGATGCCACCGGACACCCCGACCGCGATCGAGCGCCCCTTGCCGGTGTGCCCGATGAGCAGTCCGATCGGGACGGCGATCACGACGGCGATGGCCACGGCCAACAGCGTGATCCAGACGTGCTCCCAGAGCCGGACGCCGATGGCGTTGCTGCCGACGTTGTTGGCCGGGTCGAAGATCCAGGCGAAGCCCTGTGCGAAGAGGTTCATGCGGACACCTCGTTCGCTCGGACGTCGTCGGCGGCGCGGCGGCGGACGGCCCGGGCGGAGCGCCCGCTCCCCCGCGTCCACGGCATCACGAGCCGACCGAGCGCGACGAGCAGCAGGTCGATGACGAGCGCGAGCACGATGGTCAGGACGATGCCGGTGAGGATCTCCGCGCTGATGCCGCGCTTCAGGCCGTCCGTGAGCAGGAAGCCGAGGTTCGGGACACCGATGAGCGCACCGACCGTCACGAGGCTGATCGTGGAGACGGACACCACGCGGATGCCGGCCAGCAGGACGGGCCCGGCGAGGGGCAGCTCCACCTTGAAGAACCGCTGCGCCGGCGAGTAGCCGAGCGCCTCGGACGCACCGACGACGTCCTGGTCGACCGCGTCGATGGCGTCGGCCGCGGATCGTGCCATCAGCGCGACGCCGAAGATGGTCATCGCGATGACGACGTTCACCGGGTCGAGGGTGCTCGTGCCGATGATGGCGGGCAGCACGAGGAACAACGGCAGCGCCGGGATCGTGTACAGCAGGCTCGCGACGACGACGATCGTCGAGGCCGTGCCCCGCGCGACCCCGTTGCGCTTCCGAAGACGCGACACGAGGAGCCCGATCGGCACCGACAGCAGGAAGCTGATCACGATCGGCGGGATCGACAGCCAGACGTGCGCGATCAGGTTGTCGCTGATCGTGTCCGTGTTGCCGAGGACCCAGTTCACGCGTCGCCCCGCCGGTCCTGCGGCACGGCCTCGGCGGCGTCGACCACCTGGACCGGGCCGGTGAGCACACCGGCCGCGCGGCCCTCGCCGTCGACGACGATCGGGCCGGTCGGGGTCTGCTCGACCCGGAGCGCACGACGGCCGCGGCCCGCACCGATGAAGTTCGCCACGAAGTCGTCGGCGGGCTCGGCGAGGATCTCCGCCGGGGTGCCCAGCTGCGCGATCTCGCCGCCCTTCTTGAGGATGACGACCTGGTCGCCGAGCTTGAAGGCCTCGTCGATGTCGTGCGTCACGAAGACCACGGTCTTGCCGAGCTCGCGCTGCAGGCGGATGAGCTCGTCCTGCAGGTCGTTGCGCACGAGCGGGTCGACGGCGCCGAACGGCTCGTCCATCAGCAGCACGTTCGGGTCGACGGCGAGACCGCGGGCGACGCCGACGCGCTGCTGCTGTCCGCCGGAGAGCTGCGAGGGGTACCGGTTCGCGAAGGCGCGGTCCAGCCCGACGGTGTCCATGAGCTCGAGGGCACGCTCGCGCGCCTCGGCCTTGGAGACGCCGGTCAGCAGCGGCACCGTGGCGATGTTGTCGACGACCTTGCGGTGCGGCAGCAGGCCGGCGTTCTGCATCACGTAGCCGATGCGGCGGCGGAGCTGCACGGGGTCGACGGCGGCGACGTCCTCGCCGTCGATCTCGACGGCGCCCGCGCTGGGGTCCACCATCCGGTTGATCATCCGGAGGAGCGTGGTCTTGCCGCAGCCGCTCGACCCGACGAAGACCGTGGTGGTCCGCGAGGGGATGACGAGACTGAAGTCGTCGACCGCGTTGGTGCCGTCCGGGTAGGTCTTGCGCACCGAGCGGAACTCGATCATGGGTGCCCTTCTGTTCGGAGGTAGCCCGACTCCGAGTGAGAGTACCCGTCGGGTGCGACAACGGTTCGGCGGTGACGCTCCGTGACGTGTCCCGGACAGCCGGATGACGCGGTGGGGCGGCCGACTGCGCGACCGCCGGCCGCACGCACGACGACGCCCGCGCCTCCAGTTCGGAGCGCGGGCGTCGCGGGATGGGTGACCGGCGTGTCGGGACTCAGGACGCGGCGAGCACCGTCTCGAGGTGGGTGCGGCTCATCGTGCGGTACTCCTCGACCAGGGCCGTGTCGGGGTTCGCGGGATCGCGGTGCGCCCGGGCCAGGACGGCGTGCGCCGACTCGGCGAGGACGACCCACGTGCGCTCGATGCGCTCCCCGGTCGGCAGCCCGAAACGCTCGTGCATGATCTGGGCGACGGCGCTCCCCAGCGCGGCCATGCGGTCCTCGGCGTCTCCCGCTCCGGCACCGACGTCGGCCGCGTCACCGAACCGGATCGCCCGGAAGCCCGGCTCGGTCCGGTACATCTCGGCGGTGACGTCGATGAGTGCGTCGCAGGCGTCCTGCCAGGTCGTGCCGTCGCTCGAGTCGAGGGCGACGATGAACTTCTCGGCGAGCCGCTGGGTGCTGCGGATCGCGAGTGCCTCGACCACCGCGATGCGGTCGGGGAAGTAGCGGTAGACGGTGCCGATGGACGCCCCGGCCCGCTCGGCGACCATCGCCGTGGTCAGGCGCTCGAAACCGATCTCGTCGATGACCGCGGCAGCGGCGTCGAGGAGGCCGGCGAGGCGCGCCGAACTGCGGGCTTGGACCGGCTCGTTCCTGAGCAGTGATGATCCCCCCGGCAGTGCGTTCGATACCTCGGTGACGAGCACGTGTTCTCCTCTTGCGCCGACAGCGCGGTCATGTGGGATGTGACTGCCCAACTGTCGCAGAGACCGGCTGGAATATCGCTGCGACTCTCCCAAAGCACCTGCGAGGTCGTAGGTGTGCCAGGTCCGGCGTGGGATGATGGGGCGATGCCCGACCCGACGCACCACGAGCCGTCGCTGGCCGAGCCGATCCTCCACCGGGCTGCCCGGATCGAGGACGCCGTCCAGGAGTTCCGCGAGCACCGGGCACGTCGACGCGGACTCGTGCCGACCGTGATCCCGTACAACGGCTACGGGGCCCCCGGGTGGGTCCGGGTCCTTTGCCGCGTCCTCCTCACCCGTCGCGGACTGGCCTCCGACGCGTCCTTCTACGGCGTCCGCGGCTGGAAGACGTTCACGAGCGTGGCGGTCGACGACGCCGAGGTCACGATCACCGCCGGCGGGACCACGCACGTCGTGCAGTCCGACCGCGGGGGCGTCGTGGACACCATCGTCCCGATCGACCTCGAACCCGGCTGGCGCACGATCAAGCTCTCCGCCGGCGGCATGCGCGACGTCGAGGCCGACGTGTTCATCGTCCACCCGGACACCCGGTTCGGACTCCTCTCCGACATCGACGACACCGTGATGGTGACCTCGCTCCCCCGCCCGATGCTGGCGGCGTGGAACTCCTTCGTGCTCACGGAGCACGCCCGACGCCCGGTCCCGGGGATGTCGGTGCTCTACGAGCGCGTGCTCGCCCAGCACCCCGGCGCACCCACCGTGTACCTCTCCACGGGCGCCTGGAACGTCGCGCCGACGCTGCAGCGCTTCCTGAGCCGCAACCTCTACCCGTCGGGCACCCTCCTGCTGACCGACTGGGGGCCCACCCACGACCGCTTCTTCCGCAGCGGGCAGCTCCACAAGCAGCAGAACCTCGAGCGCCTGGCGAAGGACTTCCCCGACGTGCAGTGGCTCCTGGTCGGGGACGACGGCCAGCACGACGAGTCGCTCTACGGCGACTTCGCCCGCGCGCACCCCGAGAACGTCGCCGGCGTCGCGATCCGCCAGCTGTCCACGAGCGAGGCCGTCCTCGCGGGTGGACGCTCCCGCGCGCAGGAGCGATCCCGCGAATCGTCGGCGCCGTGGGTGTACGCCCCGGACGGCGCGGGCATGTGGTCGGAGCTCGCCCGGGTCGGCATCACCGAGGCCGACCCGACCGATCCCTCCTGAGGCATCCCTCAGCAACCGCGCCTGTTCCCCGATCCGGCGGTGGTTGGATCGCCCCATGAGCGCGGCGAGCACGACCACCCCACCGACCAACCGCATCGAGGACCACGCGCTGATCGGTGACACGTACACCGCCGCGCTCGTCGGACGGGACGGCACCATCGACTGGGCCTGTCTGCCCCGGTTCGACAGCCCCTCGACCTTCGCGTCGATCCTCGGCACCGAGGACCACGGGCACTGGACACTCCGACCGACCGACCCCGACGCGACCGCCACCCGCCGGTACGACCACGACACGCTCGTGCTCTCCACGGTGTGGGCGACGAGCACGGGCATCGTCGAGGTCACCGAGTTCATGCCGATCGGTGCGCACCGGGCCACCATCGTCCGGCGCGTGCGGGGCCTCCGCGGCTCCGTGGAGCTCCGGCAGACCCTGCGCATCCGCTTCGACTACGCCCGGGCGCTCCCCTGGGTCCGGCAGATCGGCGGCGACGAGGACCCTGCGCTCCTCGCGACCGCCGGGCCCGGCTCGGTCATCGTCCGCGGGGTGCGGTTCCACGCCGACGACCACCGGCACACCGCGACGAGCACCGTGCACGACGGCGACGTCCTCGACACCGTGCTCACCTGGTACCCGTCGCACCGCGAGCCGCCGGAGCCGCTCGACGTCGACGCGGCCCTCCGCCGCACGGTGCAGTGGTGGCGCGACTGGATGGCGACCGCACGGACCGACGGCCGGTACGCCGAACCGGCCCGGCGGTCCCTGCTGCTCCTCCGCGCGATGACCCACGCCGAGACCGGCGGCGTCGTGGCGGCAGCGACCACCAGCCTGCCGGAGGACCCGGGCGGCGAACGGAACTGGGACTACCGCTACGTGTGGCTGCGGGACGCCTCGCTCGCGCTGGCCTCGCTCATCGCGCACGGGTACCGCGACGAGGCGGCCCACTGGCGCGGTTGGCTGCTCCGAGCGATCGCCGGGGACCCCGCCGACGTGCAGATCATGTACGGCATCGCCGGCGAACGGGAACTCTCCGAACGCGAGCTCCCGAACCTGCCCGGGTACGCCGGATCGACACCGGTGCGGGTCGGCAACGGTGCGTACACGCAGTACCAGGGCGACGTGTTCGGCGAGGTCCTGGCTGCCCTGCACGACGCCCGCGAACTCGGCGTCGAGGAGAACGCGGACTCCTGGGCCCTGCAGCGCGCCCTGCTCGGGTTCGTCGAGGAGCACTGGCAGGAACCCGACAACGGCATCTGGGAGATGCGCGGCCCCCGACGGCACTTCACGCACTCGCGGGCGATGATCTGGGCGGCGTTCGACCGCGGCGTCGCAGCCGTCGAGGAGTTCGGGCTCGAGGGCCCCGTCGACCGCTGGCGCACCCTGCGCGACCAGGTCCGCGCCGAGATCGAGGAGCACGGCTGGAACGCCGAGCGCGGGAGCTACCGGCAGCACTACGACACCGACGAGGTCGACGCGAGTCTGCTCGTCCTGCCGCAGATCGGCTACGTGAAGGCCGACGACGAACGCATGACCGGGACCGTCCGCGCCATCGAGGAGGACCTCCGCACCGGGTCCGAAGGACTCGTGCTGCGCTACCGCACGTCGTCCGGCTTCGACGGGCTCTCCGGCAGCGAGCACCCGTTCCTGGCGTGCTCGTTCTGGCTCGTGGAGCAGTACGCCGCTTCCGGTCGGGTCGAGGACGCCGAGCGGCTCATGGACGTGCTCGTCGGGTACGCGAACGACGTCGGCATGCTCTCGGAGGAGATCGACGTCGCCACCGGGCACCACATCGGCAACACGCCGCAGGCGCTCTCGCACCTCACGCTCGTGTCGGCCGCGGACGCCATCGCCCGGGCACGCGGACTTGCCGCCGGCCACCGAACGCGCCTGCCCGTCCACGACGGCGGCACCCGCTCCTGGACCGGCGAGGGCGAGCGCGCCGGCACGCCTGCGTGAGCGGCGCTGACTGCCCGGCGGTCTCGGGCGTACCTGGTCGAATCGGGCGTACCTGGTCGGAAGTTCCGACTAGGTACGCCCGGAATCACCTACCAACGCGCGCGTGATGGGAAAGAACGTCCCCACAGACGGACTGGAGGCGGGGGGGGGGCGGGGGCCCCCCCCCCCCCCCCGGGGGGGGGGGCCGGGGGGGGGGCGGCCGCGCCGCCGGGCCCGGGGGGGGGCGCGGGGCGCCCCGCCCCCCGGGGCCC
>NZ_JBEPKX010000012.1:0-99292 GCF_040544915.1 Curtobacterium sp. 1544
CGCTCGTTTTTGGGGGCGTGCCGCCGGGGGGGCCGCCCCCCCCCCCCCCCCCCCCGCCGGGGGGGGGGGGGGCGGGCCCCCCCCCGGGCGGGGGGGGGGGGGGGGGGGCCCCCCCCGCGCCTCCAGTCCGTCACCCGGTCGCGTCGCGAGCCGGGCGGACGTCGTCAGCGACGACGGAAGTAGCCGTTCGCGCCACCGACGAACATCAGGACGGTCGCGACGATCACCGCGACGGCACCGATCCAACCGAAGGCGTTGCCGCCCGAGGCCGCGCCCACGCCGACACCGATGACCTGCAGGATCGCGAGGACCAGCAGGACGATGCGGGCCCAGTTCCGGCCGTCGCGCATCTTGAAGACGATGATGAGCTCGATCACGGCGAGGATGAAGGCGAAGATCGCGCCGCCGACGAGCGGGGCGGTGCCGACGCTCTCCGCGGCGGACGATCCACCGCCGGACACCAGGCTGATGATCCCCTGGAGGATGTTGGCGAGGACCACCACCAGCCAGATGACGAACGAGACGGTGACGGAGGTCGGACGACCTGTCGTGCTTGCCATGTGCTGCTCCTTCTGACCTGGCCGCGTTCAGCGACCTTTCCGCCAACGTACAGCGTCGTCTGAGGCTTGTCCGGATGTCCGTTCTGCGCTGGCGCAGCCGACGCTCGCTCAGTCGCTGGTCGCGCGGATGTTGGCCGTCGTTCCGGGCTCGGCCGGCAGGTCCACCCACTGGCCGGAGGCGGCGGACTCCTCGGCGGCGCTGAGCACCCGCGCGGAGGTCACGGCGTCGTGGATGTTGGAACCCGTCGCCTCGCCACCGGTCGCGGCCGTGAGGAACTTCGCGGCCTCGATGACCTTGAGGTCGTCGTAGCCCATGCTCGTGCCGGAGCTCGGCTGGAAGCGCGAGTAGTCGGGGAAGTACCCGTCCGCGAACGCTCGGGTGTACCCGACGTGCCGACCGGTGCGGGCGAGGGCGACCTCGAGCTCGTTGAGACGCTCGAAGTCCCAGCGGAGCGAACCCTCGGTGCCGAAGATCTCGAACGCGTACTCGGACCGCGGGCCGACCGCGATGCGGGACGCCTCGAGGTTGCCGATCGCACCGGCACCGACGGCGGACTCGTCGAACCGGACGAGCATGGTCGCGTAGTCCTCGTTCTCGACGGGCAGCAGCTTCCCTTCGTCCGGGGTGCCCGGCAGACCCGGGCGCTCGGTGAGGTACGTGCCGGTCGCGGCGGAGATCGAGCCGATCGGGCCGAGGACGTAGTGCATGAGGTCGACCAGGTGGCCCATCAGGTCGCCGAGGACGCCGCTGCCCGAGGTCGCGCGGACGAAGCGCCAGGTCAGGGGGTCCTCGGGGTTCGACGAGAACCCGCCGAAGAACCGGCCGCGGACGTTCGTGATCCGGCCGAGTGCGCCGTCGAGGACGAGCTGGCGGGCGTGCTGCACCGCGGGGACGTGCCGGTAGTTGAAACCGATCGTCGTCGCGACCCCGGCGGCGTCCGCTGCTGCTGCGACGGCCTCGGTCTCCTCGGCGCCGCGGCCGACCGGCTTCTCGATCCAGAACGGCTTGCCGGCCCGGGCTGCCGCGATGCCGATCTCGGCGTGCAGTGAGTTCGGCGCGCAGATCGAGACGACGTCGACCTCGGGGTCGGCGAGGACCTCACGGTAGTCCGAGACGACCCTCTCGTAGCCGAGGACGTCCTTCGCGTAGTCACGCCCGGCCGGCGCCACGTCCGCGGCTGCGACGAGGCGCGGGCGGATGCCGAGCTCCGGGTACAGGAGCGGGAGGAGGGCGTAGGAGCGGGAGTGCAGCCGCCCCATCCAGCCGACGCTGATGAGCCCCACACCGACGGTGCGGGGAGCGCTGTTCGTGGGCGCGCTGGTCTCGGCCACAGGGGGCTCCTTTGCTTCCTGGAAGGATTTTGAACCGGTCCAAAATCTTGGACCGGTTCAATCTACGATGCCGCTCCCGAGGATGTCAATCGGTGCGCTGGCCGGCCCCGAGCCGCTCAGCGCGCGGCGGGCACCGAGGATGCCCGGACCCGGAGCGACGGTGCGACCAGGACCTCGCCGGGGTCGTCGTCGGACAGCAGGACCTCGGCAGCACGGCGTCCGATCGTCGCGTTGTCGGGGTCGACGGAGGTGAGCTCGATCGCCCCGAGCGCTGCGAGGTAGGTGTTGTCGTACCCGGTCACGGCGATCCGCCCGGTGAGTCCTCGCTGCCGGAGGGCGGCGGTGACGCCGATCGCCGCCAGGTCGTTGACGGCCGTGATGGCGGTGGGTGGCTCGGCACGGTCGAGCAATTCCCCCGCAGCCCGGAACCCCGCGGACTCGGAGAAGTCGCTCTCGGCGACCAGCGTCCCGTCGAGCCCGTGCTCCCCCATCGCCGCCGCGAACGCGCTCGCACGCCCCGAGGAGACTCGACCACCAGCACCGCCGACGTGGCCGATCCGTCGGTGCCCGAGCCCGGTGAGGTGGTCGACGACGAGCCGCATCCCGACCTCGTCATCGCCGCGGACGGTCGCCGCCCCGGCGAGCCGCCCCGGCCGCGCGCTGGCGATCACGATCCGGGCGGACCCCATCGCCTCGACGACACGGTCCATGCTCGGCAGCGATCCGACGACGATGAGTCCGGACGGCTGCAGGTCGCCCAGCATCGCGACCGCCTCGGCGTCGAGCTCGGGCCGCGCGGAGTCACCGGCCCCCTCGGGCAGGACCGCGCTCGTCATGAGCCCGAGCCGTCCGTGCGCCGCCAGTTCGATCCGTGCTGCGTCGACGACCTCGGCGAACACCGGGTAGCGGGAGCCGGCGACGAGGATCCCCACGAAGTCGTCCCGCAGGCCGTTGAGGGACCGCGCGACCCGGTTCGGCCGGAAGCCGAGGGCCTCGGCCGCGTCGGTGATGCGGGCGAGGCGCTGGGGGCTCACCGACTCCGGCGAACTGAACGCCAGCGACACCAGCGACTTCGAGACCCCGGCACGGTCCGCGACGTCGCGCATGGTCGCGCGGCGCACGAGCGCGTCGGATCCGTCGCCAGCCATGGACCTCATCCTGCCGCACGTCCTAGTCGAGCAGCTCGACGCCGGCGCGGGCGACGACCGCACGCACCTCGTCGAGGTAGGTCTGCGCCTGCTCGGAGAGCGGGATCGCGGTGTGCGCGATCCACCCGATCTCGATGCGTTCGTCGACGTCGAGGGGCACGGCGACGATCCCGGGGTCGAGGTCGTCGCTGATGAGCCCCGTCGAGATCGTGTAACCGTCGAGCCCGATCATGAGGTTGAAGATCGTGGCTCGGTCCGAGACCCGGATCTCCCGCTTGCTGGACAGGGTCGAGAGGATCTCCTCGGACAGGTAGAACGAGTTGTTGGCGCCCTGGTCGAACGTCAGCCGGGGCAGGTCCGCCAGGTCGGCGAGCGTGGCGTGGTCCCGGGACGCGAGCGGGTTCCGTCGGGACACGAAGATGTGCGGCGCCGCGACGAACAGCGGGTGGAACGCGACCCCCGCGTCCCGGAGCAGCTTGGCGATGACCTTCCCGTTGAAGTCGTTGCGGTACAGGATGCCCACCTCGCTCCGCAGCGTCCGGACGTCCTCGATGATGTCCCACGTGCGCGTCTCGCGGAGGGAGAACTCGTACTCGTCGGCGTCGGCCCCGTCGACCATGCGGACGAACGCCTCGACCGCGAACGAGTAGTGCTGCGTGGACACGCCGAGCAGCCGCCGTGACGGCTGACGGCCGACGTAGCGCTGCTCGAGCAGGGCGACCTGCTCGACGACCTGGCGCGCGTAGCCGAGGAACTCGACACCGTCGACGGTGAGCTCGACGCCTCGGGCCGACCGGATGAGGAGCGCGCGTCCGACCCGCGCCTCGAGGTCCTTCATCGCCGCGGACAAGGTCGGCTGCGCGACGTAGAGCAGGTCGGCCGCCGCGCTGATCGAGCCCTCGGACGCGATCTCGATGAAGTAGCGGAGCTGCTGGAGGGTGATGTCGTTCGACACGCGAGGCATAGGCGCAGCCTATACGTGGCCATAGCAGCTGTGGATTACCCGATGACTGCGCTCGATCGGCAGGATTGCACCACACCCACCGCACGGTCCCCGGACCGCTGAACGTACGGACTGGCCGGCCTTGGACTTCTCCTTCCACATCGACACGACTCGGTTCGACGAGGACTACACCCCGTCGACGAGCTCGCGAGCGACCACGAACTTCGCCAACCTCGCCCGCGGCGAGCACCGCCAGCAGAACCTCCGCAACGCGCTCACGATGATCGACCGGCGGTGCAACGACCTCGCACGGTGGGACAACCCGAACGGCAACCGTTACCGCGTCGAGCTCGAGATCGTCTCGGCCACCGTCCGGTTCGAGGCGTCCGGCGCGGACCAGGAGTTCCCGCTCCTCGAGGTGCTCGACGTCCACATCGTCGACCAGCACACCGGGCTGCGCCACCAGGGGATCGTGGGCAACAACTTCTCGTCGTACCTGCGCGACTACGACTTCGCGGTCCGGCTGCCGTCCGTCGACAAGGCCGCGGGCATCCCCGAGGACTTCGGCCGTCTGCACGGGCTGCTCTTCCAGGACTTCCTGGCGTCGGACGCTTACCGCGCCCGCTTCGACGCGGAGCCCGTCGTGTGCATCAGCGTCTCGTCGAGCCAGACCTACCGCCGCACGGACAACGTCCACCCGGTGCTCGGCGTCGAGTACCACCACGAGCGGTCCTCGCTGACCGACGAGTACTTCGGCCGGATGGGCCTGCAGGTGCGCTACTTCATGCCGCCCGGGTCGAAGGCGCCGCTCGCCTTCTACTCCGGCGGTGACCTGCTGAACGACTACTCGGACCTGCAGCTCGCCGGCACGATCAGCACGATGGAGACGTTCCAGAAGATCTACCGACCGGAGATCTACAACGCGAACGCGGCCGCCCCGAGTGTCTACCGCCCGAGCCTCGAGCACCAGGACTTCTCGAAGACCGCCGTCGACTACGACCGCGAGGAACGCAGCCGACTCGCGGTCACCCAGGGGCACTGGACGGCGGAGCACTTCGTGCAGCCGCACGGAGAACTCCTCGACCGCTGGGCCGCCAGCGCCGCCACGATCCGATGACCGACAGGGACACCATGACGAACACCCTCCTGCCCACCTCGATCGTCGGCAGCCTGCCGAAGCCGTCCTGGCTCGCCGAGCCCGAGCGGCTCTGGTCCCCGTGGCTGCTCGACGGCGACGCATTGGCCGAGGGCAAGCAGGACGCACTCCGGTCGGCCGTCCACGAGCAGGTGCACCGCGGCATCGACATCGTCAGCGACGGCGAGCAGACCCGGCAGCACTTCGTCACGACGTTCATCGAGCACCTCGACGGCGTCGACTTCGAGCACAAGGAGACCGTCCGGATCCGTGACCGGTACGACGCACAGGTGCCGACCGTCGTCGGAGCCGTGAGCCGCCGGCAGCCCGTGTTCGTCGAGGACGCGAAGTTCCTGCGTGCGCAGACCGACCGGCGGATCAAGTGGGCGCTGCCCGGCCCGATGACGATGATCGACACCCTTGCGGACCGCCACTACGGGAGCCGCGAGCAGCTCGCGTGGGAGTTCGCCACGATCCTCAACCAGGAGGCGCGCGAGCTCGAGGCCGCCGGTGTCGACGTCATCCAGTTCGACGAGCCCGCCTTCACCGTCTTCCACGACGAGGTCCGGGACTGGGGCGTCGCGGCGCTCGAACGGGCCGCCGAGGGGCTCCGCGCCGAGACCGTCGTGCACATCTGCTACGGCTACGGCATCGAGGCGAACAACAAGTGGAAGGCGACCCTCGGGGCGGAGTGGCGCCAGTACGAGCAGTCGTTCCCGCTCCTGCAGCAGTCGTCGATCGACACCGTCTCGCTGGAGAGCATCCACTCGCACGTGCCGCTCGAGCTCGTCGAGCTCATCCGCGGCAAGAGGGTCATGCTCGGCGCCGTCGACGTCGCCACTGAGACGGTGGAGACGCCGGAGGAGGTCGCGGAGGTCCTCCGCCGTGCCCTCGACTTCGTCGATGCCGACAAGCTCGTGCCGAGCTCGAACTGCGGGATGGCACCGCTCGGGCGGCAGGCCGCGCTCGGGAAGCTGAGCGCGCTGTCCGCAGGCGCGGAGATCGTCCGGAGCGAACTCACGGAACGTAGCTGACGGTCTCGACCTGACGAGTCGACGGACTGGAGGCACGGTGCCAGCTGGCACCGTGCCTCCAGTCCGTCTCTGCGCGCGTCAGCGCGACGTCGCCCCGATCGACCGGATCAGGGCCCGTGCACTGCGGAGGTACGACGCGGCCAGCGCCGCCTCCCCGTCGAGGTACCCGGCGACCATCGCACCGTCGCGCAGCAGCATGAGGTCCGTCGCCACCCCCTCGGAGTCCGGCAGACGCAACGGTTCGATGACCTGCGCGTAGGTGGCCTTGCACCAGGCCCGGTGGCGGTCCACCGCCTGGCGCACGCCGCTGTCACGGTCCGGGTACTCGGCCGCGGCGTTGATGAAGGGGCAGCCGCGGAAGCCGGGCTCGCACGCCATCGAGCCGAGCGTCTCCGCGATGAGCTCGAAGGTCCGCTCTGCATCGCCGCCGGCGTGCTCGATCGCGGCACCGATGCCGTCCCGCTCCTGCTGCGCGCGGCGCTCGAGGTGGGCGACGACGAGGTCGTCCTTGCTCGTGAAGTGCCGGTAGAACGTGACCTTCGTCGTCCCGGCACGCTCGATGACCCGGTCCACGCTCACGGCCCGGATGCCCGACGCGTAGAAGAGCTCGGTCGCCGAATCGATGAGTCGATCGCGCATGGACACCTTCACCGCACCGATCATAAGCGGTCCCCCGTCCTCTCTTGCGCTTGATGGTTGCGGCCTACGGTCAGTAGAGTAACTAGTCATTCTACTTCTGATCTCGACGAGAGGCACTCCGTGTCCACCACCTCCGCTCCACGTCCGGCAGGCATCGCCGCGACGCTAAGCACCCTGTACGCCGTCCGCTTCGTGTTCCAGCTTGTCTGGGCTCTCGTGCTGATCCTGACCGCCTCCGCCGGGCTGGGTCCGGTGAGCATCACGCTGCTGCTGCTCTACCCGCTGTTCGACGTCGTCGCGGCGATCGTCGACCACCGTGCGTCCCGCGGCACCGGGCCGTCGCCGCTGCTGTACGTCAACATGGGCCTCAGCCTCGTCGCCGCGATCGGCCTCGCGTTCGCCGTCGCCTCGGGCATCCCGGCAGTCATGGTCGTCTGGGGTCTGTGGGCGATCACCGCCGGCGCCGTGCAGCTCATCGTGGCGCTCCGACGCCGCCGCCTCGGTGGGCAGTGGCCGATGATCCTGAGCGGCGGCATCTCGGTGCTCGCCGGTGCGGGCTTCATCGCCGGGTCGGTGAACAGCGAGTCCGTCGCCGGGGTCGGCGGGTACGCGATCCTCGGGGCGGTGTTCTTCCTCGTCTCGGCGGTCCGGCTGCAGCGTGCCGCGAGGGCGGACGGAACCGGTGCCGTCCGGGCATGAGCGGCGACGAGGTGTTCGGCGCTGCGATCCGCAAACAGCGTGTTCGTGGGAGCCGCGCATCTCCGCTGCGACAGTCCCACCGTCAGTGGTCACGGCGGGTGGGCACGTGAGCCGCGTCGAGATGCAGCCCGCTTCGGCCCGTTTGTCCCACGGCATCGGAGCGCGTTCGCGCTGACTCTTCATCGGTAGATCCGCTGAGCCGTCCGGGAGACGGCGCTCTGGGATCGTCCTCCCCCAATTGGGCTGTCCCTGGCCGCTGGTGCACACGGTGCGCGGTAGCCGCGGTGACGATGAGCCCCGGACCGATGATCCACCTGGCGTCGATGTGCGCACCCGGTGGGCCCGGAGTCGTCCGAATCGTCCCGTCCGCAAGCACCTGGGTGATCTCGATCCGGTGTCCTGGCTCGAGGTGGGCCTGCAGCTTGAAGAGAGATTCCTTGGCGCTGAACAGCAGGCGATCCCAGTTGATGCCGGCGGGTAGGCCCCGAGTTGCTGCGGCCTCCCCAACCGTGAAGATTGCTCGTGCGACGCCGGGCGGGAGGGGCGCATCGGGTTCAGCGTCGACGCCCACGGCGAGCACGTGCTCGCGCTTGGCGACGACCGCGGCTCGGTACCCGACGCAGTGGGTGATGCTTCCGACGATTCCTGCCGGCCAGACCGGTGCGCGGTCCGCGCCGACCGGGATGCTGATCATGGGTTCACCGAGCGTCCGGAGGGCCTCCCGTGCGCAAGACCGCGCCGTGCGGAACTCGGCAAGGCGTTCCGGCGATGCGTGCGCGAGCGTTCTCTCTTCCTGTTCGAAGAGTTCAAGGTCAGTGCGGTTGCCGAACGTTTCGTCGGTAGCCGTGTGGCTCCCGAAGAGAGCGGCGGCAAGCATGCCTGATCCGTTCATGCTCGCCGCCGCTCCGGCCCGTTACATGGAGTAGCCCGGTTTGCGGACGAGGCCTTCGTGGCGTGGCCCGATCTCGACGTCGAACACGTCGACTTTCCAGGCATCCTCCGGTACCGCGATCTCATCGACGGACACCGCGTTCGGCGAGGTTCCGAAGACGTCGACCGCGACGGTTTCGAGGGCGGCGGCGAGCCGCTGCCGTTGGCCATCAGTGAGTTCTGGGGGAAAGTGCCAGATCTTGAAGTGGGGCATCATCCCTCCTGCAGTTGTCGGTCACCGAGCATCTCGACGATGGTCGCCGCCGTCGGGTCGCGAAGGATCGTGTAATGGTCGACGGGAACGCGACGAAGCCGACCAGCGTCTTCGAGGTTCGTCTCTGCTGCTCGGAGGAACGATGGGCTGTCGCCGGTGGCGGTGAACACTTCCATGTTTTCCAGCAGCCCGGTGACGTCCGGGCCTATCTCTGCCCGGAACTGGAAGGTGGTCGATGCGACGCGGAGGATCCTCCTTGCGAGTTCGGTGTCGAGGTCCGGCCGCCAGACCGTCAAGGCAGCGAGGAAGTCAGCCTCATCGGAGACCGTGTCCAGGCGTGCTGACGCTGCAGCGTCGGGGAGCTGGCCGAGGAACACTGAGTACGCCATCCTGAGGAAGTACGGCTCGGTGAATCGGTCGCCCGGTGTGACACGAAGCCCCGGAACGAATGGTGAGCCTGGCGCGACGAGGATGAGCCGACTGATGGCGCGTTCCTCCCGCCGCAGGGCGGCGGCGACGGTGGTCGCGACCCGAGCGCCGAACGAATAGCCAGCGAGGGACAGCTCCTGGTCGGGGAACGCTGTGCGGAGGAGCGCAACGTCTCGGTCGACCATCTCCTGCAAGGTCGGATACGGGTTCTCTCCCACGTTCAGCCCATGGGTTTGGATCGCGTAGACCGTGAACTCCGAAGACAGGTGCTTCGCCAGCGTGCGGAGGTTCATCGGGTATCCGCCGAGGCCCGGCCAGACGACGCATGGCCGCCCCGGACCGTCGGCGAGTTTGATCAGCCTGGAGCCGGACGAATCGGCGCTCAGCGCCGTGGCAATGGCGCGGACGGTGGGCCGTTCGAAGACAGTCTGCACCGGGAGTGTCCCTCCGAGTTCCCGATTGATGCGGTTGATCAGTTGCACCGCGTCAAGGGAGTTCCCGCCGACATCGAAGAAGTCCGCCGTGACGGAATGCTGCTCGCTGCGGATCACCTCGTTCCAGATGGTGAGTATGCGCCCCTCGACTTCGTTCGCTGGCGGAACTGATTCGGCTGGGGGTGCGACGGTCGTCTCCATCGTCGTGATGAGCGCGGACCGGTCGTGTTTTCCACTGTTGGACACGGGGATGCTGTCGATGACGGTGACCCGTGACGGCACCATGTAGTAGGGAAGGGTCTTCCGGAGGTCGTCGCGGAGGATTTCCTCCGGACCGCGCGTGTGGACAGAGTCTTCACGCATGCCGACCGAATCGACCTGCTCATCGGATACCGCCCCGGCGACAGCGAAGTACACCAGGGGATCACCTCCGATGATGGTCCGGTAGCGGACAGCGGATGGCAGGTCACGTCCCGTCAGTGACGAGTAACCAGCCGACATCAGTCCGATGTTGGAGGCGTTCATCTGCAGACGGTGGAGGGTGCGACCGAGTTCTACGAAACCGCGCCATCCTGCCCCGGCAGGCACTGACATCGCCACTCCGAAGCTGGACCGATCGTACGTTTCCTGGTTGATCGCGATGACGTGCCGACGTTCGATGACGTCTGCGCTGACACGTTCCAGACCGTTGGGCCCGACGTCGTAGGTTCCGGCGCGTCCGTTCGCGACGTTGCTGTGGAGCTGCACCGTCGTCCGCACCGGGAAGCCGTCCGGAGCCGGTCGGTCCGTTCGAAGCTCCATGACTGCGGTGCAGACCCGGTGGGTGCCGGAGATCCGCGGATCCTGCACCGGGGTGCGGTGGTGGCTGAAGTAGCCGAGCTCCGCGGAGGCATGGTCGAGGAGGCCAGCGATGTGCCCTGCTTCGAAGTGCAGCACCTCGTCGACGTTGGTGGCGTACACCGCTTCGATTGCGTCACGGTCACCGACGAGCAGCACGCGGATCAGTCCGGACGCGGCTTCGGTTGGCACCGTTCCGACCTGGAGGAGCGAGTGGGTGTCGGGGTGGTACTCGTGAAGTCCATCGTCAATGCCGTCGACGCCGACGACCTCGAGGTAGACGGTGGTCGCGTTGAGGGCTCCGGGCGACGCGTACGCGTACTTCGGGAGAAGGCGTTCGCTGCTGCTGAACGGCCCGAACCAGCGGAGGAGGTGCCCGATGCGTTCGACGTCCATGGGCACGGGCGGCATGGTCGGTTCCGGTTGCCGGTCGTCGGCGATGAACGCGGAGATGTCGTCCTTGGTCAGGTCGCCGCCGTCGTAGAACCGGTACGTCTTCCGGGCGAACGCCGTCTTTCGCTGCTCGGGGGAGCCGTCCGCGTTGGGAAGGGCGGTTTGCTCTGATGGTGACAGGACGCTGTCGCGCTCGAGTGCGGCGAGTTGTGCCCGGACTTGCTCGTGCCCCTTCTTCGACCGGTGATGCTGTCCAGCGCGGTCGGCGTCCATGACCGCCGCCTCTTCAGGGTCAAGCTCCACGAAGGCGGCCAGGCGTGCGAGGCCATCACGTGGGTCAGTCCAGGGGACGACCGCGGCGGAGCGCACCCAGTGATGCTGCTCGATGGCGAGGCGGACTTCTTCGGTCTCCACACGGTGGCCGTTGATCTTCACCTGGTCATCTACTCGACCGTGGAAGTGCAGGTCCCCGTTCGGGGACTGAGAGACGAGGTCCCCGGTGACGTACACACGCGCAGGTTCCCGGTCGATGTGGAGGAACCGTTCCGCTGTTCGCTCCGGGTCGTTCATGTACCCGGATGCGACTTGAGGGCCTCCGATGGCAAGCTCGCCGACGTCTCCAACGGCGACGGGTCGATTTGCGCCGTCCAGGATGTGGATGGTGCAGCCGGGCACGGGCTGTCCGATGGCGATCACCGACCGGACATCGTCGATGTCCTCGGCGCTCACTCGGTGGAAGGTGGCGTTGATCGTCGTCTCAGTCGGGCCGTAGAGGTTGATCAGCGCCGCGCGAGGTACCGCGTCCATGATTTCTCGCGCGTCGGTGGCCGTCAGCGCCTCGCCGCCGCTGAACACGTGGGTGAGTGTGTCGTTGGTGGTGAACGAGGGCTGTCGCACGAGGGCACGCCACAGGGTGGGTACACATTGCAGATGTGTCACCCGCTGCTCGCGGATGAACTGGACGATCTGTGCCGGGTCTCTGTGAATACCGGCGGGGCCGATGATGATGGTCCCGCCTGCAGCGTTGGCAAGGATCTCCCACTGCGCCGCATCGAAACTCGTCGGCGTTTTGAGGAGGATGCGTGAGCTGCCGAGGGTCATCTCGCGAGCAAGCCAACCCATCTGGTGGCTGATTGCCCGATGCGGGACCACGACACCCTTCGGCTTCCCCGTCGAGCCGGACGTGAAGATGACGTACGCGGGTCCGGCAGGGTTCGGGAGGTGGTGGTCGACCGTCTGGTTCACGGATGACGGAGCGTGGCCATCTACCTGGTGCACCCGCACAGTGTCCGGCGTCAACTGTCGAACGAGGGCTTCAGATCGCCCGTCCGTGATGATGTTCTCGAGCTTCGAGTGGTTGATCATGTACTTGATGCGTTCCGCCGGGTAGTCCACAGCCAACGGGACGTACGCGGCCCCGGCGAGGAGGACACCCCAGACTGCAGTGACGAGTTCGACCCCGGGTTCCAGGAAGAGCCCTACGGCGTCGCCGAGGCGGACACCGGAGTTCGTGAGATGCGCTGCCTGCGCTTGGGCCTGTGTCCACAGGTCCGCGAAGGTGACGACGGTGTCACCGTCTATGACCGCTGCTTTCCGAGGGTTCTCCTGGGCTGCCGCTCGAAGCAGCGCGGTCAATGTCGCTGCGTCCCCAGATGCAGCGACCGATGTGAGTGGTTCCATCAGATTCCCCTTCCTGACGGTGATGCTTATGAGATGGCTTGGCGCAGGGCCGCACGTGGCTTGTACGCCGGCGTGAGCTGACCGCCGAGCGAGCCGCCGAGCGCGACCACGAACCCGATGATCTGCACGAGTGTGAGTGCCTGCCCGAGGACGACCCAGCCGAGGACGGCTGCCGTGACCGGGCTGAGTACACCGAGGAGTGCGATGCCCGTGGGGGCGAGGGCGCGGGCGCCTCGGAACCAGAGGCTGTATGCGAGTGCCCCACCGATGAAGGTCAGCCATGCGTAGCCCGCGAGGCCACCTGCTGTTGGGTCCCAGGGCCCCCGGTCGAAGACGGGGATGAGCGGGATGATGGCAGCACCACCGACGATGAGCTGCCACGCAGTCGAGTTCAGCGGATGCGTGTTCGGTGGGGTACCCCACCGGCGGGTCAGGAGGATCCCGGACGCCATCGACACGGTGCCGAGGACCGACGCGCCGAACCCGACGAGGTCGAAGGACTCTCCTCCCGTTACGGACACCAACGACACTCCGATGAGGGCGACGATGCCCCAGAGCAGGTGTGCCAGCGACGGTCTGCCCCATCGGAGCACCAGCGTCAGCCCGATGATGATGAGGGGTTGCAGTGCGCCGACGACTGACGCAAGTCCGCCGGGAAGGCGGTATGCGGCGATGAACAGCAGCGGGAAGAAGCAGCCGATGTTGAGCATTCCGAGGACCGCGGTCCGGAGACGCCACCCCCGAGGAGGGAGGCCGGGCCGCATTGCCAGCAGGAGCAGCCCCGCCGGCAGGGCGCGGAGGACGCTGGCGGTCATCGGGTGAGCGGCGGGTAGCAGCTGAGTGGTCACGACGTAGGTCGTTCCCCAGACGATGGGCGCCACGGCGGCTGCCGCGGTGATGCCAGCGACACCGATGACCGGCGTGCTCGCGGAGGGGGTCATCGGAAGGTTCCGTAGTACCTGTCGCCGAAGTCTCCGATGCCCGGGCGCATGAACGCCTGCTCGGTGAGTCCCTCGTCGATGAAGCTGGTGACGACGCGAATCTCCGGATAGTCGTCGAAGAGCTTCTCGAGCGCCTCGGGGCAGGTGAGGAAGTTGACGAGGACGATGTCCGCCGGTCGGACGCCAGCTGCGGCGAGGATACTGACCGCCATCTTCACTGTGCCCGCGGTCGCCATCATCGGGTCGAGGAGGAGCACTTCCTTGCCTGCGAGGCCCTCTGGCAGCTTGCTCCAATGGAAGACGGGGACCTTCCTGTCGGGATCCCTCTGGATGAGGATCTTCCCCAGCCGCGCATCCGGGACGATCGCTCGCAGTTCCGCTTCCAGGGCGTCGCCTGCGCGTGGAACTGACACAGCGAAAGTCTCGTGCTGGACTCGGCGGCGTCCGGGGAACTCAGCACCGATGGGAGTGGTCGGGATGCTGTCCGTGTGTCGCAGCCTTCCGAGTGCGTCCTCGAGGAGGAGCCGCATGATGCGTTGCGTTGCGAGGACGAACTCCAGATGGGTGGCGTCGGCGTTCCGCGCTGCCGCGTGCAGAGCCAGTAGGGCATCAGTGCGGGCGAGTGCGTGGACCTGGCGGACAGCTTCCATCGGCCGGGCGAGCGTTTCGGTTCTGTGGTTGCTCACGAGTGGACCGCATCCTTTGCAGTGGAGTCAGTGGCGAGCGCGGATGCGACCGCCGGGAAGTCGTTCACGATGAAGGTGGGCTGCAGGGCTGCCATCGCTGCTGCACTGGTCGCCCCGTAGGTCACCCCGATGGACTGCATGGGGACCGCGTCAGCCATGTGGATGTCGTCCGCGGTGTCGCCGACCATCACTGCAGAAGCAGGCTTCGCACAGAGCAACTGCAAGGCGTGACGGCCGGCGTCTGCCGCGGGTTTCGGGGTTCGAACGTCGTCAGCGCCGACGATGACCTCGAAGAACGGCAGGAGGCCTGCCGAGTCAAGGATCAGTTCCGCGGCATGGTGGTTCTTGCTGGTGACGACGGCGAGTTGTTTCCCGTCCGCTGCCAGCGCGGCGATGCCGACCGCAACGTCGGGGAACAACAGGTTCTCCGCGTTCGGGACGATGTCTCGCCGGTAGCGGTCCTGGTACGCGGCGATGACAGCGATCGTCACCGGGTCGTCTTCGTCCCGGTTGACGAGCCGCGCGCACAGTCCCGGCAACGGTCTGCCGATCAGTGGGACGATGCTGGCCAGGTCCAGTTCCTCACCAGTCGTGTCCACAACCGCCGCCTGAAGCGCGACCGCGATCGCGGGAGGGGTGTTGATGAGCGTGCCGTCCAGGTCGAACAAGACCGCTTCGACGCCGTTCACGAGCGACTCTCCCGCGTCGCTTCGGCATGAGCGACTGCAGCCTCCGCGCCGATCGCGGTGGTGCTGATGAGGACGGCGGCGTTCGCTGCACTCGCTCGACCCTCTGTGGCGTCGTTCACCGCGTCGAGGAGATACCGAGTGACGCGTTGTCCGCTGATGCGTTCGGACGCCACTCGGAGAAGCGCTTCATCGATGGCTACGTCGACCTCAACAGATGAGAGTGCATCTGTGTCGGGAATCGGGTGGGTGACGAGGATCGCCCCGCTGTCCCGCATCGACCAGTGGTTGAGTGCTGTTCGCACGATCTCCGACATGTCGTCGGTTCGATGTGGCACCGGCAGACCGCTGGAAACACAGTAGAACGCTGGGAAGTCATCGGACCGGTAGCCGACGATGGGGACGCCCGCTGTTTCGAGGTACTCCAAGGTGGCCTGCAAGTCGAGGATCTTCTTCGCGCCTGCGGACACGACGATGACTTTGGAGCGCACGAGTTGTGGCAGGTCTGCGGAGATGTCGAAGCTCTCGCTCGCGCCGCGATGCACGCCGCCGAGCCCGGCAGATGACACGACGGCGATGCCGGCAAGCTCCGCAATGGCCATGGTCGCAGCGATCGTCGTTACACCGGTGCCACCGCGCGCCAGGCACGCGCCGATGTCTCGGGTGGAGAGTTTCGGCAGCGTCGGCGAGGATGCGATCCGTTCGAGTTCCTCCTGGGTGAGGCCGACGCGGAGGACACCGTCGAGGACCGCAGTGGTCGCAGGGACGGCGCCCGCGTTCCGCGCAGTTTCCTCCACCTGCAGCGCGGTGTCGAGGTTCCTCGGATACGGCAGCCCCTGGGCAACGACGTTCGATTCGAGCGCCAGTACGGCAGCACCGTCGGCGAGCGCGTCCGCGACCTCGTTGCCGAGGCGCAGCTCCATCGCTCCTCGAGTGACGCCCCGCCCGTTGTTGCTCATATCGCCGCCCCCACCGTTCTCTTAACGTCGTACTGTTGAACGTTCATGAGTATAGGGGGCGTACAGTCGACGTCAAACAGTTCGACGTGAAGGAGTGTGGATGCCCGACGCCGTCGACCGCGTGCTCGCGCAGTGGGCGAAGGAACGTCCAGAACTCGATGTGAGCCCGATGGCGCTGATCGGACGCATCAGCCGCGCGGAAGCAATCCTTGACAGGCGCATCGCCGCAGTCCTTGCCGAACACGATCTCCTGCCGGGTGAGTTCGACCTCCTTGCAGCCCTCCGCCGCGCCGGCACGCCTCACCGGCTGACCGTCGGCGAGATACTCGCCAGCACGATGGTCACATCCGGCGCCATCACGAACCGCCTCAACCGGCTGGTGGCGAAAGGGCTCGTCACCCGAGAGACCGACCCCGCGAACCGCCGCAGCGTCATCGTGGCGCTCACACCGCAGGGGCTCGCAGCCGTCAATGACGCGCTCGTCAGCCACGTCGAGAACGAGCGACAGCTCCTCGCACCGCTCGACGACGACGAGCAGTCGCAGATGATCGGCCTGCTCAGGAAGTTCCTCGAGGGCCTCGGGGACGGCGGCGACCGTCGCCCCTTCCCCTGAACACCCGTGGCTCCGCCTCCAGGATTCGAACCCGGACCTAACGGCACCAAAGGCCGTCGTGCTGCCATTACACCAAGGCGGAACGCGCACGGAGGCGCCCGACCATCCTCCCACGACCGACGAGGCTGGCCGTGCAGCCCTCGCGTCCGCCAAGATGGGGGGATGCCGCAGGAGGACGAGGTCGACCGCATCGTCGCTGCGTGGGGACGGGAACGAGCAGACCTGGACTTCGGACCGCTCGAGGTCCTGTCCCGCGTCGACCGGCTCGCCCGGCACCTCGACCGTGCACGTCGGGCCGCGTTCGACGAGAGCGGCGTGGAGCCATGGGAGTTCGACGTCCTGTCGGCACTGCGGCGGGCTGGTGAGCCGTACGAGCTGAGCCCGAAGACACTCCTGCAGCAGACCCTGGTGTCGAGCGGCACGATGACGAACCGGGTGGACCGGTTGGCGGCGCGCGGACTCGTTGCGCGACGAACCGACCCGAGGGACGGCCGGGGCATCCTCGTGTCGCTCACCGCCGAGGGTCGCGCCGCGGTGGACGCCGCGATCGCCGATCTCCTGGCGGCCGAGCGGGACATCCTCACCGGGGTGTCCGACACCGAGCAGGACCAGCTGTCCGGACTGCTGCGGCGACTGATCCTGGGCCTCGGGGACTGACCCGCCGGCCAGCGACTACGCTCCGGCGCATGCATGCGATCACCCTGGCCGTCGCCGACGTCGCACGATCGGCGGAGTTCTACCGTGCCCTGCTCGGGATCGACGGCAGCGGGGTGATCGGTACCGAGTACCCCGCGACCGAGACCGAAGCGGGCGGCACCACGGCGATGTTCACGCTCGACGACGGCCTGATCGTGAGCGTGTACGGCCGGGACGACATGGCGAAGGACTCGGGTGTGCCACTCGCCACTGCACCGAGCAGCACGATCGGGCACTTCGTCGACTCGCAGGCCGACGCCGAGGCGTTCCTCGAACGGGCACGGACCGCGGGAGCGACGATGCTCGCGGCGCCGTACACGCGTCCGTGGGGCATGTGGTCCGGCTTCTTCCAGGACCCGGACGGCCACCTCTGGGAAGTCGTCGCCAACCCCGGCGGGGGCGCCCCCGAGGACGCGAAGCCAGCCGCGTAGAGCTCGCTCAGGCTCGGAGGGCGATCGCGCCCCGTGACGAACATCGCGCCCCGGCACAACGGGGCGCGATGTTCAGTACGGGGCGCGATCGCACATCGACAGCCGCCGACCGACCCGCGCCTCAGACCCCGAGCAACTCCGCGACCTCGAGCCAGCGCTCCTCGAGCTGCTCGACCTCGGCCTCCAGGTCGGCCAGGCGCGACTGCAGCTCCCCGAGCCCGGCGTAGTCCGACTGGTCGTGGGTCGCGAACGCGTCGAGGAGCTTCTTCCGCTCGTCCCCGACCTTCGCGATGCGACGGTCGAGCGCCGACATCTCCTTCTCCGCCGTCCGACGATCGGCTCCGGAGAGCGACGACGCGGCAGACCCGGAACCGGACCCGGCGGCACTGGACCCGGCCACCGCGGACGGCGAGCCGGTCCCGCCGGCCGTGTCGGGCCTCCCGGCAGACGCGGCGGCAGCCGCCGAAGCGGTCCCACCACCGGTGCCGGACGACCGCAGCCGCATGTACTCGTCGACGCCGCCCGGCAGGTGCCGGAGGTGCCCGCCGAGCACGGCGTACTGCTGGTCGGTGACGCGCTCGAGCAGGTAGCGGTCGTGCGACACGACCAACAGGGTGCCCGGCCAGGTGTCGAGCAGGTCCTCCATGGCGGCGAGCATGTCGGTGTCGAGGTCGTTCGTCGGCTCGTCGAGGATGAGCACGTTCGGCTCGTCGAGCAGGATGAGCATGAGCTGCAGGCGGCGCTTCTGACCACCGCTCAGGTCCTTCACCGGGGTCGAGAGCTGCTCCGACGTGAAGCCGAGCCGCTCGAGCAGCTGGGAGGGCGTCATCTCCTTGCCGTCGGCGACGTAGCTGGTCTTCTTGCGGGCGACGACCTCGCGGACGCGGTCGTCGGCGAACTGCGCGAGGTCGGCGAGCTGCTGGTCGAGCACGGCGATCTGCACGGTCTTGCCGGTCTTCACCCGGCCGGACGTCGGCTGGAGCTTCCCCGCCACGAGGTTGAGCAGCGTCGACTTGCCGGCGCCGTTCGGGCCGAGGATGCCGGTGCGCTCCCCCGGTGCGATGCGCCACTCGATGCGGTCGAGGATCTGGGTACCTTCGAACGAGACGCTGACGTCGAGCAGGTCGACGACGTCCTTGCCGAGTCGCGCGGTCGCGGTCTTCGCCAGCGCGACCGTGTCGCGGATCGGGGGCACGTCGTCGATGAGGGCGTTCGCCGCGTCGATGCGGAACTTCGGCTTGCTCGTGCGCGCCGGAGCGCCACGGCGGAGCCACGCGAGTTCCTTGCGGGCCAGGTTCTGTCGGCGCTGCTCACTCGCGGCGGCCTGCCGGTCACGCTCGACGCGCTGCAGGATGTACGCCGCGTAGCCGCCCTCGAAGGGGTCGACGACACCGTCGTGGACCTCCCAGGTATCGGTCGACACCGCGTCGAGGAACCACCGGTCGTGCGTCACGACGACCATGCCGCCCTGGTTCGCCGACCACCGGCGGTTGATGTGCTCGGCGAGCCACTGGATGCCCTCGACGTCGAGGTGGTTCGTCGGCTCGTCGAGGAACAGGACGTCCCAGTCGCCGACCAGCAGCCGGGCGAGCGCGACGCGGCGCCGCTGCCCACCACTCAGGTCGTCGACCGACGCCTCCCACGGGATGTCGGACACGAGGCCGCCGATGATGTCGCGGATCTTCGGGTCGCCGGCCCACTCGTGCTCGGCCAGGTCGCCCACGACGACGGTGCCGACGGTCTCGCCCGCGGGCAGGATGTCGCGCTGGTCGAGGTACCCGACCGTCAGCCCGCGGCGGTGCGTGACGCGGCCGCCGTCCGGTTCGAGGCGCTGGGACAGCAGGGCGAGGAGCGTCGACTTGCCGTCGCCGTTGCGTCCGACCACGCCGATCCGGTCCCCCTCGTCGATGCCGAGGGTGACGTTGTCGAAGACGACCTTGGTGGGGAACTCGAGATGGAGGTTCTCGGCGCCGAGGAGATGAGCCACCCGTCAAGGGTAGGCGGCGCGCGGGGGTGCGTGGTGCGGGGTGCGGACCGAGTCGGAACGACAGATCCGCTGTCGTGCGACACCGGCGTTGTCGTTCCGAGTCCGGTCACGTCGTGCAGACGGGCGGCGAGCACCGGCCTGGAGGCGCGGGTCAGCTCCCCGGGGTCGGCTCGCCTTCGCCGGCAGCCTCCTTGGCACGGCGCAGTCGCGCCTGGGCCTCCCAGTACTCGATCTCACGCTCGAGCTCGGCGAGCTCCTGCTCCGTGCCGGTCACGCGCTTGTCACCGTGGGCGGCGCGGGCGTGACCGAGACTCGCGTACTGGTCCTCGTGACGCCTGGGCTCGATGTAGCGGCCGTGGTTCCGGTCGCCCTGGCTCCAGTCGTGCCCGACGGCGAACCACACGATGCTGCCGACGACGGGCAGGAAGATGCAGATCAGGATCCACGCGAACTTCGGCAGGCCCCGGACCTGGTCGTCGCTCTTCGTGATGATGTCGATCAGGGCGAAGACCAGCAGGACGATCGACGCCCCGTACAGCAGCACGCTCATGAGCAGCGAGTCTATGGAGCGCCTACGAACCTGCGCTACGCCCCGAACGCGTGCCGCGGTTGCGATCCGGCAACGGTCTACTGCGCGGTCAGGTGGACTCCGAGTCGAGGTACCGCCGCGCGAGCAAGACCTCGCGAAAGGCGTGGATGCCGGCGACGCCCCAGAGCGCCGCGACAACTGTGTACATCGGCCACAGGTCGGCACCCGAGACCGCGAGCGCGGTCCACAGCAGGAACGGAGCGCACGCGGCCAGGAGCGTCCGTCCTCGTGCTTGCTGCACCGCGGCGGCACGGACCACGTCGAGGCGATCGTCTTGCACGGGACTGCGCCGGCGGATCGCTCGTGAGACTGCGGACTGCTCACGCGTGAGGAGACCCTTGATGACAGCCTGCCGTTCGGGGTACCGCGCACCGTCGACGACGGTTCGGATGACCTCGACGGTGACGACCGCCAGGCCGACGACCGCGCCGACCATCGCGGTCACCCACCTCCCGACTTCCTCCGGGTCGAACGACAACGCAACGGCCACGAGGACGAGCTCTGCTGCCGCGAGCACGCCCAACGCAAGCGGGACAGAAGCCCGGCGTTGCACATCGCTCTCGAGGATGCGGTGCGCCTGCTCGGCGGCCTGCGTCCAGCGCCACTCGGCGGCTGCTGCGGTGTCGGTCATCGCCTCCGCCCCAACCACACGGCGTGAGGATCCGTCAGAGGGCGGCGACCCACTCGTCGGAACCGTCGGTGAACTGCTGGCGCTTCCAGATCGGCACCCGCTCCTTCACGAGGTCGACCAGGGCCCCGCACGCTGCGAAGGCCTCAGCCCGGTGCGGCGACGACACCGCGGCGGCGAGCGCCACGTCCCCGACGACCAGCGCCCCCACCCGGTGCAGCACCGCGATGCGGACCTCGGGGTGGGCGTCGGCGATGGTCCGGGCCACCTCGGCGATGACGGCACCGGCGCTCGGGTGCCGTTCGTACTGGAGGGCGGTCACGCCCTTGCCGCCGTCGTGGTCACGGACGACCCCGGCGAAGGTGACGACGGCGCCGTCCTGGTCGGTGGCGACGACGGCCGAGACCTCGTCCGCGGAGATCGACCGGTCGACGACGTCGGCGACCACGACACGGTCGTGCGCAGCTGCGCCCGTCACGAGGCGCTCCGCGGCGCGTGCCCCTCGCCCGCCACCTGCGCCAGCACGTGGTCGAGCAGCCCGTCGAGGACGGCGAGCCCGTCCGCGACGCCGCCGCGCGACCCGGGCAACGTGACGAGGAGTGCGCCGCCGCTCGCGACCCCGGCCACACCGCGGCTGAGGAGCGCGGTCGGACCAGCGCCGGCGAGCCCGCGACGACGGATCTCCTCGGTGATGCCGGGCAGGTCGAGGTCGATGAGCGGTGCGACGGCCTCGGGTGTGCGGTCGGTCGGGGTGACGCCGGTGCCGCCCGTGGTGATCACGACGCGGGCATCGGCGATCAGTTCGCCGGCGACGGTGTCGGCGATCGGACCGCCGTCCGGCACGATGAGCGGCTCCGCCACGGTGAAGTCGTGCTCCCGGAGCCAGCCCGCGATGACCGGCCCGGTTCGGTCGAGCGCGGGGTCGGCGGCGGCCTGGGTCGACACGACGACGACGGCCGCACGGCCCCTGGTCGGTTGCGAGGTCATCGGTTGCTCCAGTCTCCGGAACGACCGCCGTGCTTCTCGAGCACCCGGACGTCCGTGATCGTGGCCGTCCGGTCGACGGCCTTCACCATGTCGTACACGGTCAGCGCCGCGACGCTCGCCCCGGTCAGGGCCTCCATCTCGACGCCCGTGCGGGAGGTCGTGCGGACCGACACCTCGACGACCACGCGGTCGTCGTCGCCGGTGATGTCGACCTCGACCCCCGCGATCGGCAGCGGGTGGCAGAGCGGGATGAGGTCGGAGGTCTTCTTCACCGCCATGATCGCCGCGATCCGCGCGGTGCCGATCACCTCGCCCTTCGGCAGCGAGCCGTCGAGGATGCGGGCGACGACGTCCGGCCGGGTGACGAGGGTCGCCGTCGCGGTCGCCGAACGGGCGGTGACGTCCTTCTCGGAGACGTCCACCATGTGCGCACTGCCGTCGGCGCGGACGTGCGAGAGCTCATCGGAGGCGGGTGCTGGTTCGGTCAACGGAGGCTCCAGACGGTCAGCGGGTCACCGGGCTCCACCGTGGCGGTGCCGATCGGGACGTGGACGAGGTGCGTGGCGGTCGCGTAGTGCGCGAGCAGGTGCGAGCTGGGGCCGCCGACGAAGTGCACTCGGCCGTCCTCGACCCGGCCGCGCCGGACCTGGTGCTTGCCCTCCGGTGAGGTCGCGGTGTCGGCTGCAGGCAGGACCTCGGCCACACGGTCGTCGGGGAGCCCGGCGTCGGCCGCCAGCAGCGGGCGCAGGAACACCTCGAAGGACACGAGCGCCGACACGGGGTTACCGGGGAAGGACACCACCGGGATCGGACGGCCGGCGAGTTCCACGGTGCCGAACGCCTGCGGGCCGCCGGGCTGCATCGCGACCGGTGTCACCGCGAGCCCGCGGGGTTCGAGGGCCTGACGCACGACCTCGTACGCCCCGGCACTGATGCCACCCGTGGTGAGCACGAGGTCGGCCCAGTCCCCCACGGCCTCGTCGAGCGCGGCGACGAACGTCGCGTCGTCGTCCGGCACCCGGACGGACCGTGAGACCGCCCCGACCTCTGCGAGCGCCGCCCGCAGCGCGATGCCGTTCGCGTCGCCGATCGTGGCGTCACCGGCACCCTGGAGTTCGGACCCGGTGGACACGACGAGGACGCGGAGCTGGCGGACCAGGTCGACCGTCGTGACCCCGGCGGCGGCGAGCGTGCCGAGCAACGCGGGGGTCACGGCAGCGCCGGCCGGAGCGAGTTCGCCCCCGCTCGGCAGGTCGGTGCCGGTCGCCCGGACGAAGGTCCCCGCTGCGAGGTCGTCGGGCACGGTGACCTGGTCGAGCGCCAACGCCGCAGGGAACGCTCCGACCGCGGTGGCCTCGACCGGGAACACCGCGTCGGCGCCGAGCGGGATGCGCGCTCCGGTCATGATCGGCGCCGCGGTACCGGGTTCCAGCGCCGGCGGCATCGTCCCCGCCGGGATCGGGGCGACCACCCGGAGCGCGCGTCCTGCCTCGGCGGCGCGGACGGCGAAGCCGTCCATCTGACTGTTGTCGAACGGCGGGAGGGGAACCGGTGCGACGACGGCCCGTCCGAGCACGCGGCGACCCCGTCCGGCGCCGGCGCTGGTCGCCAGGTCGTCGATCTCCCGTGCCTCCAGGCCGGAACGCCGTCTGCCGGACAGGACCGGTGCGACGAGGGCCGCGATCTCGTCGCGGTGCTGACCGATCGTTCGCACGTGTGCCTCCGAACAGGTGAGAAGTGCCCGCTCCCGGTTCGTCCGGGGGCGGTTTCAGTAGCGTAACGAGCGCGCAGAACGCGCCGAGGACCATTCGGAGGACCTGTGGAGAACGACGTGACCACGACCGGAGCTGTGGACGAGACGCGCATCGGGGTGATCGGGGGCTCGGGCCTCTACGAGCTGTTCGAAGCCGGCACCGCGGACGAGATCGACGTCGACACCCCGTTCGGCCCCACGTCGAGCCCCATCAGCATCGGCACGATGGCGGGCAAGCGCGTCGCGTTCCTCACCCGTCACGGCCGCGCGCACTCCGTCGCGCCGCACCGCATCAACCACCGGGCGAACCTGTGGGCCCTGCGCTCGCTCGGCGTCCGCGCCGTGGTGTCGTCGAGCGCCGTCGGCGGCCTGCACCCCGACTACGCACCGGGGACCTTCGTGGTGACCGACCAGCTCATCGACCGGACCTGGGGCCGCGCGGACACCTTCTTCGAGGACGCCGTGCAGCACCTGTCGTTCGCCGACCCGTTCGACCCGGTGCTCCGCGGTGTCGCGGTCGACGCGCTCGCGCAGCTCGACGTGCCGTTCCGCCCGACTGGTACCTGCGTGGTGATCCAGGGGCCGCGGTTCTCGACCCGTGCGGAGTCCGTGTGGATGCGCGAGGCCGGAGGCCACACGATCAACATGACGATGACGCCCGAGGTCCCGCTCGCCGCGGAGCTCGGCATCGGCACGGTGAACCTGTCGTTCGTGACCGATGCGGACGCCGGCCTGGCGCCCGCCGAGGGCGAGGAGTCCGGGGAAGCCCCGGTCACGCACGGCATGGTGATGGAGCGGCTCGCCCGGGCGAACGAGGTCATCGTCCGCGCGATCGGCTCGATCGTCGGCGCGATCCCGGACGACTACAGCCCGCGCGAGCTCGTCCCCGCCGAGGCGAGCGCGAGCGCACTGGCCAGCGCCGGCAGCCGCACCGCCCCGGGAGCCACCGCGTGACCCGCCTGCTCGTCACCGGCGGCGCGGGGTTCATCGGTTCCGCGATCGTCCGTCGCGCCCGTGCCGACGGCTACGACGTCCGGGTGCTCGACTCCCTCCGCGACGACGTGCACGGCGACCCCGCCGAGATCGTCACCGCGCACCAGCAGCAGGGCATCGAGTTCGTGCACGGCGACGTCCGGGACCGGGTCGCCCTCGACGCCGCCCTCGACGGGGTCGACGTCGTCTGCCACCAGGCCGCCAAGGTCGGCCTCGGTGTCGACTTCCAGGACGCCCCGGACTACGTGTCCTCGAACGACGCCGGCACCGCGCACGTGCTCGCCGGCATGGACCGCCACGGCATCGGCCGTCTGGTGGTCGCGAGCTCGATGGTCGTCTACGGCGAGGGCGCGTACACGACGGCGTCGGGCACCCCCGTCCGACCGCCGGCACGTCGCCGCGAAGACCTCGACGCCGGACGCTTCGACCCGATCGGCGAGGACGGCCAGCCGCTCCTACCGGGCCTGATCGACGAGTCCGCCGCCCTCGACCCGCGCAACGTGTACGCGCAGACGAAGGTCGCGCAGGAACACCTCGCGTCGTCGTGGGCCCGCGCCACCGGCGGTCGCGCGATCGCTCTCCGCTACCACAACGTCTACGGTCCGGGGATGCCGGCGAACACCCCCTACGCCGGTGTCGCGTCCCTGTTCCGCTCGGCGCTGGCGCGCGGCGAGGCCCCTCGCGTGTTCGAGGACGGCCGGCAGCGCCGCGACTTCGTGCACGTCGCAGACGTCGCCGGAGCGAACGCTGCGTCCATCGCCGCGACCGCCGAGCAGCCGTCCGAGTCCTTCCGCGCGTACAACGTCGGCTCCGGCGTCGTGCACACCATCGGCGAGATGGCCGCCGCGATCGCCGGACCCGATGGCCCGCAGCCGGTCGTGACGGGCGAGTACCGACTGGGCGACGTCCGGCACGTCACGGCCTCGTCGGACCGGATCGCGTCCGAGCTCGGCTGGCGAGCCGAGGTCGACTTCGAGCGCGGCATGCGCGAGTTCGCGACCGCGCCGCTGCGCGCCGCCGTGCTGTAGCGGACCCGGTGGGCGGACTGCCGCCCTGGTCGCAACCGCCTGGAGGCGGGGGGGGGGGGGGGGCGGCCGCGCCCCCCCCCCCCCCCCCCCCCCCCCCCCCCCCCCGCCCCCCCCCCCCCCCCGGGGGGGCGGGGGGGGGGGGGGCCCCCGGGGGGGGGGGGGGGGGCGGCCCGCCCCCCCCCCCCCCCCGCCTCCAGGCGGTCACGTCGCGTCCCCGCACTGACCGACGCGCCTGTCCCCCGTTCGCGGGTCGCAGCAGACCGATAGTGCGCGGAACGTCCAGCGGGGGACACCGAACCTGTACCCCGCCGGACTGTTACGTGTTGTGTCGTAGGCATGGATCGACAGCCGGCCGATGAGACCGACCGCACCGACGCGGCGACACACGCGGAGGACGCCGCGACCAGTCGATCCGGCGCCCGGCACCGAATGGATGCCATGAACGTCGACGTGATCCTGCCCTGTCTCGACGAGGCGGACGCCCTCCCCGAGGTCCTGGGCAGACTCCCCCGCGGCTACCGCGCGATCGTCGTCGACAACGGCTCCACCGACGGTTCAGCCGACGTCGCCCGCGCACACGGCGCGACGGTCGTCACCGAACCCGTCAAGGGCTTCGGCTCGGCATGTGCCGCCGGCGTCGCCGCTGCGACCGCCGAGTACGTCGCGTTCTGCGACGCCGACGCCTCGATGGACCCCGCCGAACTCGTCCCGCTCGTCGCACGCGTCGCGACCGGGCACACCGACCTCGCGCTCGGCCGACGCGTCCCGACCACCCCCGGCGCCTGGGCACCGCACGCACGCTTCGCGAACCGTGTCCTCGCCGTGCTCATGCACCGCGCGACCGGCTACCGCCTCCGCGACCTCGGTCCGATGCGCGTCATGCGTCGCGAGGACCTCGTCGCACTCGACCTCCGCGACCGTCGCAGCGGGTACCCGCTCGAGATGGTCCTGGCCGCGCACGCGGCGGGCTGGCGCGTCGACGAGTCCGACATCGGGTACGCGCAGCGCATCGGCGACAGCAAGGTCACGGGCACGCTCCGCGGCACGGTCAACGCTGTCAAGGACATGTCACGTCTCCTGCGTCGGTACCGCCTGGAGGCACGACGCACCATGGGCGCACCGGCTCCCGTCCGCCAGGCGGCCGGTCCGGTCGAGACAGCTGATCCGGTCGAGACGGCCGGTCCGGTCGGATCGGCCGCGACCGAGGGGGTCCGGTCGTGATCGACATCACCGTGGCCGTGGTCGCCAAGGAGTGCCTGCCGGGCAAGGTGAAGACCCGGCTCACGCCGGCACTCACCCCGTCGGGGGCGGCGCGGGTCGCTGCCGCCAGCCTCGCGGACACGCTCGCCACCGTTGCTGCACTCCCCGCCGCCCGCCGCGTGCTGTTCTTCGACGGCGACGTCCTCCCTGACGGCGCCGACGACTTCGACGTGCTGCTCCAGCCCGGTGGTGGCCTCGACGAGCGGCTCGGGTTCCTCTTCGACGCGATCGACGGCCCCCTGCTGCTCGTCGGCATGGACACGCCCCAGGTCTCCGCCGAGGCGCTCGCCCCGCTGTTCGACGACCCCGAGCGGGACGCCTGGTTCGGACCCGCTGAGGACGGGGGCTTCTGGTCGCTGTACCTGCGCGAGCCGACCGGGGACCTGCTGCGCGGCGTGCCGATGTCGCAGGACGACACGGGTGCGGTCCAGTTCGCTCGACTGACGGACGCCGGGCTCGACGTGGGCACGCTCGAAACCCTGCTCGACGTCGACACCGTGCCCGATGCCGAGCGCGTCGCCGAACTCGTGCCGGACTCCCGGTTCGCGCGGGCGCTGCAGGCGGGGGAGTCCTCGGCCGGGTCGTCGTCCGCTCCGTCATCGTTCGCCACAACCGGAGGGATTCGCTCATGACCATGGAAGCCCCGGTCTCCTTCGGCGCCGGTGGCGGCGAGCCGTACGCACGAGCCCTCCGCACCGACGGCCGGCTCCGACTCACCGACACCTCGCGCCCGGGTTCCGCCGTGACGCTCGACGTCGGACGGTGGAGCGCCGCCGCCGACCGGGTCGACCGATCGCTGCTCGACGGCGTCGACGGTCCCGTGATCGACATCGGTTGCGGTCCGGGCCGGATGCTCGTCGCCGCACGGACCCTCGGGATCCCGGCGCTCGGCGTGGACGTCTCCGCCGATGCCGTCGCGATCGCGCAGCGCTCCGGTGGCACGGCACTGCAGGGGTCCGTCTTCGACGAGGTCCCCGACGAGGGCCACTGGGACACCGCGCTCGTCATCGACGGGAACATCGGCATCGGCGGCGACCCCGCAGCACTGCTCGCCCGCTGCGCCGAGATCGTCCGGGTCGGTGGACGCATCGTCGTCGAGACCCACGTCGACCGGAGCGCCGACCGGGTCTACACCGCCCGCGTCGTGGACGCCGACGGCCACCAGAGCGAGGGGTTCCCCTGGGCCGAGGTCGGTGTCGACGCACTGCTCGACCACGCCGAGTCGGTGGGCCTCGTCGCCCGACAGAGCTGGACCGCGAGCGGCCGGACGTTCTGCGAGCTCGTCGCCTGAGGTTTCCTTTCTTTGCATCATGCAAAAGAACACGGTAGGCTCAACGTCATCAGGCCGACGGAGTCGTGGTCGCCGGCCCGGTGACCGACGACCCTCGGCACGACGACGAGGAGCACCCATGCAGAACCGTCAGAACCCCCTGGGCGGCGCCTACGTGACCGGCCTCGAAGCACGCGACGAGATCGGTGGCTACGCGGTCGACGCGGCATGGCGACCGGTCGGCAGCTACACCGGAACCGGCATCGGGCGTGCGCTCGGTCGGTTCGTCGACACGCAGTTCCGTCGGCCCGGCACGGCGACGTCCTCGACGCGCACGGCGACCGGGTCGCTGCGCACGGCGACGGGATCGTTCCGTACCGCCTGACGCGCCGCCCCAGGCCGCGAGCGGTCGTCCATCCCGGGTCGTCCCCCTTTCGACCCGGTGTGGGCGGCCGCTCGCTCCGTGCTCACCAGTCGACTTGTGGCCCCCATGGCTGGCGCTTCGCCATCGGATGCTGGATGAGGTGCGGCGACCACGTGTCGGGATGACGCTGCGCCCACTCGAGTGCGCGCAGGAATCGAGCCTGCGTGGACGGTGCGCAGTCCCCGAGCCATCCCGACGGTTCGTCGTTGTAGGGAAACTCCCACATGAGAAACCGATGGGCGACCCCCTCGCCGAGATCGATGCGGTCGATGGTCGCTCGATCTCCGCACGGATCCTCCTGTCGATCGTCGCCCTCCCAGACGATTCCCGCGTTGTCGAGCGCGTCCGTGAACGCATCCCACGTCGGAGCCGCTGGCGCGTGTTCCAGCGCGACTTCGTCGAGGTGGGCGAACAATTCACTCCGCACCGCCGCACGCCGCTGCCAGGAGTCAGCAGTCACGAGCGCCCGGACCACCTGATCGTGGTCGCCGAAACAGGCAATCGTCACGGCGTCTGGTTCGACGGACTCCGTGACGGGATCATCGAGTCCGAGCGCCCACGCCAGGACCTCTTGCCGGGAACGAGACTCGAAACGATCATCCTCACGGCGCAAGCGCACGGCGACCCCGGATCGGTCGCCCTGCAGCGCTTCCATCCCGAGGACATCCTCGGCGGGAGGCAAGAGTGCCTCGACCTGCCGGATCAAGGCCGCAGCAACTTCCTTTCCTTCCACGACGGCAACGACGGCCGCGAGCTCGGATGAAGGGTTGAGCTCCGCGGGGAAGCTCCGATGAACCACCGGGTTCGCCGTGGTGTCTCGATAGCGCAGCCAGACATGCTCCCCGGCCTGCAACAGTGCACTCCAAAGGTTCGGAACAGCGAGAGCGAAGAGTGCTCGCTGACAAACAACTCGCGGCGGAGCAGGTACCGCTCTCCTCGCCCAGTCCGACAGGAGGTTGCCGTCCGCGAACCCGTGTTCATCCGTGATGGACGCTGCGTCCAACGCCACCGGTCCGAGCTGGTCGGCCGCTGCCATGAGCTGTGCTGACGTCATTCCGCCATCGCCTCCTTTGTTCGGCCGCACTCCTTTGGCCTGCACCATCGACACCCACGTGCTCCACTGCAAGGACACGCGCGCTGGAACAGTGCAGAGTCTGCCGTTGAATCCATCAGCGCTCGGCGTCTCGACGTTCGCCCGGCTGCTTACACATCGGCAGCGTCGAGCGCGTTGATGCGTTGGACGAGACGGTCGACCCAACCGAGAGCGCTCACCTGCGCATCGACCTCCGGCCGGAAGCCACTACTCATCGACTCCAACAATTCCACCACGTCAGCCTCCGAGCACGTTTCCCGTATCTGGAGCAACTCGGGCAAGAGCGCTCTCCTGGTCGCAGGGAAACCGTCGAGGGCTTCGGACAGGACCTCGTCAACCGAAGACCACTCGTCCTTCCAATCCTGGTTGAAGGCGCCACCCATGAGCGCATCAAAGCCGGGGTACTCGGGGGAGGCGTCCAAGTGATTCACTTCTTCTCGATCTGCGGCGATCGGCCGCTCATCGACGGCGAACCACGCCGACCCGGTGCGGACGGCCCCTGACCGCAGATTATCATCGGTCACCGCGGGGCTCCCGGGTCGAAGTCACTGAGCCGCCGTTCAACTCGCTCGGCCACCGTTCTCAGCCACACGTCGAGCGCGTACGCCACCACCTCATTCGCTCGCTCGACGCTCGGGAAGTAGGACTCGCCGGTCCGGAGGCTATGCATCATCAGACCGCGTCGACCTTCTGACGACGGTGCGATCGGAGAACGTCAGGCATGACTATCCCCGCAGTCTCCGCGCGACGGTGAGCAGCCACTCTCGGCCGCTCACACCAAGGTCTGAGTGCGGGCGGATGCCGGTTTGACTCGCGCGGATGACGTCATCGACCTCATCCTCCGAACGAGTCGCGACGAACGCCTCGATCTGCTCTGCTCGCGCCAGGCGCGCGACGAGCGGCTCGTCATCGAGGATGTCTTCGTAGACTTCCTCGACACGGTCGTAGTCTTCCCGCCAGTCCTGGTTGAAGACCGCGCCGAGGAGGTTTCGGACAAGCGGGTACTCGCGCAGCTCAGCTTGATACTCCAGTGTCATCCACTCGTTCTCGGGGTTGCCAAGGTGTAGCTCCTGTACACCTCGTACCAGGGCGGTACCTTCGTCGCCTGGAGCAGGACGTGCGCTCTGAACCACTCGGAACTCCGCGGTCATGCTTTCGTTCGACGCCGTAAGGGTGCGCCATGAGTTCTCTTCAATCAGGAGGCGACCCCCGCACGACCCCGCGGGCAGCTTCAAGCCAGGCGCGAACATCTCCACCAAAATCGCGTCGGAAGTCGATGTCAACATTGAAGGAGAGGAAAAATCCCTCGACGTCCTCCGTCGTCGGAAGCGCCGCAAGGAGTCCATCGATTTCGCGCACGATCGCTTCTCGCTCCGCCAGCGGGCGGTATGCGAAGGCCAGTTCCAACGTCTCGTCCGCCGAACGATCCTCGTACCAACCTTGGTAGAAAAGGCCTCCGATGACGTTGGCCATTCGCGGAGCCCTACGAGCTAGGGTCTGACTGTCCATTATTTTACCGTTCCATCCGTATAGGCACTGACGATACGGAAGCCAGCCGAGTCGTCTGGAATGCGAACGACCACCACGCGGAGCGCGCGAATCTCGGGATTCCAAATCCCATTGACTTCACCATATCCAATTGGATCATCAAAGCGCATGGTCCGATCAAAGACTGGAGCTCCGCCATTCAGCCAGCTCTGAATTTCTGCACGATTCTTTTCAAGGTAGTCGCCGACGAGTGAATTCACCTGCTCCACACCCCCAGAGAACACGGTGTGGTTGGGCTTCGGCGAATTTCGTATCTCCTCGGGCGTAAAATGTTCTCCAGTTTGCGCGTTGACGATATGTCGCGATGCGACATGCCCACCGGCTGCATCGACTCCCTGCACGCCGCCCGTCCTGGCGAATGAGTCCGGATCGAATCTCGGGCCGAGAAGACCGGACTCCGGGTGCGCCGCTTTGTACGCCCCGACCTCCACATTGAACATCCGATCGAAGGCACTCCCAGCCCCCGCCGCGCCCTGGTCTTCACGAAGGACCCGTTGGATGAGATTGTCCATAGCGTCGACATCGGAATCGGACGCACCTGACCTGAGCCAATGCTCGACATCGGATCGAAGTGCGCGCTGTCCGATTCGATCCAGATCGCCGAGGATCTTCTCGGCCCGACCCGCACGCCCTGCCCAACCTTCGGGCCCGAGGAAACTCGTCCCCACCGCCGATGCCGCCGCTCCGGCCGCGATGCCCGGGTGCTCGCGTGCGTCCTTCCACCAGTCCTGCGCCGCATCCCCCATCGCGCCGAGCGTCTGCCCTGCTTCGCCCTTCGGGTTCACCGCGGCGTCGAGCCACGCCATCGGGTTCACGAGCAGGCTGAACGCAACAGCGCCGTCGGCGGCGCCCTTCCACGCCGACCCGAGGTTGCCCCAGCTCCAATCGCCGCTGTTGTCCCAGCCACCCAAGTGCAGGAGGCCGCTCAGGGTCTTCAGCAGATCGTCCTCGAAGCCGTCCTCGAACTGCTCGGCCCACGTCTTGCCTTCGGCCGTCCCCACGCGTGACCAAGGCAGGTCGACGCCCCGAGCATTGAGGTCGCTCTCGGACGGAGCCACGAAAGCCTTCTTGACGAAGGCACCGGCAGCCTTCTTGATCGCGAGGGCGCACTCCGCCTGCGCCGCCTGCAACAACGCGACCTGTTCGTTGATCCGCTGGACCAGCTGGTCGTTCTCGTACCGGGTGCCGACGTCGTCGTACCACGGCACGGTCTTCGACTGCGGTTTGGGTTGCTCAGGCTGGTACGCGTTCCAAGATCCCGACACCGGCGCTTCGGCCTTCGGTGTGAAGGCGGACTCGAACCGTGGAACGCCGTGCTGCACCCTCGCGACGAACGCAGCCGCCTTCACCCGCAGCTCGTCGAGCTTGCGCTTCGGATCGGCCGCGGCCGACGCGTAGGTCTCGAGCGCCGACGCGACCTTGCGCGCGACGGTACCGATCGTGTGGACGTCGTCGGTCACGGGGTCCATCAGGGCGAACACCTGCTCAGATTCCGGCGACTCGTACACGCCCGACAACCGCTGCCACTTCGAGGGCAGGTCGTCGGCGACGGTCTTCATGGACCGGCCGCCGGAATTGATCGTGCCGGCGCCGGAGGACACGACCGCCAGGTCGAGGTCCGCACCGGGGATGCCGTCCGGATCGACCAATCCGTGGTCGCCGTACCCGACGCCGCTCACCGTCGCGCCTCCGCCGCTCGGATGAAGAACGACACGTCGTGACTCTCGTGCGCCGACAGCCCGGCGCGCTGCGCGTTCGCTGCCATCTCGAGGTCCCCAGCGCGGTAGGCGTCGACGGCGTTCGTCACGCCCTGGACCCCGCCGATCAGCCGGTACGTGACCTGGTCGACGTCGTCCTGCGTCTTCGTCAGGAACGCGCCCAGTGCCTCGTTCACGATGTCGCCCGCACCGCCCGCGACCTCGGCCACACCGCCCTGCACCGACTGCAGTGCGCTCGCGGTGCCGTTCACCGAAGCGCTCACGTCGTTCATCACGGATTCGACCCCCGCCGGATCGATCCGCCACCCCGCTGCACCCATCACTGTCCCCCCGTACGGGTGCCATCGTGGCGGAGCCCGCCACGCTCTCGCAAGTCCTCGGGATGCACGGCATCCGCTTGCAGATCCCGCAGCCCGCTGGCCAGCGCCGCGGCGTCGGACCAACGATCCCGTTCCGTGCCGTCGAACCAGAAGACGACTCCCGGAGACGGACTGACGCCGATCGTGTGGCCACCGAGGGCCTCGGCCGCGTCCGCCAAGCCACGAGCGCGCGTCTCGCGCGCTCCGGAGAACACGCCGAGCGGGGCCGGCGGCCCCGCCATAGCCGTGTCGACGACGCCGTCGACGCGCCCACGGCTGGTCGAGAACTGTGCCGACTGCGGGTGGCGACCGAGCATGACGGACTGGAGACCCGCCTCCAGTCCGTCTCGGACCACGCGGAGATCGTCGGTCGGCTCCGGCAACGCGACCATGCACCGGAGCGTCTCGAAGACGGACCGGGGGCCACGCTGGACGGTGAGCACCCCGCCGACTGCGCGCGATCCCGTGCCGGTCACGACGAAGGTGGCGTCACGTGGGGATCGGCGCTCGGCCATCGCCGTCAGGCGGGCCGGCGCGAGTGCGGACGAGCCCTCGGCGAGACTGAACGCGAGCTCCGTCCCGAACGAACGCTCGATGAACCGCGCGGGCGTCGCGGCGAGCACCAGTCCTGCGTGTGCGGCGTGCTCGATCGTCAGGTCGACGTGCAACCGCAAGCCTGTCGGTCCAGGCTCCACGGTGCTCGGGTCCTCCGGCGCCCAACGGAACCCGTGCGCTGCCAGCAGGTGCAGCGCCGCCCAGGACACGACCGCGCCGCTCACCGTGTGCAGCGTCGCCCCGTCGCCGGCCTGCACCTCGGCGAGCAGCGCTGCGTCGGCGCGGATCACGTCCCCCATGCGCTCCACCTTAGCCCCGGCCGGTGACATGCCGGATACCGCGGTCCCGCCGGCGACTGCACACCGCGACGACGGATGCGCACGGTCCACCACGCGCAGATGTCGTCAGGGTGCGCACAAGCACGCACCCCGCACCCACACCCGCGCCGCCTCCCCACACGCGCACCCCGACCCGACCCTGAGCGCCCCGAGCCCCGCGATGCCAGGATGGACCCATGAACGACCGCGCCGGCACCCCCGCCACTGCAGACGACCTCGTCGACCTCGACGCCCTCATCGCCGCGTACCACGAGCGCGTGCCGGACGTCTCGGTCCCCGAGCAGAAGGTCGTGTTCGGCACCTCGGGCCACCGTGGCTCGTCCCTGGACTCCGCGTTCAACGACACCCACATCGCCGCGATCACGCAGGCGATCGTCGAGTACCGCAACTCGCAGGGCACCGACGGCCCGCTGTTCATCGGGCGCGACACCCACGCCCTGTCTGGTCCGGCGGAGCGGACGGCGCTCGAGGTCCTGGCCGCGAACGGCGTGCACGTGCTGGCAGACAGCGAGAACGGGTACGTGCCGACGCCGGCGCTGAGCCACGCGATCATCGCCTACAACAAGGCCGGCCACAGCGACACGGCGGACGGCATCGTGATCACGCCGAGCCACAACCCGCCCCGCGACGGCGGCTTCAAGTACAACCCGCCGCACGGCGGCCCGGCCGACAGCGACGCGACGAGCTGGATCGCCGACCGCGCGAACGCGATCATCGCGGGCGGGAACGCCGAGGTGCAGCGCACCGAGCAGGCCTCGCCGGACCGGTACGACTTCCTCGGGAACTACGTCGCCGACCTCGAGAACATCATCGACATCGATGCGATCAAGCGTGCGGGCGTGACGATCGGCGCGGACCCGCTCGGTGGCGCATCGCTGCCGTACTGGAACCGCATCCGCGACCACTACGGCCTCGACCTGACCGTGGTGAACCCGGACGTCGACCCGACGTGGTCGTTCATGACGCTCGACTGGGACGGCAAGATCCGGATGGACCCGTCGAGCGCGAGCGCGATGGCGTCCGTCGTGGCACGGAAGGACGAGTTCGACGTCCTGACCGGCAACGACGCGGACTCCGACCGACACGGCATCGTCACGCCCGACGGCGGCCTGATGAACCCGAACCACTACCTCGCCGTGGCGATCGAGTACCTCTACGCGCACCGTCCGGCCTGGCGCGAGGACGCCGCCATCGGCAAGACCCTGGTGTCGTCGAGCATCATCGACAAGGTCGCGGAGTCGCTCGGCCGGCGCTTGTGGGAGGTCCCGGTCGGCTTCAAGTGGTTCGTCCCCGGACTGATCGACGGCTCGGTGGCGTTCGGCGGCGAGGAGTCCGCGGGGGCGTCGTTCCTCCGCAAGGACGGCACGGCGTGGACGACCGACAAGGACGGCATCATCCTGGCGCTCCTCGCGTCGGAGATCATCGCCGTCACGGGCAAGACCCCGTCGCAGCTGTACGACGAGCTGACCGAGCGCTTCGGCGACCCCGTGTACCAGCGTGTCGACGCGGCGGCCAGCAAGGACCAGAAGGCACGCCTGTCGAAGCTCGACGGCGACGCGATCACCGCGGAGACCCTCGCGGGCGACCCGATCACCGCGAAGCTGTCGAAGGCCCCGGGCAACGACGCGGCGGTCGGCGGCGTGAAGGTCGTGACCGACAAGGCGTGGTTCGCGGCCCGGCCGTCCGGCACCGAGGACGTCTACAAGATCTACGCCGAGAGCTTCGTCGGGCAGGAGCACCTCGAACAGGTGCAGCGCGAGGCCAAGGAGATCGTGGACGCCGCCCTCGGCGCCTGACACCGCCGCGCGCATGGGGTGGTTCGGACGGAAGAAGCCCGAGGGTTCGGCTCCGACGCTGGTCGTCCTCGCACAACAGGCCCTCGCCGAGCGCGGCATGGAGACCACCGTCGAGGTCCTGCCCGGTGAGCACGCTCGCCTGGTGGGCACCGACGGGCGGGTCTTCCTGCTCGAGAACCTGGCGTCGCAGGTGCACGGCGAGCCCCCGGCCGTGCAGGCCGACCTGGTGGCCGACCACTTCGACCGGATGATCCAGGCGTACAGCGAACCCGCGCCGGAGGAACTTGACGCCGACGAACTCCGCACCCGGATCCGGACGCGGATCCTGTCGGAGCACAGCGGGACCCCGTCGGACCCCGCCGACCTGTCGTACGCGCGGCCCTTCGCCCCCGGGCTCGTCCTCGGCCTGTGCGTCGACTACCCGACGATGGTGAGCACCCTCTCGGCGTCATCCCTCCCGAGGCTCGCGCTCGGCATCGACGAGCTCTTCGCCATCGGCCAGCTCAACACCGACGACGAACCGGTGGACGGGCACGCCGAGATCGCCCCCGGGGTGTTCGTGGTCGAGGGTGAGTCGCTGTTCGTGGCGTCCAAGGCGGTGAACCTGCCCGCGCTGTTCGGCGCCGCCCCGTTCGGCACCGTGTTCGCGATCCCGCACCGGCACCTGCTGCTCGCGGCGCCGATCCGCGACGCGGACAGCATCCAGGCGGTGCAGACGCTCGCGGGGATGCTGCTGCAGGTCCTCACCAGCACGGACCGGGCGCTGCCGGGCGGGCAGCTCAGTCCGCTGCTGTTCTTCTCGCGGAACGGGCAGGTCAGCGCGGTGTCCGGCTTCGACGAGGACACCGGCGCGATGCGGATCGAGATCGACGAACGCTTCCAGACGGCCCTGGAACAGGCCGCCGACGACTAGTCGGTAGCCAGCGCCAGCTCGCAGAACATCGCGTCCGCCCACGAGAACCACGGCCGGGAGAACTGCGTCGGGTCGTCGACGTCGAACGACTCGTGCATGTCCCCGGTCCCGGCGTCGGTCGCCACGAGCAGGTCGAGCAACTCGCGGCGCCGTGCGGACGACGTCGAGACGAGCCCCTCGACCGCGAGCGCGATCGGCCACACCCGTCGCGGCAGCGTGTGCGGGCTCCCGATCCCGGACGCGACCGAGCCGGAGTACCAGAACGGGTTCGCCGGCGAGGTCACGAACGACCGGGTCGCCTCCCACACCGAGCGGTCCACGACGTCAGGGGCGTCGAGCGGCAGGGACAGCAGCGACGGGGTGTTCGCGTCGTCCATCAGCAGCACGCCGCCGAGTCCGTCCACCTCGTACGCGTAGACGGGCGCACCGTCCGGTCCGGGCACGATCCCGTGCCGGACGACCCCGTCCAGGATCGCCGCCCGGAGCGCGTCCGCGTCGGCAGCGAGTCCACCGTCGTCCCACACCGACCGCGCGATCGCCGCGATCGCGAGCAGCGCCTGCGCCGCGAACAGGTTCGCCGGGACGTTGTACCCGTACGTGCACGCGTCGTCAGACGGTCGGAAGCCGCTCCAGGTCATCCCCGTGACGGCCACCGGGGTGCCGCGGCCGTCCCGCGCGAGGGTCTCGGTCGCGATCGCTCCGGGTCGCACGAAGCGGTACGGCGAGCGGTCGTGGTCCTGCTCCGTCGTCCACTGGTCGACGATCGTCCGGAACGCCCGCCGTGCCCGGTCGTCGAGCACGGCGGTCGACCCGGTGGCACGCCAGAGCGCGTACGCGAAGGTCACCGGGTAGGCCAGGCTGTCGACCTCGTACTTCTGCTCCCAGACGAGCGGGTCGGCGTTGAGGTCGTGGTCGTCGTAGTGCGCACCGTTCGGTTCGCGGTTGAACGAGTTCGCGTACGGGTCGTGCTCGATGAGCCGGAACTGCCGTGCGACCACCGCCCACAGCACGTCGGCGAGCGCCGGGGACTCCCCCACGAGTCGCAGGTACGGGGTCATCTGCGTCGTCGAGTCGCGCAGCCACATCGCCGGGATGTCACCGGTGATGACGAACGCGCCGTCGTCGTCCACGGTGATCGTGTCGGTGAGGGTCCGGCGGAGCGCGCGTTCGACACGGTCACCGATCTCCGTCCCCAGCACGGTGCGGACACGGTCTGCCGCAGCGCGCACGGTGCGGGCGATCTCGTCGTCGAGCGTCGTCGTCATCCCACCCACGCTACGGCCCCGTCCTCGTCGGTGACGCGAAGACGCACCGCGTCCGGCGGCGGGTCGAGCACGTCGTCCGTCCAGCAGTCCACCTCGAGGGGGCGCACCGTCGGACGGAGGTCGCCGCCCCACGTCCCGAGGGCGGCGCGCCCGAGCGGGAACCCGGCCGTGACCGCGCGGCCGGCCGGCACGTCGAGCGTCACCAGGGCGAGCACGACCCGCCGTCGCGGCCGGACACCGGGCTCGCGGCGCCGACCCCAGAGCGGCACCGACACCCGTCTCGGCACGCCCGACGTGTTCGTGACGGTCACCGGGACGGTCACCGGGACGGTCACCCGGTCTCCGGCCTGGAGGCGCGACACCGTGATCGCGTGCGTCACCGCGCCGAGTCCCACCTCCACTGCCCGCCCCAGCCCCGGCAGGCCGGTCACGGTGTTCGGTGCGGCGACGTCGACGTAGCCGCGGGCGGTCTCGAGCCGCTCGTCGTGGGCGGCCGGCTGCACGCCGTCGGCGCCGGGCCACGTCGCCGGGAGTCGTCCCTCCGCCGCCGCCCCGAAGAGCACGTCGACGATCGCCGTGCCGCCGGTCGGCCCGGGGAACGGCACCACCAGGACGGCGTCCGCGAGCGCCCGGACCTCGGTGAGGACCCGGGGCCGACCGTCCACCACGACCGCGACGACGGGCCGTCCGGCGTCCCGCGCTCGACGCAACAGCGCGAGTTGCGGGTCCGGGACGGCCACCGAGGCGAGATCGACCCCCTCGCCGTTCGTGGTGTCCGGGTCGGGCCCGCTCACGGCGCCGTTGTCCTCGAACCCGTCGTCGTAGCTGCGTCGGCTCGACCCGCCGAGCACGACGACGACGGCGTCCACGCCCGCGAGTGCTGCCGCGACCGCGTCCGCGGCGTCCGGCAGGGGGTGTCGGAGCCGGCTGCCTGCGGAGTGGCGGACCCTGCCGGGGCCGAGCCGTGCCTCCAGGGCGGAGCGGACCGTGGACGTGCCGGGGTCGACCGGCGGCCGCGGTGGCGAGTAGTCGCCCAGCAGCGCGTCGACGTCGTCGGCGTTCGGACCGAGCAGCGCGACGGTGACGTCCGACGCGATCGGGAGCACGCCGGTGTCGACGGCGACGACGGACCTGCGGGCCGCACGCTCGGCGAGGGTCGCCGTCGCGCGCTCGCGGGCGGGGTCGTGGGAGACGGTCACCGGGCGCGCGCCGAGCAGTCCGACCCGTTCCTTGAGCGCCAGCACGCGGTCGACGGCGCGGTCGAGGTCGGCGAGCGCGACGAGCCCGCGCTCGAGCGCTTCGTCGAGGTGCGTGTACGCGTCGTCCCACAGGCTCAGGTCGACGCCGGCCCGGAGCGCCACCGCGGCTGCGGTCGCCGGGTCCGGCGTCGTGTCACGGAGCCGGTCGATCGCGGTGCCGTCCGCCATGACGATGCCGTCCCAACCCCACCCGTCGCGGATGGTGGTGGTGAGCAGGTCGCGGTTGCCGCAGCACGGGACCCCGTCGACGTCGTTGTAGGCGGCCATGAACCCGGCGACGTGCTCCTCGGCAGCGGCGAACGCGGGCGGCAGGTGGACCTCGGCGAGCTCCCGGCGGCCGATCGGTGCCCCGGAGCCGTTCCGACCGCCGATCCCCGCTCCCTGACCGGCGAGGTGCTTCGCGACGACAGCCACGTGCCGGTGGTCGATCGGCCCGCCACCGGCGCCCTGCATGCCGCGGACCGTGGCGCGCACCATGATCGCGGCGAGTGCGGCGTCCTCCGACCAGCACTCCTCGGCGCGGCCCCAGCGGGCGTCGCGGAGGACGTCGAGGCCGGACACCAACGCGACGTGGGTGCCGCGGGCGCGGACCTCGGCGGCGACCGCTGCGGCGAGTTCCTCGACGAGGTCGGCGTCCATCGCGGCTCCGAGCGCGAGGTTCACGGGGAGGGTGGTGGCACCGAGCGCCTGCAGTCCGTGCGGGACCTCCTCGACGAACAGGGTCGGGACACCGCCGTCGCTGTGCGCCACCACGTACTCCTGCACCGCCGCGTACGCCTCGGCCGAGCGCTCGGGCGGGATCCCGTTGCCCCAGTGCACGCCCGACCACGGGTCCGCACGGAGCACGCCGTAGACGGCTCCGACCCCGCCCCACCGGTCGACCTCGGCGCGGAGGACGTCGGTGATGCGCGGTCGGCCGTCGACCCAGCGCACGGCCTCCCAGCCCTTGAGCCGCTGGTTCACCTGACCGATCCGGGCCCGGACGTCGAGGTCACTGGCGGTGACGGTCATCCCTTGATCGCCCCCGAGACGAGGGCCTTTTGCATCTGTCGCTGCAGGATCGTGTAGACGAGGTAGACCGGCAGCAGCGTGAAGAGGGTGCCGGCCATCAGCATCCCGTAGTCCGTCCCCGCGTCGACCTTGAGCGTCGGCAACGCCACCTGGATCGTGCGCTGCGCGGTGTCCGGTCCGATGAGGACGAGGGCGTAGAGGTACTCGTTCCAGAACGACAGGAAGTTGAGCAGGAGCACCGTGGCGATGCCGGGGATGCAGATCGGCAGGTAGACCTGACGCATCACCTGCCAGGCCGAGGCGCCGTCCATCGACGCGGCTTCCTCGAGTTCGCGCGGGATCGTCCGCATGAACTGCGTGAGGATGACGATCGCCAGGGGCATCGCCGTCGCGGGCAGGAGCAGCACGAGGAACGTCCGGGTGTGGAAGAGCCCCATGGTGGCGGCCAGCAGGAACGTCGGGAACAGGGCGGCGAAGGACGGGATGAGGAACCCGAGCGAGAACAGTCCCTCGACGATCCTGCCGGCCCGGCCGGTGGCCCGGGCGAGGGCGAACGACGCCGGCAACGCCAGCAGCAGCGTGAGCGCGAGGGCGGCGACGGTGGTGAGCACCGAGTTCGCGATCGCCGGGCCGAGGGATGCCTGCCGGATCGCGCCGACGAAGTTGTCGAGGTCCCACGACGCCGGCAACGCCAGTGGGGACTCGAAGATGCCGTCGTTGTCCTTGAAGGACGAGACGACGAAGTAGTAGAAGGGCAGGATCAGCAGTGCCGCGTAGATCCAGGCGACGGTCCCGCTGGTGATCGAGCCGATCCGGTCGCGGAGCTTGGTGCCGACGGGTGCTTTGGCCATGGTGGTCTCCCTGGTCGGTGCGGGTCAGTGCGTCTTGCGCAGGACGCGACGGATGATGAACATGCCCACGAGACCGAAGACGAACAGGACCACGCCGACGGCCTGGCTGTAGCCGAGGTCGGTGTCGACGAACGCCTTCTGGTACACGAGGTACGACAGGGTGGTGGTCGCCGTCCCCGGCCCGCCCTGGGTCAGCAGCAGGACGTTCTGCGCCGAACTGAACAGCATCGACAGGAACTGCAGCATCGCGACGACCCCGATGAAGTCCCGTGCGATCGGCCAGTACACGCCCCACGCCAGGCGCCACGATCCGGCGCCGTCCATCCGGGCCGCCTGGACGACCTCGCCGTCGACACCGTCGAGCCGGCTCGCGATGAGGACCGCCGAGTAGCCGATGCCGGCCCAGAGGTCGACGACGATGAGGGCGCCGAGCGCCGTGGCGGGATCGGCCAGCCAGGCCTTGCCGCCGATCCCCAGCGTCTCGAGGACTCCGTTCACGAGGCCGTCCGGGTTGAGCATCGCGTAGAACATCATGGCCGTCGCCGGGGCCGAGATGAGCGCCGGGATGAACAGCAGGTAGCGGAGCACCCGGTGTCCGCGGGGCTTCTGCACCACGTGGAAGGCCAGCAGGAACGCGAGCACGATCATGATCGGCAGACCGATCACGATCTGGACCGTGCTGTTCCGGACCGCCGCCCAGAACGTCTCGTCGGAGAACAGCACCCGGAAGTTGTCGAGACCGGCGAACGTCGGCGTGACGAGCATGCCGGGCCAGCTGAGGAACGCGATGACGATCATCGCGACGACCGGGCCGATCATGAACACGCCGTACCAGGCGAGGGCCGGGATCGCGAACGTCGGGAAGCTGCCCCGGGCGGTGCCGACGGCCGGGCGACGACGGGACGGGCGCGGTGGGGTACCGGCGGACCGGACGGGTGGTTCCTCGACGAGCACTGCCATGGGGAGCTCCTTCTCGGGCGGGGTGGTCAGGCGGCCGTGTAGGCGCGTTCGAAGAGGTCGATGATGCGGTCGGCGGAGGTCCCGCTGCCGTAGGCGAGCGACGTCGCACGGATCATCGGCTCGTACGCCGAGTCGGGCACGAGCAGATCGGGCAGCATCACCGGGGTGACCTGGTCGTCAGTGAGCTTCGACGCCTGGGCCACGAGCGGGAAGTCACGGCTGACGGTCTCGGTGATGCGGCTCATGTCCCGGCCGGAGTCGAGGACGAACTCGCTCGTGACCGCGGCGGAGTAGAGGTACTGCACGAACGGCTTGATGAGGTCGAGCTTGTCCCGGCCGTTCTCGCTGATCCAGATGCCGTGCCCGTTGTAGCTCTTGATGACGCTCGGTCGCGCGATCGCGGCGTGCTCGGACGGCACCGGCCAGCCGCCGACCGTGACCTCCTCCGCTCGTTCCTTCGACACGAGCGCGAGCGCCGACGACATCGCCGGCACGATGGCCGCCTTGCGGGTGGTGAACTGCGTGAGCTCGGAGTCCGACGTGAAGCCCTGCACCGAGTCGACGAAGACCCCGGCGTCGCGGAGCTCGACGAAGTGCTGCACGCCGCGGACCGCTCCGGCACTCTCCGAGATCTTCCCGGTCGAGAAGACGGTGGCGGCCTCGTCCTGGGAGACGAACCCCTGGATGATCTGCATGAGGAGCTTCTGTCCGCTCCAGTCCGAGCCGCCGACGGTCACGGGGCCGATACCGGCAGCACGCAACCGGTCGGCCGCGGCGATGAGCTGGTCGGAGGTGGTCGGGATCTCGCTCACTCCGGCCTGCTCGAGGAGCGCGGTGTTGAACGACACGGGCCAGTTCGTCCGGGTGAAGGGGAACGCGCGGACCCGGCCCTCGGGATCGGTCCACTCGTCGATCGCCTCGGGGATGATCAGGTCGCGCAGCCCCCAGTCGTCGAGGTTCTGGTTCACCGGGACGGTCGCGTGCTCCCCCGTCCACGACAGCGTGCGCCCGACCATGTTCACGATGGCGACGTCCGCTTCCTTGCCGGCGAGCGAACTGGTCTCGAAGACGATCGGCAGGTCCGAGCCGTTCGACAACAGGGCCACCCGGCGGTCGGTGCGGCGTCGGTAGGCCGCAACGACGTCCGTGAACGTCTGCGCCCCGGCGACCGCGCCGCTCAACTGGGTGTGGACGCTGAGCGTCCCGGGTCCGCTCGAGGCCGGCGTGAGTGCGCTGCACCCGGCGAGGATCGGCGCGAGGAGCCCGGCGCCGAGGCCGGCTCCGAGGAGGGTGCGCCTGCTGATGCCGTCCGTCACGGTGCCTCCCTGGCAGTGGTCGGTGGAGCGGTTCGCGATGCGTTTGGTACAGCGGTGTACTTCAGGTGACGAGCAACGTATACCGCTTTACACGAATGGGTCAACCCTCTACGCTCGACGGCATGAGCGACACCACCGCCGGCGCCGTCGACCGTCGCCGCGTCACCATCGCGCAGGTCGCCAAGCGCGCCGGGGTCTCCACGTCGGCGGTCTCGCACGTCTTCAACGGACGCCCGAACGTCTCCGCCGCGACCGCGGCCCGCATCCGCAAGGCGGCCGACGACCTGAACTGGCGCCCGAACCTCGCGAGCCGGAAGCTCTCCGGCAGCGCAGGACGGAGTCTCGGTCTCGTGCTCGCACGCTCGCGGGACACCTTCCAGCGCGACCCGTTCACGATGCGCCTGATCGCCGGCCTCACCGAGCCGCTCGCCGCGATCGGCTGGTCACTCTCGATGACGCTGGTGCGCGCCGAGGACGAAGCCGAGGTGTACCGACAGTGGTGGACCGAGCAGCGGGTCGATGGGTTCCTGCTCGTCGACGTCCGCACCGACGACCCGCGCACCTCGCTGCTGCAGCACCTCTCCGCCCCCGCGGTGATGCTCGGCGCACCCGTCCCGGGCAGCACGATCCCCGCGGTCACCGTCGGGGACGCCGACGCGACCGAGGCACTGCTCGACCACCTCGGTGCGCTCGGCCACCGGCGGATCGCCCGCGTCGGCGACGGGCCGACACTCGCGCACACGAGCGCCCGCGACGCCCGCTTCACCGCGGCGGCGGACCGACGCGGAGTGGACGCCCTCGTGCTCGACTGGCGCGCCCACAGCGAGGATCCGGTCGCCGACCTGCTCGGACGACTCGACGGCGCGACCGCGATCGTCCTGGACGGCGAGGCGATCGCCGCTGAGGTGATCGCACACGCACCCGAACTCGGCGTCCGCGTGCCGGAGGACCTGTCCGTCGTCGCGTGGGAGGACTCGTGGGTCTCCTCGATCGTCCGCCCGACGCTCACCGCGCTGGACGCCCCGGTCGAGGAGTCCGCCCGCACCGCGGTCGCACTCGTCGAACGACTCGTCCGCGGCGAGGACGTCGCCGACGCCGAGGTGAGCGGCCGAGCCCTGCACGTCCGTGGGTCGACCGGCCCAGCACCCGCCGATGCCACTCCGACCGAGGGAGACCGATGACCATGCCCACGCGCTTCGGCGTGAACTACGTGCCGTCGACCGACTGGATGTTCCAGTGGCAGGCGGTCGACGTCGACACCGTGCGCCGCGACCTCGAGGCGGTCGCGGGGCTCGGACTCGACCACGTCAGGCTGTTCCCGCTGTGGCCGACGCTCCAGCCGAACCGCACCCTGATCCGACGCCGGGCGCTCGACGACGTCGCCGCCGTGGTCGACGTGGCGGGCGAGTTCGGGTTGGACGCGAGCGTCGACGTGATCCAGGGGCACATGTCCGGATTCGACTTCGTCCCGGCGTGGCTCGTGAACTGGCACGACGGCAACATGTTCACGGACCAGCGGGCCATCGACGCGCAGGCAGCCCTCGTGTCCGCCGTCTACGACGCGGTCCGTGACCGGCCGAACTTCACGGGTCTGACGCTCGGCAACGAGGTCAACCAGTTCCAGCCGCCGAACCCCGCCGCGATGCCCGCCGACACCGCGCAGGTCACCCACTGGTTGCAGTCGTTGCTCGACGCACCGCGGGACAAGGACCCCCGCCACGTCGTCACGCACAGCGAGAACGACCACCTCTGGTACCGGGACGGCCACCCGTTCGTCCCGACGCACGCCAGCCGGCTCGGGGACGTCACGACCGTGCACTCGTGGATCTTCAACGGGGTGGCGGGTCGGTACGGGGCGCTCTCCGACGAATCGGTGCGGCACGCCGAGTGGATGATCGAGCTGTCCCGCGCGTTCGCGACCGATGCCGAGCGACCGGTGTGGTTGCAGGAGGTCGGTGCACCGGACCGCCACCTCGCCGAGTCCGAGATGCCGGAGTTCCTGGAGCGGACGATCGCGGCGGCCCTCACCACCGAGCGGCTGCACGCGATCACGTGGTGGTGCTCGCACGACGTGTCGCGTGACCTCGGTGACTTCAAGGACCTCGAGTACTCACTGGGGCTCCTCGACGTCGACAACCGGGTCAAGCCACTCGGACGCCGCTACGCCGAGGTGGTCGCCGACGCCCGCCGCGCCGCCCCGGCGCCGACGCCGCGCACGGCGGCCGTCGTCGTCGAGGTCGACGGCGACGACCTGCCACTGCACCGGTCGGACCTGGCACCGGGTGGGCAGGTCTTCGACCGGTGGCACCGGCTCCGCGCAGCGGGCGAGGTGGTGACGGTCGTCACCAGCCGGACGGCGGCCGACCCGGCGGCACTGGCAGCACGTGGCGTGACGCGTGTCGTCGAGGCCGCGGCCGTCTGACTGGAGGCACGGATCGCCTCAGTCGGTCAGCACGCGTTGGTACCGCAGCCAGTTCTCGCAGAGTCGCGTCCACTGCGACGTGTGCGGCTGGCGCACCGCGGTCCCGAGGCCGTGCCGACCGTGCGGGAAGACGTGCACCTCGACGTCGACCTCGTTCCGGACGAGGGCGTCGGCGTACCCCAGTGCGTTCGTCGCCCGGACGATCCGGTCGTCGGCGGTCGTCCACACGAACGTCGGCGGGGTCCGTGCGTCCACCCGGGTCTCCATCGACAGCTCACGACGCTCGCGCCAGGTCGGGGCCTCCCCGAGCAGTCCCACGACGGGCCGCGGCCGGGTCGGCGCCTCCATGCTGATCACCGGGTAGTTCAGGACGCAGAAGTCCGGACGGTCGAGGGTGGGGTCGTCGATGCCGTTCGCCAGGCTCGCCGCCAGGTGTCCGCCGGCGCTCGACCCGACGACCCCGACCCGACCGGTGTCGATCGTCACGTCGGCGCCCGGAGCACCGGCGCGCAGCCAGTCGAACACCCGACGGGTCGCCTCGATCGGCGCGGGGTGCAGGAGCCCGGTGGTGTCCGGGGTGCGGAGCGGGTACCGGAACAGGAACGCGTGCAGGCCGATCCCGGCGAACCAGGCGGCCATCGGTTCGGAGCCCGCCCGGCCGTGCTCCTCGTACCCGCCGCCCGGCAGCACGATGACGGCCGGGCGGGAACCCGGTAGGACGCTCGGGCGTACTGTGACGGCGTCGGGCGTGCTCATGACCGCGACCCTACTGTTCCGGCGCCGGTGCTGCCGATCCACTCAGGAACCCTCCCCGGCGCGACCAGCCACCTTGCGGCAGATGTAACTTTGCAGCCAGCGCAAAGTTTTCGGGAGATCCTGCACATGACCCAGACCGCGACCGCACCCGCGGCACCCACCACGTCGTCGAACGCCGTGATGAGCCACCGGCAGATCCTGCTGGTCATCTACGGCCTGATGGCCGGGATGTTCCTCGGCGCCCTCGACCAGACGATCGTCGGTACCGCGATCCGGACGATCGGCGACGACCTGCACGGCCTCGACCAGCAGGCCTGGGTGACGACCGGGTACCTCATCGCCTCGACGATCACCACGCCGATCTACGGCAAGCTGTCCGACATCTTCGGCCGGCGCCCGCTGTTCCTCACCGCGATCGGCATCTTCATCGTCGGCTCGTTCGCGGCGTCGTTCTCCACCTCGATGCTCATGCTCGCCGGGTTCCGCGCGCTGCAGGGCCTCGGCGCCGGTGGTCTGATGTCGCTCCCCCTCGCGATCATGGGCGACATGCTCGCTCCCCGCGAGCGCGCGAAGTACCAGGGGTACTTCCTCGCCGTGTTCGGCATCTCGTCGGTCATCGGCCCGCTCGTCGGCGGTGTCTTCGCCGGGTCGGGCGAACTGCTCTTCATCTCCGGCTGGCGCTGGGTGTTCCTGATCAACGTGCCGATCGGCATCATCGCGCTCTTCATGGTGCTGACGTTCCTGCACCTGCCGAAGTTCGGGGACCGGGGCAAGCCGCGCATCGACTGGTGGGGTGCGACCCTCGTCATCGTCACCCTCGTGCCGCTGCTGCTCATCGCCGAGCAGGGTCGCGAGTGGGGCTGGAGCTCTCCGGGTGCCTTCGCCTGCTACGGCATCGGTGCAGCCGGCCTGATCGCGTTCATCCTCGTCGAGCGCGCCATGAAGGACGACGCGATCCTGCCGCTGAAGCTCTTCGGGTCGCGGGTGTTCTCGATGTCCGCGGTGCTCTCGGTCCTCGTCGGCTTCGGCATGTTCGGCGCGATGCTCACCATCCCGCTGTACCTGCAGATCGTGAAGGGCGTCACGCCGACCGAGTCCGGGTTCGCGATGCTCCCGATGGTCCTCGGCCTGATGATCTCGTCGATCGCCTCGGGTCAGATCATCTCGCGGACCGGGAACTACCAGGTCTTCCCGATCACCGGTACGGCGTTCACCGCGATCGGGTTCACCGTCCTGACCTTCCTGACCGCCGACCGCCCGCTGTGGTTCCTCATGCTCGGCATGTTCGGCATCGGCCTCGGGCTCGGGCAGCTCATGCAGACGCTGACCCTGGCGGCGCAGAACTCCGTCAGCCCGCGGGACATCGGTGTCGCCACCAGCGCGGCCACGTTCTTCCGGCAGATCGGCGGCACGATGGGCACGGCCGTCCTCCTGTCCGTCCTGTTCACGCTCATGCCGACGAACATCACGACGGCGATGCAGAACGAGAGCGACCTCAAACCCGCCCTGAACGCCGCCCTCACCCCGTCCGTCGCCAACGCCGCGGACAACAAGGGCGTGATGGACCAGATCTGGAACAAGATCGTCGACCCGGTCCAGCAGAACGTCCAGGACGGTCTGAACAAGGGCGCCGTCCAGGCCAAGGAGGCCGCCGATGCAGCAGTGACCAAGCAGGTCACCGCTGCGGTGCAGCAGCGCGTGGCCGCCGGGCAGATCCCCGCGGCCTCGGCCGACTCGGTCATCGCCCAGCAGGTCGCCGCCGCGAAGCCCGCCGCCGAGCAGCAGGCCCTCGAGACCGCCGCGTCGAAGGCGCAGGCCGACGTCGTGGACGGCACCCTCCAGGTCGACTACTCGAACGCCGACCAGCGGCAGAACGTCGTCGACGAGGTCGCCCCCACCCTGGTCAAGCAGCTCAAGAGCGGTGACTCGGCGGCGAACTCGTCCTCCAGCTCGTCGACGAGCGACACCTCGTTCCTGAACGGTGCGGACAAGCGACTCACCCGTCCGTTCCTCGTCGGGTTCAGCGACTCGGCCGTCGTCGTCTACTGGGTCGGCCTCGCGGTGATCCTGCTCGCGTTCGTCCTGACCTGGTTCTTCCGCGTGCCGCCCCTCCGCAAGGTCTCCGCACTGCAGGAGCAGGCGAACACCGACCGGGCGAACACCGAGAAGGCGGCGTCGGACAAGGCCGACGCCGACCGGCTCACCGTCGACGCGCAGAACGCTGCCGCGGGCACCGGGTCGCTCGTCTCGCCGGACACCGGATCGATGGCGATCGTCCCGACCTCGCCGGACGTCCCGTCGCAGCCCCGATCCGCCGGATCCGCGGTCGGGATGGGGCAGCCGGGCATCGACACGGTGTCGGTCGAGGGCACTCGTGCACCCCTGCCGGACGCGACCACGCACGGCGCGCACTCCGCCGCCGCGCCGGTCGACGAGCCGCCGGTCACCACCGGCGCGATCCGGACCCGCGCCGCCCACGCCGCCGCGGCGCCCGTGGACGCGACCCCGGCACCGACCGCAGCGGACGCGGCGGACCCGAGCCGCGCCTCCAGGCCGGACGAGCACGCGCACGGCCGCCACTCGGCCGAGTAGGCGACCACCTGACGGAACCGCCCGTCGTCCCCGCGTCAGATCGCGGAGGCGGCGGGCGGTTCCACGACGTCGAAGGATGCCGTCGGCAGCCGACGGCGCATGACGTCGACGGCGACCGGGTTGTCGTCGACCAGGACGAACCGTCGCCCGAGGGCCTGCGCGACGGCGCCCGTGGTGCCGCTGCCGGCGAAGAAGTCGAGGACCCAGTCGCCCTCGCGCGAGGACGCCTGCACGATCCGCCGCAGCACGCCCTCGGGCTTCTGCGTCGGGTAGCCCGTCTTCTCCTTGCCGGTCGGCGAGACGATCGTGTGCCACCAGACGTCCGTCGGGAGCTTGCCGCGCTCGCGCTTCTCGGCCGTGACGAGACCGGGCGCCATGTAGGGCTCGCGGTCGACGGCCTCGGAATCGAAGTGGTACTGCGCCGGGTCCTTCACGTAGACCAGGATCGTGTCGTGCTTCGTGGGCCAGCGCGAACGGGACTTCGCGCCGAAGTCGTACGCCCAGACGATCTCGTTGAGGAAGGCGTCACGGCCGAACAGCGCGTCGAGCAGGACCTTGGCGTAGTGCGACTCGCGGTAGTCGAGGTGCAGGTAGAGGGTGCCGTCCTCGGCGAGCAGTCGCCATGCCTCGAGCAGCCGGGGCTCGAGGAAGGACCAGTAGTCCTCGAACCGGTCGTCGAAGCGCATCAGGTCGCCGCGGACGCGCTCGTAGGTGCTGCCCCGGAAGCCGGTGACGGTCTCGCGACGACCTGCTGCCGAGGTGCTCGGGAGCTCGCGCACCGCAGCACTGGCGTGCCGACGCTGGTAGCGGCCGGTGTTGAACGGCGGGTCGAGGTAGACGAGCGTGAACGAACCGTCCGCCAGGGTCGGGAGCACGTCGAGGTTGTCGCCGAGGACCACCCGGTCCGGGCCGCGATCGTCTCCGCTGTGCACGCGACCATTCTGGTGCACGGCGCGGGGCTGGCGCCGGTCGCCGGGTCCGAGCGCTGGGCAGCCGGCGTCCGGGTCAGCCGCAGGTCACCTGGGCGAGCGTCGCGTCGTCGTCGTCGGAGGACCACGCGCCCGCCGCCCAGACGTCGACCGGCTGACCGGCGTGCAGCGCGGTCGTCACCACGAGGTCGTGCGGGTCGGGCAGGTCCGCGGCTTCCTCGTCGACGGAGAACTGCACGGTCGCCGACGGGCAGTCCGCAGCGGGCGTGATCTCCCACCCGGCGCACCCCCAGTCGACGCACCCGTCGGGCCAGGAGCCGTCGGCGTCCTCGTCGTCGGAGTCGAGCTCGGCGCGGGTCAGCGCGACCGGGCTCTTCGGGGCAGCGGAGCAGGTGATGTCCCGGATGCCGCCCCAGTCCTCGGACCCCTGTTCGGTGAGGACGAGCGGTGTTCCCGAGGTGAGCAGGACCGTGCGGGTGTCCGTCCGCATGTCGTCGCCGTCCTCGGTGGCCGAGAAGCCGACGGAGACCACGGCGGGGCCGTCGCACTCGCCCTCGATCTGGAACGCCCAGCACCCGTCCGCGAAGTCGGTCGCTCCGCAGGTCGCCTGCCAGGTGTCCTCGTCGGAGATGAACGACGCCGTGATGGTGCCGTCGACGGAGGTCCACGGAGCCTCGTCCGTGGCGGCGCCGTCACTGCCGGTGTCGCCGGGGGTCGTCGCGTCCGGAGCGGGGCCCGTGTCGTCCTGCTCGCCGCGGGCGAGGGTCGACCCCGCGCTGTGCTCCTGCACCGTACGGACGACCGGGGCCAGGGCGGCGGTCGCGCCGAGGACCAGCGCGAACGCCGCCGCACCCGCCGTGATGCCCGTGACCGCGCGGCTGCGTCGGCGCAGTGGCGTCGCCTGCGGGTGCGGGTGTGGATGCACGGGCACGTGCGCGTGTGCGTGTGCTGTCGCCGCTCCCGCCGCTGCCACGAACGGCCGCGCGGCGTCCGTGCCCCAGGCCGCCGCCTCCCACGCTGCGACCGCCGCGGCGTCGTCCAGCGCCGGGTAGGCCGCCCGGGCGCGGGCCGGCAGTTCGGTGCGCCGCCACACGGCGGCGTCGTCACGGATCGAGGCCGCCGTGCGCGACGCCAGGTCCGCCTGCCGAGACGACGAGACGACCAGCACCGCGAGGCCGGCCACGAGCGGCGCGAGCCCGAACACCGCGGGCCCGCCGACGGCCCCCACGATGACCACCGCGGCGAGCGCGACGAGCGACACCACCAGGCCGATCCACTGCGCGACCCGGAGGCGACGGGCGAACGGCGGCAGGAAACCGCGGAACGACCGCGGCTCGGGGCTCCAGAACGACCAGTCGGTCGGGGCGGGCGGGATGCCCGGAGCGGGTGTCCACCCCGGTGCCGGCTCCGCGGCCTGGTGGAGTTCGACCCACTCGGCCGAGGGTGTCGGCCATCCGGGCGGCGTCCGGAAGCGGAACGGCGGGGTCGTCTCGTGCTGCACGATCAGACGATAGCGGGGCCCACAGCCACCACACAGGCCCTTCTTCGGGAGGTGCGGCGTACCGTCGTCGGCATGGCAGCACCCGAGGTCCACAACGACACCGACAAGCGGCAGTACTCCCTCATCGAGGACGGCGAGGTGATCGGCTTCGCGGCGTACGAGGTCGACGGCGACGAGATCCGGTTCGTCCACACCGAGGTGGACCCGGCGCACCGCGGTGGTGGGCACGCGTCGATCCTCGTCGAGCACGCCCTGGACGACGTCCGCTCCGGGTCACTCCGTGTCGTTCCGCAGTGCAGCTACGTCGCGGCGTGGATCGAGCGGCACCCGGACTACCAGGAACTGACGACGCGCTGACGCGCTGGTGCACTGACGGGGCCGCCGTCAGTAGCTGCGGTCGTGCGTCCCGGCCCGCGCCTCGTGACGGCCGGCACCCCGCACCGCGGGGACCTTGATGAGCACGGAGCCGCTGAGCAGGTCGTGGTCGTCGTCCGCCGGTGTCGGTGCCTCCTTCGGGAGGCGCGACTGCCGTTCGTACTCCGCTTGCGTCTCGTGACGGGTCGGCGCGAACACCTCGTCCATCATCGAGATCACGCCGCCGGATCCGCCGCTGCGTGTGGCCTTGTTCGACAGGTCGATCCACCCCACGCGATCGGCGATCCACATCACGACGGCCGCGGCGGCCACCGCCCCCAGGAGGATCAACCAGTTCACGCACACGACGCTACGTGGACGATCAGGATGGGACATCAGCCGCGCGGAGGATTCTCGTGATCCACACACGTGGTTCTTCAGGACGATGTCCACACTGGTGGTGCGGCCGTCCGGGACCCCCTCCCCGGGCGGCCGACCACCGGAACCCCACAGTGCCCCCCGACCGCACGGGCGGCCGACCACGTTGTGTCAGGGCGCGGCGTCAGGGGACGCGCTCGAGCCACTCCCGCGTCGCGAACTTCGACGCCACGAGCTCCTGCGCGCGCTGCCGCTCCTCCGCGGTGACGTGCCCCTCGTGCGCCCCGTAGAGCTTCGTGAACGTCGCGATGAGCCGGTCGATGATCTCGGCACGGGTGAGCCCGGTCTGCGAGCGCAGCGGGTCGACCCGCTTGGCGGCCGAGGTGGTCCCCTTGTCGCTCATCTTCTCGCGGCCGATGCGCAGCACCTGCACCATCTTCTCGCCGTCCATGTCGTAGCTCATGGTGGCGTGGTGGAGCAGTGAGCCGGTGCCGAGGCGCTTCTGGGCCGCGCCACCGATCTTCCCCTTGGTCGAGGTGATGTCGTTGAGCGGCTGGTAGTACGCCTCGATGCCGAGGGACTTCAGCGCCTCGATCACCCACTCGTCGAGGTACGCGTAGGAGTCGGCGAACGTCATGCCCTGAACGAGGTCGGTCGGCACGTAGAGCGAGTACGAGATGATCGCGCCGGCGTCCATGAACATCGCGCCGCCGCCGGAGATCCGACGGACGACCTCGACGCCGTACTTCGCGGCACCCTCGGGGTCGACCTCGTTCTTGAGGGACTGGAACGACCCGATGACGACGGCCGGCTGGTCCCACTCCCAGATGCGGAGGGTCGGCCCGCGGCGGCCGGCGCCCACTTCCTCCGTCAGGACCTGGTCGAGCGCGAGGTGCTCGTTCGGGCTGATCGGTCCCTCGTGGATGATCTCCCAGTCGTACTCCTGCCACGTCGACGCGCGGGAGAGCGCCCGGCGGACGGCGACCCCGACGGCCTCGGGCGTGAAGCCGAGCAGCACGGCGTCCTCGGGCAGGGCGGCACGGACGGCGGCGGCGATGCCCGCGGCGTCGGTCGTGGCCGGCAGACCGTTCACGGCGGCGTCGATCAGGGGCAACGCGTCGTCCGGCTCGAGGAAGAAGTCCCCGGCGAGCCGGAAGTCCTGGACACCTCCGTCGACGACCTCGAGGTCGACGACGACCAACTTGCCTCCCGGGACCTTGTACTCACCGTGCACGGGACGAGCCTACGCCCGCCACGTGTCGGACGGGAGGCGCGGGACGGCGCCACCGCGCGCCTCCCGTCGTTCGCCTGGTCGCGTCAGCGAGCCGTGACGCGGTCAAGCCACGTGACCAGGTCGGCGACGACCTCGTCGCGGTTGGTCTCGTTGTAGACCTCGTGCCGCGCGCCCTCGTACACCCGCACCGACACGTCGGAGAGCCCGCCGCGTCGTCGGTACGCCTGCGCGAGGCGCTCGATCGAACGCGGGCCACCGAGGGTGTCCTCGGACCCCACCTGCAACAGCATCGGGAGGTCGTGCGGGATGCCCCGACGCGGGACCCCGAGCAGCCGCAGCGCGTCCCGGACGCCGAACAGCCCGATGACGTCCGCCTCGACTGCGAGCGGGTCCGCCTCGACGGCGGCGATGACCGCCCGGTCGCGGGTCAGCCACTCGAACTTCGTCGGGCCGGAGCCAGCGTGCCGGGCGTTGAGGTCACCGCTGTTCATCCACCCGGGCAGCCGGTACGCGGTGGCGGAGAGGACCACCCCGCCGTACGACTCCGACGACGTGTTCACGATCCGCTGGGCCATCAGCGAGCCCCACGAGTGCCCGAGCAGGACGAGCGGGACGCCCGGGGTGTCCTCCTTGGCGACCGCGGTCATCTGCTCGACGGCGGCGATGGCGGCCCGGAGTCCGCCGGGGCCGAGCCGACCGAGCTTGGCGTGGTCGCCGTCCCACTGCGCGAGGCCGGTGCGACCGTGTCCGCGGTGGTCGTTGGCGTGCACGGTGTAGCCGGCACGCACGAGGTCCTGCGCGAGCGGCTCGTACCGCAGCCCGTGCTCCCCGACGCCGTGCGCGATCTGCACGATGCCCTTCGGCCGCGCCGCACGCCAGGTCGAGTAGACGATCTCGACGCCGTGCGCGTCGGTGAACGAGGCGTCGCCTCGTGCTGCGGAGAAGGTGGGCACCTGTCGATCCTCCCAGATCAGGGACCGGTCCAGCCTGTTCACCCGGCGTTCACGCAGCCGGTGCGGGGCGGGCCTACCGTCTCGCGCATGGACGTCCTCGTCACCGTCGTGCTGGTGATCGTGGTGGCCCTCGTGTTCGACTTCACGAACGGGTTCCACGACACCGCGAACGCCATGGCCACCTCGGTCGCCACGGGTGCCCTCAAGCCCCGCACCGCCGTGCTCATCTCCGCCGTCCTCAACGTGGTCGGCGCGTTCCTGTCCACCGAGGTGGCGAAGACCGTCTCGCAGGGCATCATCCGCGAGGGCCAGGACGGCATCCACATCTCCCCCGTGATGATCTTCGCGGGACTCGTCGGTGCCGTGCTCTGGAACCTCGCCACGTGGTACTTCGGCCTGCCGTCGTCGTCGACGCACGCCCTGTTCGGTGGCCTGATCGGCGCGTCGATCATCGGTGCCGGCCTGAACTCGGTCGACTGGGCGACGGTCGTCTCGAAGGTCGTGCTGCCCGCGCTGCTCTCGCCCGTGATCGCCGGGGTCATCGCGCTCGTGGCGACCTACCTGGCGTACACGATCACGAAGAACGCGACCACGCACGGTGCGGCGACGGGCTTCCGGCACGGGCAGACGATCTCCGCGTCGCTGGTGTCCCTGGCGCACGGCACGAACGACGCGCAGAAGACCATGGGTGTGATCACGCTGACCCTGATCGCCGCGAACTACCAGCCCGCCGGGAGCGGCCCGGCACTCTGGGTGATCCTCGCTTGCGGTCTGGCGATCGGCCTCGGGACGTACATGGGCGGCTGGCGGATCATGCAGACCGTCGGCAAGAAGATCTCCGACGTGCAGTCACCGCAGGGCTTCGCGGCCGAGACGAGCTCCGCCGCGACGATCCTCGTGTCGTCCCACCTCGGGTTCGCGCTCTCGACGACGCACGTCACGAGCGGCTCGGTGATCGGCTCCGGGCTCGGCAAGAAGCTGGCGGACGTGCACTGGTCGGTCGTCGGGCGGATCGTCGTCGCCTGGGTGATCACGCTGCCGTCGGCCGCGGTGGTCGGAGCGCTCGCGACGTGGGTCGCATCGACGTCGGCGGTCGGGCTCGTCCTGGTGGCCGTGTTCGCGTTGGCCGCCGGACTCACCTTCTACGGGCTCGCCAAGCGCAAGCCGATCTCCCACGACGACGTCACCGCCGACACCGCCGAGCGCGAGCCGGCCACCACCGGGAACTGAGGGGAACGCACATGGACATCGACTTCGGTGCGATCGGCACGGTCGCGGGCGTCGGCTTCGTGGCCGCCGTCGGCGTGGTGCTCGTCTACACGCTCGGATTGCGGCTGCTCGGGACCGGGCAGCCCGTCGACGCCGGTGGGGAGCGCACGCAGTACTCCGAGGAGACGCCGCGCTCCGGGCACACGCCGCCGCTCGCCCTCGCGGGGGCCGGGTTGTGCTTCGCGGTCTGCATCGCGGCGGTCCTCACGGGCATCTGGCTGACGATCCCCCAGTTCCACTGACGCGCACTGGAGGCGCGCCCGACGCGAGCAGACCCGCTCACGCACCCCGCGCCTCCAGTCCGCATTCCCGCGTCCAGTGAGCAGAAGACGTCGAGTCCGCACCTCGGACCCGACGTCTTCTGCTCACTCGATGCGCCGCGCGCCCCGCGCCGCGCCCGCACCCGCGCTCAGTGCGCGCTGTAGCCGCCGTCGACCAGGTGGTAGCTGCCCGTGATGAACGAGGCCTTGTCGCTCAGCAGGAACAGCACGAGCGCCGCGACCTCCTTGTCGGTGCCGAGGCGCTTGGTGGCGTGCTCGTCCTCCAGGGCGGTGATCGCCTCCGGGGTCATCGAGTTGCGGAGCAGCGGGGTGTCGATGAAGCCCGGGCCGACCGCGTTCGTGCGGACGCCCTGCGCCGAGTACTCGAGCGCCGCGACCTTGGTCAGGCCGGCGAGCGCGTGCTTCGACGCGACGTAGGCGGCGTTCTGCGCGATGCCGACCGTGCCGAGCACCGATGCCATGTTCACGATCGAGCCTCCGCCAGCGGCCACCATCGCGGGGATCTCGTAGCGGAGTCCGTAGAACACGCCGTCCAGGTCCACCGCACGCACGCGGTCCCAGGCGGCGATGTCGTACTCGCCGATGGGCTGCGGTGCGGCGCCGATGCCGGCGTTGTTCACGGCGAGGTGGAGCGCGCCGTAGGTGTCCACGGCGAACTGGACCATGCGCTCGTTGTCGGCGGCGACCGCGGAGTTCGCCTCGAATGCGCTGGCGGTGCCGCCGGCCTCCACGATCGAGGTCGCGACGCGCTGGGCGGCGTCGAGTTTGATGTCGGTGACGACGACCGTCGCGCCCGCGGCGGCGAGCTCCTTCGCGACGGACTCGCCGATGCCGCTGCCGCCACCGGTGACGATGGCGACCTTGCCCTCGAACTCGGACATGATTCCTTCTCTCTAGGCAACACCTGTTGCCCAAAAACACGATACACCCGAAAACCAGTTCGTTCGCTGAACTAATTTGCTAGGCTAACGATCGTGACCGACGCCACCGACCTCCGCATCGCGGTGAACCGCCTCTCGCGCACCCTCCGCGCGCAGAAGGCGGACTCCACCGTCAGCGATGCCCAGTTCTCCGCACTCGCCCGGTTGCACCGCGACGGCCCGATGACACTCGCCGAGCTCAGCCGCCAGGACGGCGTGACGCCCCCGTCGATGACGAAGACCGTCGCCGTGCTCATCGAGCGCGGACTGGTGTCGAAGGGCGGCCACGGGGACGACCGCCGCAAGGTGCTGCTCTGCGCGACCGACGCCGGAGCCGACTTCGTGCAGGAGACCCGTCGCCGTCGGGACGGCTGGCTCACCCCGCGCCTCGCCGACCTCACCGAGGCCGAGCGGCAGACCCTGGCCGACGCCACCGAGATCATGAGGAGGCTGGCCCAGCAGTGACCGCCATGTTCCGCTCCCTGTCCGGCCGCAACTACCGCATCTGGTTCGCGGGCGCCCTGGTGTCCAACGTCGGCACCTGGATGCAACGAACCGCCCAGGACTGGCTCGTCCTGACGAAGCTCTCCGACAACGACGCCATCGCGGTCGGCATCACCATGGCGCTGCAGTTCGGCCCGCAGCTCCTCCTCCTGCCCCTCACCGGGCTCGCGGCCGACCGGTTCGACCGGCGCAAGATGCTCATGCTCACGCAGGGCCTGATGGGTGCGTTGGGGCTCGGCCTCGGGATCATGGTGCTCACCGACACCGCGACGATCTGGTCGCTGTACGGCTTCGCCCTGGCACTCGGCATCGTCGCCGCGTTCGACACCCCGATCCGCCAGACCTTCGTGTCCGACGTCGTGCAGGGCGAGAACGTCGCCAACGCGGTTGCCCTCAACTCGGCGTCGTTCAACGCCGCACGACTGATCGGACCCGCGGTCGCCGGTGTCCTCATCGCGGCGATCGGCTCGGGCTGGGTCTTCGTCATCAACGCCGCCTCGTTCCTGGCCGTCCTCGTCGCGCTGCGCTTCGTGGACCCCGCACAGCTCGCCGACCGCGTCCGGGCCAAGCGCGGCAAGGGCCAGATCATGGCGGGCATCCACTACGTGCGGACGAGGCCGGACATCATCGTCGTCCTCTGCATGATCTTCGTCGTCGGCACCTTCGGCGTGAACTTCCCGATCTTCACCTCCACGATGGCCCGGGTCGAGTTCCACAAGGGCGCGGGCGAGTTCGGCCTGCTGAACTCCGTGATGGCGATCGGCTCGGTCGCCGGTGCACTCCTGTCCGCCCGTCGCGACCGCCCGCGGATGCGCACGCTCGTGATCGCCTCCGCCGGGTTCGGCCTGGCGTGCACGGCCGCCGCGTTCGCCCCCACCTACTGGACCTTCGCGATCGTCCTGGTCTTCGTAGGACTCGCGTCGCTGACCTTCATGACGACGGCGAACGCCCTGGTGCAGACCACCACGGCGCAGGCGATGCGCGGGCGCGTGATGGCGCTCTACATGGCGATCTTCGCGGGAGGCACCCCCATCGGCGCCCCGATCGTCGGCGCCGTCGCGGACGCCTGGGGCCCCCGCTGGGCCATCGGCGTCGGCGCGGTCTCCGGCTTCGTCGCCCTCGCGATCGCGCTCTTCTGGCTCCTCCGGTACGAGCGGTTCCGAGTGCGGTACGACGCGGACACCCGGCTGCACCTGGCGATCACGCACGCGGTGCCGGTGGTCGGGACGCGCGCGTCCCGCGCCGCCCTCCGGCAGGACCTGGAACGCGACGAGGCGGTCGCCGACCGGTCCAGCGCGGTCTGACGCGACCATCGACCGGACGGGAGGCACGGGTCGGCGCCGCACCGCGCCTCCCGTCCGCCTCCTGGTCACCACCACCGCGACGCAACCGTTCCGGACGACGGCGCGCGTCAGTGCGTGGGAGCCGCTTCGGCGAACACGCGCTCGTCGAGCGCTGCGACCACGCGGTCGGCCGCGGCCGCGAGCCGCTCCCCCGCGACACGTGCCGCGAGGAGTGCCGTGTCCGCCGACACCGCCTCGAGGTCCGCCCGGGTCTCGGCGAAGGCCCGGGCCTCGTCCGCGACGCAGGACGGCGCCACGTCGGCCAGGCACTCGTCCGCCCGCCGCGCGAGGAACCGCAGCGACCGCGGACTGTGCTCGTCGAGGAGCAGGAACGCCGCGGCGTCCTCGGGGGTCGGCGTGTGGTGGTCACGGCCCCGCTGGAACGCCTCACCGGCGCCGCACGCCCGGAGCGCGGTCGACCAGGACGGCCCCGACCCGGGGTCGAGCAGGCCGGACGCGAGCAACCGGGCGGAGGTCGCACAGCGCTGCAGCGAGCGGCCGAGGGTGAAGAACTCCCAGACCTCGTCGCGGCTGGCATCCGCCTCGACGACCCCGATCGCCAGGGCGCTCCGCTCGCGCACCCAGCCGAGGAACTCGTGGGCCCGGTCCGGCGCGACCTTCCGCGGCATCCGGGAGCGCGTGACGTTGAGGCAGTCCCAGAGCTCGGTGGAGACGACCTCGCGGGCGCGGCGGGCATGGTCCCGTGCGACCGCGACGGCGGAGGCGATCGAGGCCGCTTCGTGCCGGTCCAGTGCCAGGGAGTCGATCGTCGAGGCGCGGTCGGGGTCGTTCGCCGGACCAGCCGCGCCCACGACCGACCGGAGCTCCGCAGCGACCACACGGTCCTGCTCGACACCGGCCGGCTCACCGCGCGCCACGTAGACGTCGAGCATCCGGGCGACCACGTCGGTGCGCTCGACCGCGTTCCCGACGTGGAACACGCTCCCCGCGAGTCGGCTCAGCACGTCGGCTCCTGCATGTCGTGAACCTACTGACCGCGGATTGCCGGGGTGTTTCGTCGCCGCGTCACGGGTGTTGCAGTCGTCCGGGGCCCGATCCGGGTCGGCCGGTCCGCGCACTCGCTAGACAATCTAACTAGAGCGTCTAGCATTGTCCTCATGACTTCCGAGGTGATGACCGGCACCGCGGGATTCTGGTACGGCGATGCGTCCAGGGTCGATGCGGTGGACGTGCTGAACGCGCTCCGCCGGTACCGGAGTGCCGAGAGCGCCGCCCAGCGCCGTGCGCGCGAGGCCCTCGGCATCGGCGAGAACGCCCTGCTGGCACTGCGTGTGCTCCTCGACGCCGAGTCGGCCGGCCGCACGGTCAACGCGAAGGACCTCGCCGAGGAGCTCGAGATCACGGCGGCGTCGACCTCCGCGCTCGTCGACCGACTCGTCCGCAGCGGGCACGTCGAGCGCCACCCGGACCCGAACGACCGCCGCGGCGTGATCCTCACCGCGTCCGGAGGCTCCATGCGCCAGGTGCTGCAGGTCATCGACCAGCTCGACTCCCGCGCGATCGAGGCCACCGAGCACCTGTCGGGCGACGACATGGCGGTGATCGTGTCGTTCCTCGACGAGATGGTCCGCGTGGTCGACGACGTGGACGCGGTCGGCAAGCGCCCCGCGTAGCCTGCCGCCATGCGTCGCGCGTAGCCTGCTGCCATGGCAACCACGGCGACCCCGGCGTCGCACGACCCCGAGGACGACATGCCCCTCGCAGAGCTCGACGCCCGGGCGCGGGCGGACGCAGCTCTCCGTCGCATCCGGGCCGGTTCGGACCCCGCACGTGAGGCGTTCGACCTCGCCAACACCATGAACGACGAGACCGTCGGACGACTGACGAACGCCGTCCGACGGTTGTTCCGCCGGGGCTGGCGGTTCTGAAGCTCCGTCAGAAGGCGGTGCCGACCGCGGCGATGTCGTCGCCGCCGTGGCCCGCCGCGCTCGCGTCGGCGTAGACCCGTCCGAGCGCGTCGAGCAGGACGGTCGAGACGCCGGTGTCCCGCGCCGCGTCCGTGATCAGGCCGATGTCCTTGCGCAGCCCGTCGAGGGCGAACTGCGCCGGGAACGAACCGTCGATGATCGCCTTGCCCTTGGTGTGCGCGTAGGCCGAGTCGCTGGCGCTGCCGTCGATCGCCTCGAGGAAGAGCGCTGGGTCCAGCCCGAGCGACTTCGCGACCGCGAGGGACTGCGCCGTCGCCGCCGTGATCGACGCGATCCAGGCGTTCGCCGCGAGCTTGAGCGCCGTCCCGGCCCCGACCTGTTCGCCGGCGCGGACGGTCTTCGCGCCGATTGCGTCGAGGACCGGGTCGATGCGGTCGAGCTCCTCCGACGGACCAGCGGCGAGCATCGTCAGCGTGCCCTGCTCGGCCGGGGCCTTCGTGCCGAGCATCATCGCCTCGACGAGGGTGATGCCGTACTTCGCCGCGAGCTGCACGACGGTCTCGGTGCCGGCGACGCCGATCGTGGAGCACTGCACCCACACGGCGTCGGTCGGGGCCTTGCCCGCGGCGGACTCGAGCACGTCCACGACGGCGTCGGTGTCGAACAGGGTCAGCAGGACGACCTCGGCGTCGGCGACCGCGGCACTCGGGTCGGTGGCGACGGTCGCGCCCCGGTCACCGAGCGGAGCGGCCTTGTCGGCGCTCCGGTTCCACACCGTCACCTCGTGGCCCTCGCGGAGCAGCGATCCCGCCACTCCGGCACCCATCGTCCCGGTCCCCAGCACACTCACCCGCACGCGCGTCTCCGTCTCCGCAGCGACTCCCTGCCGCTGCGGCTCCGACGCTACGCGCCCGGGTTCAGAGCGGCCCGCGGTTCTGCAGCCAGGCGGCCGGATCGGCGGGGGTGCCGCCGATGATGACCTCGAAGTGCAGGTGCGAACCGGTGGAGACGCCGGTGTTGCCGACGGCGCCGATCCGCTGGCCGGCGGTGACGGTCTGACCGACACGGACGCCGATCTGCGACAGGTGGCCGTACCGGGTCTGGGAGCCGTCGCCGTGCTGCAGGAGGACCTGGTTGCCGTACCCGCCGGACACCCCGGCGGAGACCACGCGCCCGGACATCGCCGCGACGACGGTCGTGCCGGTGGGGGCGGCGAAGTCGAGTCCCTGGTGGTTCGTCGAGCACGCACCACACCCCCGCACCCAGCGCGATCCGAAGCCACCCGCTGCCGGGATCGACCCGGCGACCGGGCGCACGGACGACGCCCCGGAGCCCTCCGACGGCGCTGCCGGATGGACCGCGGGTGCCGTACGGACGGGGACCTTCCCGATGGCGAACGTGTCCCGCTCGACCGTGATCGAGGTGCCGGCCGACGCGGTGTACTGCTGCGGGTCGAGCGCGGGGAGCATGCCCTGCGGCGTCGACGCCATCGCGGTCTGCGGGGTCGCGACGGACACGAACAGGCACGCGACCACGGCCGTGGCCGTGATCGGCACGGCCTTCGCCGAGGCTACGGCGCTGCCGAGGGTGCGAAGCGGGAGTGTGATGGCCTGCGTGACGGCTCGGCCGAGGTCGCCGGGCCCGGGCGTCCGGGACTCGGGACGGAGCGCACGGCGTGAGGACGGTGCGGGGGCCGCTTGCGCAGGGGTGGAGACCGGGACGGCGGGAGTGCGCACCGCCGCCCCGGTGGCTTCGTGGGTGACCGCACCGGCGGTCACGGTGGGCGAGACGACAGGGACGACGGGCCGCTGGGGCTGCTCGGCGCGCTGAGCCGCGGCCGTGGTGGTCTCCGCCGCGGCTTCGGCCGCACTGCGGGCGCGCCGGGTGAGCGGGACCTCAGGCGCGTCGGTGCCGGGGGCAGCCGTGGTGTTCGCCGCGTGCCGGGCTGCGCCGCGTGGGCGCATCGGCAAGTGGTCCGTCGTCGTGGTCATCGGGTTCGCGGTGTTCGATCAGGCGCGGACGACGCCGTCGCAGGCGATGCGCTCGAGCTCGGTCGCGACGGCGTCGACGACGGCTCGGGTGATCGCGTCGGCCACGGCCTCGACCAGGACGAGCTGCTCGGCGCTCACGCGGTGCTCGGTCGCCATCGCGGTGGCGACGCGGCCGGGGATCTCGTCGATCGCCGCGACGAGGGCAGCGGGGACGAGGAGGGATTCCTGCGCCGCGACCGGGGCCGACATCGGCGAGGTCGGGGCGGGCGTGAACGTCGCCCGGGCGACGGTCGGCGCCGGCACGGACTGCACCGTGGTCCGTGTTGCGGATGCGGTCGCGGGCACGGCACGCTCGGTGCGGCGGGCGATGGAGTCGAAGAGCGGCGTGGAGGACATGCTGCTTGCCTTCCGATCAGGTGTCTGGACGATCCGTTCTCGGGCGGATCGCGGCGGGGTGTACCCGTAGGCACACCACTATTCAAACACTGATATTTCGAATGTGCAATAGCAAGTGGTCACGTACGCTGTGGTCAGCGCGTCAATCCGGTTCGACGGCCTCGGTCGGGTCGTCGCGCCGGAGGGCCTGCCGGACCCGCTCGACGATCGTCGCGGGCGGGTTGTTGTACGCGTTCGCGGGCTCCTGGCCGCTGAGTTCCTGGATCGCCGCCATCACGGCATCGGTGGCGTGTCGACGTGCACGCCCGGAGGACGCCTCGCCGTAACCGGAGAGGTCGAGCGGCTTCCCGAACTCGATCGTGACCTTCGCGAGCTTCGGGATCCGGGATCCGACGGGCTGGACGTCCTCGGTGCCGGTGAGGGCGACGGGCACCACGGGAGCGCCACTGGTCAGCGCGAGCCAGGCCACGCCCGTCCGGCCCTTGTACAGGCGGCCGTCGAGGGAGCGGGTGCCCTCGGGGTAGATCGCGAACGCCTCCCCCGCCTCGAGCCGCTCGAGTCCGAGGTCCAGGGCGTGCTGCGCCGCCGAACCCGCGCCGCGCTCGACCCCGATCGCGCCGATGCCGCCGAAGAACGCCCGCGACACGGCTCCGCGCAGGCCCGTGCCCGTGAAGTACTCCTGCTTCGCGAGGAACGACACCTTCCGCGGCGCCATGAGCGTGATCGCCGGGGAGTCGATGAACGAGCGGTGGTTGCTCGCGAGGATCACCGGGCCGCGCTTCGGGACGTTCTTCCGGCCGATGATCCGCGGACGCCACAGCATGCGGGCGAGCGGCGTCACCACCGCGCGGCTCAGCGTGGTGGTGAACTTGGTCGAACCGGACACCCGGGCCTCCTCGTGACGGGAGGTTCCGAGTGTAGTGATCACACTCGCGGTCGCATGCCCGCTGCGGAATGTGTCGGTCAGTCCGCCGCTGCGACCACGTCGAGCACGGCACGGCCGTAGCGCTCGAGCTTCGTGCCGCCGACGCCGGAGATCTCGGCGAGTTGGTCTTCGTCCGCAGGCTTGACCGCCGCGATCCCCCGCAGGGTGGCGTCGTTGAACACGACGTACGCGGGGACACCCTGCTCGCGGGCCTGCGCCGCACGCCAGGCACGGAGCGCCTCGAACAGGCCAAGGGCCTCCTGTGGAATGTCCGTCACGACGGTCCGGCGGGAGCGACTCGCGCGTGGAGCCTTCACCGGGTCGCGGCGCATCCGGACGACGACCTTGCCGCCGAGGACGTCGGCGCTCGTCGGGCTGAGCACGATGGTGCCGAAGCCGTCACCCGAGACGGCGGCGTAGCCCTGCGCGAGCAGCTGCCTGGCGACCGCGCGCCACTCTGCGTCGCCGAGGTCGCTGCCGATGCCGAACGTGGCGAGAGACTCGTGTCGGAGCTCCTGCACGCGCGGCGACTGCTTGCCGACCAGGATGTCGACGAGGTGCGAGACGCCGTACCGCTGACCACGCTCGCGGTCGAGGCGCACCACGGTGGACAGCAGCTTCTGCGCCGGCACCGTGCCGTCCCAGGACTCGGGCGGGGCGATGCACGTGTCGCAGTTGCCGCAGGCGGTGCTGTCCTGCCCGAAGTACGCGAGCAGGCGCACCCGTCGGCACTCGATCGTCTCGCACAGGGCGAGCATGGCGTCGAGGTGGGCGCTGAGCTGCCGGCGGTGTGCGGCGTCGCCCTCGGACTGGTCGATCATCCGACGCTGCTGCACGACGTCGTTCAGGCCGTACGCGAGCCACGCGGTCGAGGGCAGTCCGTCACGGCCGGCGCGACCGGTCTCCTGGTAGTAGCCCTCCACCGACTTCGGCAGGTCCAGGTGCGCCACGAACCGGACGTCCGGCTTGTCGATGCCCATGCCGAACGCGATGGTGGCGACCATGACGATGCCGTCCTCGCGCAGGAACGTGGACTGGTTGCGTTCCCGCACCTTGGCGTCGAGACCGGCGTGGTACGGCAGCGCCGGGATGCCCTGGTCGGCGAGGGCGGCCGCCGTGCGCTCGACCGAGTTGCGGGACAGGCAGTAGACGATGCCCGCGTCGCCGCTGTGCTCCGTCCGGATGAAGGTGAGCAGCTGCTGCAACGCGCCGGTCTTCGGCTCGATGCGGTACTGGATGTTCGGCCGGTCGAAGTCGGCCACGAAGTGCGCGGCGTCGTCGAGGCCGAGCCGGGCGGAGATCTCGCGGTGGGTCTGCGGCGTCGCCGTGGCGGTCAGGGCGATGCGCGGCACCGTCGGCCAGCGCTCGTGCAGGACGCTGAGCTCGAGGTAGTCCGGGCGGAAGTCGTGGCCCCACTGGGCCACGCAGTGCGCCTCGTCGATGGCGAACAGGGCGATCTGCGCACGGTCGAGCAACGCGCGGGTGGACTCGAGCCGGAGCCGTTCCGGCGCGAGGTACAGCATGTCGACCTCGCCCGACACGACCGCACGCTCGACCCGCGCACGCTCGTCCGGCCCCTGCGTGGAGTTGAGGAACGCGGCCTTGACGCCGTTCGCCGCGAGGGCGTCGACCTGGTCCTGCATGAGCGCGATGAGCGGTGAGACGACCACGCCGACGCCGTCCCGCACGAGCGCGGGCACCTGGTAGCAGAGCGACTTGCCGCCACCGGTCGGCATCAGGACGAGCGCGTCCCCGCCGGAGACGACCTGGTCGATGATCGACGCCTGCTCGCCCCGGAAGTCGTCGTAGCCCCACACGCGGTGCAGCACGTCGAGCGCCGCGGCACGCGAAGCAGACACGGCAGCGGGCGCGGGCGTGGTGCTCATGCCACGAGCCTACGGGCGACCGGCGACACCCACGACGTTGTCCACAGGCTCCGCCGACGCGTTGCCGGACCCGGCCACGTCGTCGGGGCCGGCCGGCGCGTCCACCCAGCCCGTGCCTCCAGGCCGGAGCCACCGGGAGCCGCCTGCCCAGGCCGGGGCCACACCGCGGAACCGCGGCGCCTGGCGACCGGCGAAGCGCCGGTCCAGGTGCCGCCACTTGGCGAGCAGCTCGACCATGCCCCAGTACGCGAGCGAGGTCCCGAGGGTGATGAGCCAGCCGCCGACGGTGCCGTTGGCGTCCTGCGACGAGAGGTCGATCTTCGACCAGCCCGGCGCCTGCACCACGAAGATCATGATGTTGTTGAAGGCGTGCTGCAGGACGGTGGCCTCGAGGCCACCGGTCCGCAGCACGATGATCGCGGCGATCAGGCCGAACGAACCGACGTCGAGGATGCCCCACACGTTGTAGCCGTTCGGGATGTGCAGCAGCGCGAACACCACCGTCGAGACGGCGACGGCGACGACCGTGCCGAGGACCCGCACCGGGATCCACGAGCCGATGGTCTGCATGAGGAAGCCGCGGAAGATGTACTCCTCCGCCGCGCCCTGGAACGGAACGAGCAGCAGGACGAGCACGATCGTGACCGTCAGCGTGCCGACCGACACCGTCGACTGACCGATCGCGCCGTGGTCCCACCCGAAGCCGCCCTCGAAGGTGAACATGCCGCCGGTCTGGACCAGGAACATGATCACGGAGATCACGAGCGTCGGGAGGAGGCACCACGCCGCCCAGGCCCAGCGCACGCGGAAGCGCGTCGACGACAGGATGCCCGCCGGGCCGAGACGCGCGATCCGCACCGCGAGCAGGACGCCGGGCAGCAGGATCACGAGCGACACGAGGCTCAGCGAGAGGGTCAGCGGGTCGGTCGGGTCGAGGGCACCGCTCTGCAGGTCGTCGAGCAGGTCCATCACCCCGGACTCGCCTTTGATGACGGCGAGCGGGATGAAGTACGCGATCGTGATGACGAACTGGGACGCGATGTACCAGCCCGCGAGGAACGCCAGCGCAACGAGCGGACGCCACCACCTCCAGCGTGCGTCGACGCGGGGCAGGCGGTGGTAGGGAACGCTCACGCCGTGCAGGCTACCGGGCCGGGCAGGATGGGAGCCGTGGGGCGGCGGGTCGGGGTGGTCGCTGGCGTGGGCGGTGTCCGCGGCCCGAGACTCGGGCTGAGCGACAGTTCTCGGGCGTTCCGGCACGAAGAGTGTCGCCCAGCGCGAGACTCGGGCGGGTCGCGAGTCGGCGGACGCGCGTCAGGCGTCGGGGATGAGGCGCTTGCCGAGCGAGACCGTTCGGTCGTCCGTGTAGCCGAGGGACTCGTAGAACCCGATGACCTGCTCGTTGCCGGCGCGCACCTGCAGGTTGAGCTTCGGGCAGCCGAGGTCCGTCAGCAGCCGCTCGAACTCGGACATGAACGCACGGCCGAGTCCGGAGCCCTGCAGGTCCGGCCGCACGGCGAGGTAGTTCACCCAGCCCCGGTGCCCGTCGAACCCGGCCATCCCAGCGCCGACGACCGGGCGGGCCGGGTCGTCGGCGTCCTCGGCGACGAGGAACAGCTCGGGCTGCACCGAGAGCTTGCGGGCGATGTCGCGTCGGGGGTCGTTCCACGGACGCACGAGACCGCACGCCTCCCACAGGGCGACGACGGACTCGGTGTCGGCGGGCGTGAAAGCGCGGAGGACGTGCTGCATCTCCACACGGTAACGGTGCTGTGGAGAACCTCGTCACGGAGGCGCCGTCGTGATCTGATAGACCTGTCCGACCACCCCATCCGGATCAGGAGCCCCGTGACCGCACACGAGACACTCCCGTCGCGTCGATCAGGCCGCGACGGCGACGGTCGATCCGCGCGTCCGGCGCCGCGCCGTCGCCAGACCGTCGGTGGCGCGATCGTCTCGCTCATCGCCGAGCTGCTCATCATCGCGGGTGCCGGCACCGGGCTCTACGTGGTGTGGACGGCGTGGTGGACCGACGTCGTCGCGGTGAACGCGCAGACGAAGCTCGTCGACGGGCTCGGGCAGAAGGACACCTCCGGGACCGGTACCGAGCACCGCGGCCCGGCGCCCGTGCTCGCCGAGCCACCGAACGTGACCGACGTCTTCGGCACGATGCAGATCCCCCGCTTCGGCAAGGACTACGACCGCCCCATCGGCGAGGGCACGGACCGTGAGAAGGTCCTCAACACGATCGGCCTCGGCCACTACCAGGACACCGCGATGCCGGGCGCCGAGGGCAACTTCGCCGTCGCCGGACATCGCGTCACCTACGGCAAGCCGCTCAACCAGATCGCGGAGCTCAAGACCGGGGACGACATCGTCGTGCGGGTCACCGACGCCAAGACGAAGTTCGACGTCTGGTACGTGTACAAGGTCACCGACTCGCAGATCGTCACGCCGGACCACGTCGAGACGATCGCTCCGGTGCCGAACAAGCCCGGCGTCGAACCGACGGCCAGTGACCGCTGGCTGACCCTGACCGCGTGCCACCCGATGTGGTCGGCGAAGGAGCGGTACGTCACCCACGCAAAGCTCGACTACTGGATGCCCGCGTCGGAGGGCACCCCGAAGGAACTCTCGGAGACGACGAAGTGATCTTTCCGTTCGTCTGGCGGATCCTGCCCGGACCCACCGCGCTCAAGGTGATCGAGCTGCTCGTGCTGCTCGCCGCGATCGTCTTCGTCCTCTTCACGTGGGTGTTCCCGTGGGTCGCGGCGGACATCCTGCCGCCGCCGGACGGCACGGTGGACGTCACCCCGTCCCCCTGACCCGCGAGGCGGATGCGGGGCCCGAGCGATCCAGCAGTGTGCGAGGTCCCGCCCACGGTGGGACGCCGATCGCCTCGCACAATGCGCGGACCCTCGCACACTGCGCCGCGCCGCGCGCCGCGCGCGTGCGTGCGTGCGCCGCGTGCGTGCCCGCGCGTCAGACCGTGGTCGTCACGCGTGAGCCGCCGTCGGCCGTCCGGCGCACGGCGATCCGCTCCGGGATCCGCTGCTTCAGTTCCTCGACGTGACTGACGATCCCGACCTGACGCCCACCGGCCGTCAGTCGTGAAAGCTGACCGATGACGTCGTCGAGCGTCTCCGGGTCGAGCGTGCCGAAGCCTTCGTCGACGAACAACGTGCCGAGGGAGACACCGCCGGCCTCGGCCTGCACGACATCGGCGAGCCCGAGCGCCAGGCACAGTGACACCGTGAACGTCTCACCGCCGGACAGGCTGCGCGGGTCACGAACGGTGTCGGTCGTCTGGTCGTGCACGGCGAGCGCGAGTCCGGTGCGGCGTGCGCGTGAGCCCGACTCCCGCTCGTCGGAGGTCTCGAGGGTGAACCGGCCGGCGAGCATCGCCCGGAGCCGGTCGTTCGCCGCCGCCACGACGTCCTCGAAGCGCCGCATGAGCACGTAGGTGCCGAGCGTGATGCCGCTCGGGTTCACCGAGGGCGCCCCCGCCGCGATGTCCGCGAGCCGGACCACCGCACGGCTGCGCGCCGAGGTGTCGTCGCGCGCCCGGACGGCGGCGGCGAGGTCGGCGGCGCACTGCTCGGAAGCGGCAGCGCGGTCGCCGGCGGAGGTCGCGAGTCGGGTCGCGTCGTCCGCTGCGACCGCGGTCTGCTCGCGCGCGGCACGGGCACCGTCGAGGTCGAGTCGTTCCCGGTCGTCGTCGGCAGCGGCGACCACGGCGGCGTCGGCGAGCCCTGCGTCGACGACCGCACGCTCGCGGTCCGCCTCGGCGACCTCGTCCCGGAGGCGCTCGGCGGACGCCCGGTCGAGCACGCCCGCACGGGCGTCCGCGACGTCGTCGAACTCCTGCTCGGCGAGGACCCGTTGGACGTCGGCCGCCCGGTCGTGCACGGCCTCGGCTGCGGTGGCGGCGCGGGCGTCTGCCTGCGCCACCGCATCGAGCCGGGCGACGAGGGCGTCGAGCTGCTCGACACCCGTCTGCAGATCATCGGGGACGTCGTCGAGGTGCGCGGCGACCCGTGCGACGCCCTGCTGCACGAGTGCGGTGTCTGCCGCCACGCGCTCTCCGTCGGCCGCGACCGATCCGGCGAGGACCGCGCGCTCGGCATCGACCTCGTTGCGCTGCCGCTCGAGGGCTCGGGTCTGCTCGTCGTGCGCGGCCCGCTGCTGTTCCAGCGTGCGGACCAGCACGGCGGCGTCGTGCGCGGCCTGCACGCGTGCCGCAGCGGCGGCGGCCAACGCGTCGATCGTGACCGCGTCGGTGTCGCCGAGCGCCTGGACGAGGCGTTCCAGCGCCGCACGTTCGACCGCGAGCGTCGCGGCGGCGTCGGACAGGTCCTGCTCGGCACGACGTGCGACGGCACCCGCAGCCTCGATCGCCTCGGTCGTGGGGTGGTCGTCCTGCGGCGTCGCGACCACCGGGTGTTCGGTCGCGCCGCACACCGGGCACGGGTCCCCCGGGGCCAGCGCGGCGCCGAGCTCTCCGGCGAGCCCGGCGATCCGACGCTCACGGAGCTGCTGCTCCGCGCGGACCCGATCGAGCGCGGTGGCACCGGCGTCGGTCTTGGCCTGTTCGGCGCGGCGGACACGGCGGTCCGCCTCGCCGCGCGCCGTCAGGTCGGCACGCAGCTGGTCGATCCGCTCGACCTCGACCCGAGCGGCTTCGGCTCCGGCGGCGAGTGCTGCGGCGGCGCGGGCGTCCTCGACGATCCTGGAGCGCTCGGCGGGGCGGGCCTCGAGCGCGGTGTCGAGTTCGGCGAGCCGCACGACGAGCTGCTCCCCCCGTCCCACCGCGTCGGCGATCGTCCGACGTCGGCCCGGGAGCGCACGTTCGACGGCGACGAGATGTCGGACCTCGGCGAGGGACTCCGCGGCGGCAGCACGCTCCCGGGCGAGATCCTCCGCTCCGCTCGTGACGGCGTGCCGAGCGCGGAGTGCCTCGGCGTCGGCCGTCGCCTGGGCCGACCGGGTCCGGGCCGCGTCGAGGCCGTCCGCGACGGCGACGACGCGGGCGGCCCGCTCGCCGAGCGCCAGACGGGTCCGGGCCGCGTCGACCCGCGGGGCGTGCTGCTCGAGCGCCGCCCGACGCCCGAGGAGCGCCGCCCGCCGGTCGAGGGCTGCCGCACGTGTGGTGACGGCCTGCTCGTGGGCCGCGGCGGCGGTCGCCGCCGCCGAGGCCGTCGCGCGTGCTGCCTCGGCGGCGTCGGCGACCGAGCGGAGCGTGGCCACCGTCGTCGGGACCTCGGACTCCTCCGGGTCATCGGTGCCCGAGGCCTGGGCGAAGCGGTTCAGGGCGTCCCGCACGCGGGCGTCGGCGCCGTCGACCTCGGCCTGCACCGCTCGGCGCCGGGCGGCGAGCTCCTCGGCGGTCCGGTCGTAGACCTGCGTGCCGAACAAGGACTGCAGGAGCTTCCGGCGCTCTTCGCCCGGGGACCGCAGGAAGCGTGCGAACTCACCCTGCGGCAGCACCACGGTCTGCAGGAACTGGGCTTTGTCGAGCCCGACGATCCGAGCGATCTCGGCACCCACCTCGGGGATGCGGGACGACACCGGTTCGCCCGCGACGTCGGCCGGACCGACGAGCCGGAACAGCTGCGCCGCTGCCTGCTGCTTGACCGTGCCGGTCCCCCGCTGCTTGGGGCGGTCGTACTGCGGGGAGCGCCGGACCCGGTAGACGCCGGCACCGGTCTCGAAGACGAGCTCGACGTACGGCTCGACCGCGGGGTCGGCGTGCTGGCTGTGCAGCCGGTCGTTGCTGGCGTCGGCACCGGCGAGCCCGCCGTACAGGGCGAACACCACGGCATCGATGATCGTCGACTTGCCGGAGCCCGTCGGCCCCTCGAGCAGGAACACCCCCGATGCAGCGAGCGCGGCGAAGTCGATCGACACGAGCTCCGGGTAGGGCCCGATCGCACGGAGTTCGAGACGGTGCAGGTACATCAGCGGTCCCCCTCGCGCTGCAGGGCGAGGGCCGCGGCCTCGTACGCCTCGGTCAGGATCGCGCGGTCGTCGTCGTCCGGCGCCGCACCGGTGGCGAAGGAGACGAAGTCGGCCGCGACCTCGACCGGGTCGGACGTCGCGGTGACGGCACGTGCGGCGGCGCGTTCGCCGCGGTCGGCCGGCTCGTGGGTGATCGCGAGGGCGAACGGGAAGTGGTCCTTCACCCGCGCGTACATCCGCTCGGGGTGCACGGAGTCGGTCACGGCCACGCGGACCCAGGCGTCCGACGCCGACCGGAACGCACCGGACTCGACGTCGTCGATCGTGCCGCGGACGTCGACGAGCCGGCGGGGCACCGGCGCCGGCACGAGCTCGACCGTGACCGTTCCGGAGGCATCGAGGTCGACGACCGTCACCGACTTCTGCTGGTTCGGCTCACCGAACGAGAACGCCAGGGGCGACCCGGCGTACCGGATCCGGTCGCCGTCGCCCACGCGCTGCGGACCGTGCAGGTGCCCGAGCGCCACGTAGTCGACCCCGTCGAACACCGACTCGGCCACCCGGTCGACCCCGCCGACGCGGATGTCCTGTTCGCTGTCGCTCGGCTCGGTGCCGCCGACGAAGGCGTGCGCCACGACGACGCTGCGCGTACCCGGACGCCCGGCGAGGTCGGCGCGGACGCGGTCCATCGCGGCGCCGACGACGGCCTGGTGCGACCGGGCGAGCGGTTCGTCGGGCACGGCGGCGAGGGCGTACCGCGTGAGGTCGGGGTGGAGGTACGGGATGCCGTAGACGGCCACCGGACCATCGGCGTCGTCGACGAGCACGGGGGTGGCGATGCCGGCGGGTTCGGCGAGGATCCGGACGCGCGCGCCCATCACCCTGGCGCCGAACCCCAGCCGCGCGGCGGAGTCGTGGTTGCCGGGCGTCAGGACCACCGTGGTGGTCTCGGCGAGGCGCTCGAGCGCGTGGGAGAGCATCCGGACGGCGTGCACCGGCGGGATCGCACGGTCGTACACGTCCCCCGCGATGACGACGAGGTCGACCGCGCGCGCCCGCACCAGGTCGACGAGCCAGTCCAGGAACGCCGCCTGGTGCTCGAGCAGGTCGGCACCCAGCAGCGTGCGGCCGAGGTGCCAGTCGCCGGTGTGCAGGATGCGCATGCCGCCACGGTAGCGCCGGCCGCGGACATCCCCGGACGCCCCGCGGTCGCCTGTGGAGAACTTGCCGACGTCAGCCGCAGCTGAGGTTCGTGCCGATGAGCGCGGTCTGGATGCGTGCCGTCGCGGTGCTGGTCGACACCCAGTTCCCGAGGTAGTTGACCCGGAGCGTGACGGTGTACGCCTGCCCGAGCGGGAGCAGTCCGGAACCGACCACCCGCACCGGTGTCGTCGTGCCGGTCGCGAGCACGGTCGTGCCGTTCATCACCGAGAACGACGTCGCCGCAGATCCCCCGTACGCGAACGCGATGTTCACGGAGCCGTCGCCGTTCGGCGAGCACACGAGCGTGGTCGCCTCCGGCACCGTCAGGGCACCGAAGGACAGCGCGGTGGTCGTCGTCCTGGACCACGGCGCTGCGACGGCCTGTGCGGGGAGGAGCACACCGGCACCACCGGCGACGACGAGCGCGGCGGCCGCCGCGCCGAGCCGGCGGACCCGCCGTGCGCGTCGCTCCCGTCGACGTGCGGCGCGGCGGCTGGCGGGTTCGGGGTCGTGGACGGTGGGAGCGACGGCCTGGAGGCGCGTGGCGGCGCCGTCCCGCGCCTCCAGGCCGTCATCGGTACCGTCCTCACCCTCGTCACCGTCGGTGCCGTCGGTGCCGTCGGCCGCGACGAGTCGCCGCAGCGACCCGTCGATCGTGCACAGGGCGAGCACCGCGAAGAGCCCGAGCGCGAGCATGCCGGTCTTGGCCCACTCGCCCTGCCGGATCCACAGGACCGGCGCCCCGACGAACGGCACGCGCAGGAACGCGACCCCGTGCACGGCGGACTGCTCGATCGGTGTCGAGTCCTGCTGCGGGTTGGCGTCGCCCTTCGTGATCAGGGTGCCGCGGGGGCCGTCCTCGACGTAGCGGTGCATGCGCAGGTGCCCGGGCTGGTCCGGGTCGTCGGCGAGCAGGATCTTGCCCGTCCTGACCTCGCCGGCCGAGACCGGACGCGAGACGACCACGTCGCCCGGGGTGAGCCGCGGCTCCATCGACCCGGTCATCACCGTCGTCGGCTGCCAGCCGATGACGGCGGGCGCGGCGGCCCAGAGCGCGAGCCCGAGCAGGGTCGCGACGACCCCGCGGGCGAGCGTGGCGACGACGACGCGCCCCCAGTCGACGGCGTCGCGGAGCACGTCGTGCGGTGTGGGACCACCGTGCACTTCGATGCTGACCATGACTGCCTTCGACCGGGGGCGCGTTGACGGAGGGTGACGGACGGGACCGCGTCGGGCCCGGTCCCGGACGTCACCAGCGAGCGGGGACGGACCCCGGCTCAGCTGTTCTGGGCCTCCCAGGTGAGGCCGATCGACGCGGTGCCGCCCTGCACCGTGTTCGGCGCGGTGCTCGAGACCGTGTAGGTGAAGCGGTAGACGCGCGACTCGGACGCGGACCCGGTCGGGGCCCACGTGCCGAGGCCGGTCGCGAAGTTGGTCGAGCCGGTGCCGAACGCGGCGAGCGTGCCGTTGTAGAGCGTGCCGCTGGTCGACGCCGGCGTGAAGCCCGTGCACGAGCCGAAGCCGCCGCCGGTGCCCTGCTCGACCTGCAGGTTGATGTTGCCGGCGAGGTTGTTCGTGGTGGCGGGGTTCGTGCCGTACAGCTTCACCGTCGAGGCGAGCGACCCGGTCGAGGTGACGGTGATGCAGTTCGCGCCGGTCGAACCGGGCTTGAGGCCCGTCGCGGTGAACAGCGCCGTGTTGTTGTCGTCGTCGGTCAGGGCGACGCTGCCGGCCGTCCAGTTGCTCGTCGGGTTCACGGTGGTGGCCGAGAACGCCGAGTACGACGCGGTCGAGACGACGACACCCGAGGCCACGAGTGCGGCGGGGATGGCGATCCAGGCGGCGAGACGAGCGGCGCGAGGGGTGACACGGGACATGACGGAGCTCCTGATCCATGGTGCGACGGGCCCGCGGTGGTTGGCCGCGCTTCGACGCTGTGGTTGGTACCGCGTCGTGGTTGTTCGACGCTGTGGTTGGTACGACGATCAAGTTACTTGGAGGCCGTGCGGCTCACAAGGGAAGCTACGCCCCCACTGCTGGGGGTAGTTCGACGAGTGAGATACTTGTTCAATGAGCAGCACGACGGCACACCAGTGCCGTCCCCACGATCGCGCAGGCGATCACGCACCCGAGAGAGCCGCCCGATGACGGACACCGTCCCCGCACTCGCGCACCCGCTGGACACCGCGCAGCTCCCCCCTGCGCCGGTGTCACCCACCGTGAGCGTGCCCGAGACCGCGCCGGACACCGACCTGGCGAAGCTCATGACCGCGTTCCGCATGCTCCAGATGCAGCACGCCCGAGTGCTCCACCACGAGAGCTCCAGCCGTGGCCTGAACGCCACCGATGCCCGGTTCGTGTTCTTCCTCGCGGCAGCGGACGGCGAGGGCACCACCCCGAAGCAGGCCGGCGAGTACCTCGAGCTCACCACCGGGGCGATGACCTCGCTGATCGACCGGCTCGAGAAGCGCGCCCACCTCGAGCGCCGCCCGAACCCGAACGACCGCCGCAGCATCCTCATCCACCTCACCCCGTCCGGGGCCGAGGTCGCGAAGCAGATCGGCGCCGTCTACACGTCGGCGTTCCGGGACGTGATCGCCCCCGGGGACCGCGACCGGCTCGCCGAGGCGTTCGACCGACTCGGAGTGGCGCTCGACCACCACTCGCGCACGGTCACCGCGCCGCGGGACGGGTCCGCGCCACGGGTCGGGTCCGCCTCGTGACCGCGGTGCTGCCGGACGACCCCACCGCGCCCGGTGCCGCCGCCGTCCCCGCCGGGTCGTCGTCGCCCGTGTCACCCGTGTCCGGGGCGGCACCGGAGACCGACCTCGACCGCGTGCTCGAGGTCTACCGGCGCCTGCAGATCCACCACGCCCGACTCGTGAACGTCGAGGCGTCGCGGCGCGGGCTCGGACTCACCGACCTCCGCTTCCTGTTCTCGCTCGCCGCGCGCCCGGGCGGCAGCGTCCTGCCGAAGGAGGCCACCGCGTACCTCGGCCTCTCCACCGGTGCGATGACCTCGCTCATCGACCGGCTCGAGCAGCGCGACCTCGTCCGGCGCATCCCCAACCCGAACGACCGGCGGAGCGTCGAGGTGGTCATCCTCGACGCGGGCACCCGCACCGTCGACGAGGTCAAGGACGTCTACCGCGAGGCCTTCACCACCGCCGTCCCGGCGGACCAGATGGGCACGCTCGCGACCCTGCTCGAGGCGTTCGACGCCGAGCTCGCGGCACACGGTGCCCGCGCGTAGCGTGGCCCGCATGACCCCCTCAGAACTCCTCATCGAAGCGTTCTCACGCATCCCGTCGACCGTCGAACGGGCCGTCGACGGGCTGTCGGAGGACCAGCTGGCCGCACGTCCGGCCGCCGGTGCGAACACGCTCGCCTGGCTCGCGTGGCACATCGCGCGCGGGCAGGACGCCCAGGTCGCGGACCTCGCGGGCAGCGAGCAGGTGTGGACCGCGGACGGCTGGGTGGAGCGGTTCGGGTTGCCGTTCCCCGCCGAGGCGCTCGGGTACGGCATGTCCCGTGACGACGTCGGGCGCGTGCGTGCCTCGGCCGATCTGCTGGTCGGGTACCTCCGTGCCGTGCACGAGCGGACCGTCGCCTACGTGCGGACGCTCTCGCCGGAGGACTTCGACCCCGTGGTCGACGACGCGTGGGACCCGCCCGTCACGCGGGGCGCGCGGCTCGTGAGCATCCTCGACGACTGCACGCAGCACGCGGGGCAGGCCGGGTACGTGCGCGGGTTGCTCTTCTTCAACCGCTGACGCGGTCCGGACGGACGGACGGACGGGAGGCACGGTGCCAGCTGGCACCGTGCCTCCCGTCGTCCGTCAGCTCGCGACTACCGCGCGGCGAGCTCCGCGACGATCCCGTCACCGGGAGCGGCGTCGACGAGCTCCGCCTCGATCTCCGCGTGCTCGAGGATGCCCTCGATCTTGCGGCGACGGCTGCGCGGGACGATCGTCACGACCGTGCCCTCCTTGCCGGCACGACCCGTGCGGCCCGAACGGTGCATGTACGCCTTGTAGTCGTCCGGGGCGTCGGCCTGCACGACCAGCGACACGTCGTCCACGTGGATGCCGCGGGCGGCGACGTCGGTCGCGACGAGCACGTTCACCCGGCCGCTCGTGAGCAGCTGCAGGTTGCGCGTACGACGGGACTGGTTCAGGTCGCCGTGGAGCGAGGTCGCGCGGATGCCGGCGTCCTCGAACTGGTCGGCCAGACGCTCGGCGTAGGCGCGGGTGCGGGCGAAGACGATGGTCTTGCCGTCCCCAGCGACGAGCTCCTCGAGGAGCTGGTCCTTCTGGCGCTGCTCGACCACGAGCACGCGGTGGTCGATCGTCGACGACGCCTGGTCCTCACCGGCGACCTCGTGGACGGACGGCTCGTGCAGGAACTCCTCGACGAGCGAGGCGACCTGCGCGTCGAGCGTCGCGCTGAACAGGAGCTTCTGGGCGCGGTTGCCCTCCGGGGTGACCTCGGCAGTGGCGGAGAGGATCTCCTGCACCGGCTCGAGGAACCCGAGGTCGCACATGTGGTCGGCCTCGTCGAGCACGGAGATGACGACCTCGCTGAGGTCGAGCTTCCCCTTGTTCATGAGGTCCTGCACGCGGCCCGGCGTCCCGACGATGATGTCGACGCCGCGCTGGAGCGCACCCTCTTGACGGCCGTACGGGACACCGCCGTAGATCTGCGTCGTGAACAGGCCGACCGAGCGGGCGATGGGCTGCACCGTGCGGTCGATCTGCAGGGCGAGCTCACGGGTCGGCGCGAGGATGAGCGCACGCGGGGCGCGGCCCATCTTGCGCTTCGTGCCGCCGCCGTTCTCCATGAGCTTCTCGACGAGGGGCGCACCGAAGGCGATCGTCTTGCCGGAGCCCGTGCGGCCACGGCCGAGCACGTCCTTGCCGGCGAGCACGTCGGGGATCGTCGCCGCCTGGATCGGGAACGGGCTGCTGGCGCCGAGCTCCTGCAGGGCGCGGGAGATGTTGCCGCCGATGCCGAGGTCGCCGAAGGTCACGCCCTCGACGTCGGCCGCGACGGTGGCCTCGGCCTGGAGCTTCTCGAGCTTGACGTCGTCCGCGGGGACGAACGGCTTGCGTTCGGTGCGGTCGCGGTCGTCGCGGTCGAACCGGCGGGGAGCACCGCCGTCGCGGTCGAAGTTCCGACGGGGACGGTCGTCGCGGTCGAAGTTCCGACGCGGACGGTCGTCGTTGTCACGACGGGGAGCGCGGTCGTCACGGTCGAACCGGCGCGGGGCACGCTCGTCACGGTCGAACCGACGCGGACGGTCGTCGTTGTCACGACGGGGGGCGCGGTCGTCGCGGTCGAACCGACGGGGCGCACGGTCGTCACGGTCGAAGTTCCGACGCGGACGGTCGTCGCCGTCACGACGCGGCGCACGGTCGTCACGGTCGAACCGACGCGGGGCACGGTCGTCACGATCGAACCGACGGGGCGCACGGTCGTCACGGTCGAACCGACGCGGAGCGCGGTCGTCGCGGTCGAAGTTCCGACGCGGACGGTCATCGCTGTCACGACGGGGAGCCCGGTCGTCACGGTCGAAGCGACGGGGAGCGCGGTCATCACGGTCGAAGCGGCGGCCGCCACGGTCGTCGCGCTGCGGGCGGCTCTGACCACCGTCGCGCGGCTCCCAGTTCGGACGGCTCGGGCGCTCGCCCTGCGATGCGCGGCCGCGACGCTCCTCGGCGTCCCAACGCTGCTTCTGCCGCGGAGCCGACGGGTCGGCAGCGCGGAACCCGCGGTGCTTGCTGCTGCGTGCGGCGGGGGTGCCGTTCGGGTGACGGACACGGTCGGAGGCGCGGTTGTCCGCGCCGCCCTTGTTGTACGGGGCCATGGCTACTTTCTCGGGGTGCAGACGTACCGCAGCGCCCGGCAGCGACATCGGCGGGGGCTGAATGCGGAGAGGGGGTTCTTCCCGTCGCGGATCGACGTGAATCCAGCCCTCGAGCAACACACACCCAAACTTGAACTCCGTGATCGCAATGTCACGGCGTCGAAGGCCGACCGACCGAGTCTACGCGACCACGCGCCCTGATGCCAGCCCCGAGGCGGGCGCGCGGTGCGCGGTGGCGGCGATCCGTGCCTCCAGGACGGCCGCCGCGATCAGGACTCGGCGAGCCGCTGTCGCTGCTCGGCCACGTCGAAGTCCGCCGCGGGCCACGTGAGCTGCATGTCCTCGAGTGTGCGGAGGAGGAGCTGCTGGACGGCGAGCCGCGCGTACCACTTGCGGTTCGCGGGGATCACGTACCAGGGCGCACGCGAGGTCGAGGTACGGTCGAAGACCGTCTGGTACGCCTCCTGGTAGTCGTCCCAGAGCAGCCGCTCGTCGATGTCGCCCGGGTTGAACTTCCAGTGCTTGTCCGGGCGGTCCAGGCGTTCGCCGAGCCGTTCGCGCTGCTCGTCCTTCGAGATGTGCAGCATCACCTTGACGATGCTCGTGCCCTGCTCGGCGAGCCCGTCCTCGAAGTCGACGATCGCGCCGTAGCGGCGCTCGATCTCCTCCGGGGGTGCGAACGAACGGACCTTCTGGATGAGGACGTCCTCGTAGTGCGAGCGGTCGAACACGCCGAGCTGGCCTGCTCCCGGCAGCTGTCGTTCGATGCGCCAGAGGAAGTCGTGCTCGCGTTCCTCGGCGGTCGGGGCCTTGAAGCCGGCGTAGTGCACGCCGTTCGGGTCCACCGCGCCGACCACGTGCGAGACGATCCCGCCCTTGCCGGCGGTGTCCATCGCCTGGAGCACGAGGAGCACCCGGCGCTGGTCCCCCGCGGTCGATGCCGCCCAGAGCCGCTCCTGCAGGGCGGACAGGCGGGACTCGCCCGCGGCGAGCGCCTCGAGGCCGTCGATCTTGCGGCCGGGGAACCCCGGGGTGCCGTCGGGGTCGACGCGGTCGAGGCGGAATCCATCCTCGACGCGGAGCAGCGGTTCGGGGTCGGCGTTCCAGGCCTTGCGACGGCTCACGGGTCCTCCTGCGGGGTCGTCTCTCATCCTGGCACCGTGGGGGCGGGTTCGCCCGGGGGTGTTCTTTCGTCCGTCGGGGTCGTCCGTTGGGTGGAGTGCGCCGCGTGGCCGTTCGTCCCACGGGTGGACGTCGGCGCGCGGAGGGCGAGTTACGGTGGACTCGATGAGGTCAGGCCGTCGCACGTTGCTCGCGCTCGTCGCCGCGGTCGTGGCGCTCGGCGCGGTCGCGTCGTGCAGGGCGGATCCCGTCGGCGACGAGAACCGCACGGTCACCGCCGGCCCCGTCATCTACCCGCTGTCCCTGCGGTACCACGGCATCGACGTGGTCGCCGACGTGCCGTACGGGTCGGAGGCGCTGCAGCGCCTCGACGTCTGCCTGCCCGCCGACAGCGCTCCGGACACCACGACGACGCCGACCGCGACGGCCGCCCCCACACCATCGGCCTCTGCGTCGGCTTCGACCCCGGCCGACCCCGGAGCACTCGCCGAGGCAGCCAGCGGCACCCGTCCCGCCGTGCTCATGATCCACGGCGGGAGCTGGTCGCACGGCGACAAGGCGACGGCGGCGTACCGGTCGGTGTGCAAGTACCTCGCCTCCGAGGGGTTCGTCACGTTCAACGTCGACTACCGCCTCGCGCCGACCGACCCGTTCCCGGCCGGGCTCGACGACGTCCGCCGGGCACTCGACTTCGTGTTCCGACCGACGACGCTGTCGACCTACGACGTGGACAGCAAGCGGGTCGGGGTGTTCGGGGGCAGCGCCGGCGGGAACCTCGCGGCGATGCTCGCCGTCACCGACCACGACTCGACCGCCTACGCCGAGGGCGACCGGATCCGTGCCGTCGTCGACCTGAGCGGGCCGACGAACCTGACCTCGCGGTCGACCCGGGCCGACGGGGTCTCGGCGTCGTTCCAGCGGAAGCAGTTGCTGTACCTCGGGTGCCGGACCTACGCGAACTGTCCGGCGGCGACCCGGGCATCGCCGGAGTACCACGTGACCTCGGACACGGCGCCGTTCTTCATCGGGCACTCCACGGACGAGTTCATCCCGCTGTGGGAGTCGCAGGAGTTCGCGGCGACCCTGCGGAAGCACGACGTGCCGGTGACGTTCGTGGCCGTGGAGGGGTCGGCGCACTCGATCGCGCAGCTCGACGAGGCGATGAGCAAGCGCGTGGCGACGTTCCTGCGGGGGCACTTGGGCTGAGCGCCGGTGCCGGTGCCGGTGCGCCACGAGACTCGGGCGGACGAGCGGCCGCCGTGTCGCGGAAGCGACAGCTTGCCGCCGAGTGGCCCGGGCTGTGCCGCGAGAGCGACAGTTTGCCGCGAACACACGGCGTGAATATGTCGCTCTCGCGGAGGGCCGGCGGAACAGACCGGGGCGCGGGCAGGGCGCGGCCTCGGGCGTGCCCCGGGCGGGTGGCACCCGGAGTCGGGACTGCCGCCCGGGGCACGGCCGCAGCAGACTTTCGGGGTGACCGACACCTCGACCCGCCCTGCCCGCGACACCGCCACCCGCTGGGAGCGGCACTCGTCGCTGCAGACGTTCGCCGAGCTCCTGCTCGGGCTGTCGTTCGCCGCTGCCGTCGCGTTCGGTGGGTACGCAGCCGTGACGGGTCGGATGACCGTGCTGTCGCAGGGCGCCGGCGTCGTGTTCCTCGTGACGCTGACCTGCGTGCTGGTGTCGTGGTTCCGCGCCGTCGAGCGTGAGGAAGCCCCGACCGCGCCGGTGGACCCGATCGCGGCCGTCGACGCCGAGTACCGCCGCTAGCCCTCCGCCGTCTCCGCCGCAGTCCCCGCAGCCGCCGCGCGCCGGTCGGCCCGACGCTCGCGCGCCCGCTCGACGACGAAGTACAGCGCCGGCAGCACCACGAGGGTGAGCAGCGTCGACGACACCAGACCGCCGATGACGACGAGCGCCAGCGGCTGCGAGATGAAGCCCGACTTGCCCGTGAGCCCGATCGCCATCGGGACGAGCGCGAAGATCGTCGCGAGTGCCGTCATCAGGATCGGGCGGAGGCGCCGGGTGGCTCCCTCGACCAGAGCGTCGCGGACGCGGAGCCCTCGTCGCCGGTACTGGTTGACGAGGTCGATGAGCACGATGGCGTTCGTCACGACGATGCCCACGAGCATGAGGACACCGATCAGCGACGCGACCCCGAGCGGGATGCCCGACACGATCTGCAGCAGGATCGCCCCGGTCGCGGCGAACGGCACCGAGACGAGCAGCAGGAGCGGCTGGAGCAGGCTGCGGAACGTCGCCACCATCACCACGTAGACGATGAGGATCGCGATCAGCGCCGCGAGCAGCAGCTGGCTGAACGCCGACGACTGGCTCGAGGCCACGCCGCCGATCGTCGCCGAGGCACCCCTCGGCAGGTCGAGCCCGTCAACCGCGGTGGTGACGGCCTGCACCGCCGCACCCAGGTTCGTGGCGTCCGGCGTGACGGAGATGGTCGCGGTGCGGACGGCGTCCGAGGTGGTGACGGTGGTCGGTCCCTCGGCCCGTTCGACGGTCGCGACGTCGGACAGCGGGACGGCCCCGGTCGACGTCGGGATCGACAGGCTCCGCAACGCGGCCGTCGTCGTCGGCGGCTCCGGGTCGGCGATGTACACGTCGAGCGAGGCGTCGTCGATCTCCACCGTGCCGGTGTCCAGCGGCGAGACGGCTGCGGCGACGATCCCGCCGACCTGCGTCTCGGTGAGGCCGAGCGCCGCCGCCTTCGACCGGTCGACCCGGACGGCGAGGTACGGCTCCGCCGAGGACAGGTTGCTCGACGCCCCGGTGGTGTGGTCGACCTTGCGCATCTCGCGCAGGACCTGGTCGGCCGCGGTCCGGAGTTGGTCCTGGGTCGGCGCCGTGACGTCCACCTCGATGTCGCTGCTCCCGCCGAAGCCCCCACCCGCCGACGAGACCGTGACGTCACCGGCGCCCTCGAGCGCGTTCAGCCGCTTCCGGGTGTCGGACTGGATCCGGTCCTGGTCGGCGTCGGCGTCCGTCGTCACGGCGTACTGGATCGATGCGGAGGCACCGCCACCGAACGCCGCCTGGATGGACTGCCCGCTCGTGCCGATGGTCGTCTGCACGGTGTCGACGCCGTCCACGTCACGCAGTTGCCGTTCGACCTTCCGGGCCTCGTCGGACTGCACGTCGAGGCTGGTGCCGGGGTCGAGGTCCTGCGTCACCGTGAACGTGTTCTGGCCGGAGTCGCCGAGGTAGTTCGTCTTGACGAAGGGCAGCGCGGCCGCGGTGCCGCCGAGGACGACGACCGCCAGGATCAACACCGTCCACGGGGTCCGGAGCACCCACCGGAGGACGGGCTGGTAGCCCCGGCGAAGGCGATCTGGAGCGGCGGCGTCGTGCAGGTCGGCTGCGGAGGCGAGTGCTCCCGTCGTCGCGGACCGGCCTGGAGGCGCGGTGTCGGTGGGCGCGTCGGCTGCGGCTGACGAGGTGGTCGCGCCGGCGTGCTTGTGCGGCTTCGGCGCGCGCAGGAACCAGTACGCGAGCACGGGCACGATCGTCAGCGACACGAGCAGGGAGGCGACGAGCGCCATCGTGACGGTCAGGGCGAACGGCCGGAAGAGCTCGCCGACGAGCTCGGCCACGAACGCCACCGGCAGGAACACGACGACCGTGGTCACCGTCGACGCCGTCACGGCGCCGGCGACCTCGCGCACGCCGTCGAGCACCGCCTGCCGTCGGTCGACGCCTGGCTGCAGGTGTCGCTTGATGTTCTCGATCACGACGATCGAGTCGTCGACGACGCGGCCGATCGCGATCGTGAGCGCCGCGAGGGTGATGATGTTCAGCGTGTAGTCCGCTGCTCGCATGCCGATCGCGGCGAGGAGCACCGACGTCGGGATCGAGATCGCGGTGACGATCGTGGACCGGACCGACAGCAGGAACAGCAGGATCACGACCACGGCGAACCCGAGGCCGAGCAGGCCTTCCTCGGCGAGGGAGTCGATCGACTGCTGGATGTACGGCGCCTGGTCGAACACCACGGTGATCTTCGGGTCACCGGTGATCTTCTTCTCGATGTCGGGCAGGGCGTCCCGCACGGTCGTCGAGACGTCGACGGTGTTGGCTTCTTGCGTCTTCGTGATCGCGATCGTCAGGGCCTGCTCGCCGTCGACGCGGCTGATCGAGGTGCGCGGGGACTCCTGGATCGCGACCTTCGCGACGTCGCCGATGGTGGCCGTCGAGGTCCCGCCCGTGAGCGGCAGCGCCTCGATGTCGTCGAGGGAGGCGATCCGCTGCCCGGTCTGCACCGAGAGCGTCGTGCCGTCCTGCGTGATCGTGCCGCCGGGGATGAGCGTGCCGTTGTCGTCGAGGGCGTCCGAGATGGCGGTCTGCGACAGCCCCCGTGCGGCGAGCGCCGTCCGGTCCGGGGTGATCACGACGCGTCGGCCGGGGTTGCCGAAGACGTCCGCCTCGCGCACGCCGTCGAGCTTCTCGAGGTCGGGGATCGCGGTGGCGTTCAAGCGGTCGACGAGCTGTTCCTGGTCACCGGTCGCCGAGACCGCGAGCTGGATGACCGGCAGGTCGTCGAAGGACCCGGTGACGATCTGCGTCTGGACCGAGTCGGGCAGCGACAGTGCGTTGACGACGGTCTGGATCTTGTCCTCGGCGCTGGCGAGGTTCGATCCGTAGGCGAACTCGGCGGAGACGACGCTCTGGCCGGTGGACGACGTCGCCGTCGTGGACTTGAGGTCCGGCACCGCCTGGATCCCCTGCTCGATCTTCGTCGAGACGTCGTTCGACACGACTTCCGGTGTGGCACCGGGGTAGGCGCTGACGATCGCGATCTGCGGGAACTGGACGCTCGGGATGAGCTCCTGCTTGAGGCTCGTCAGCGCGATGCCGCCGAACACCGCGACGACGACGGTGACGAGCGCGATGAGGGCCCGGTTGCGGAGACTGAAGACCGAGAGGAGGTGCACGCTCCGATCCTTGCAGGACCCACCCGTGCGTGGACGCGATCACCGCGATCCGTAGAGGACCCAGGACGGACGAGTCCCTGTTGAGGACCGACCTCAGCCGCCCAGCGCCAGGTACACCCCGAGCACCCCGACCGTGCCGAGGACCCCGACCCCGAGCGCCACGACCCGGCCGAGCGGGTCACGGGCGGTCAGGACGGCCACCGCGAGGAGCACGACCCCGACGACGATCTCGACCACCCAGGTCACCGGCCCGGTGGTGTCGGCGACCTGGAGCAGTGCCCGGACGCCCTCGCCGACGAGCACCGCTGCGGTCGCACCGAGTGCTGCGCCGCGCCACCGGGTGTCCCGGTCGCGGACGGCCACGGCGACGACCCCGGCGAGCACCCCCGCGGGGATCCCCATGAGGACCCAGAAGTTCGTGATGGACAGGAAGTCCGGGAAGCCACGGAGGTTCGTCGTCGCCCAGTACCCCACGTGCATGAGCTCGAGCAGGACCACGCCGAGGAGCATCGCGAGCGGCAGCGCCACCCGGCCCGCACGGACGCCGGCGAGCAGGCACAGCAGCACGGCGACGACGAACCACGGCCCGGCGGAGTTCGAGACGGTCGACAGCCCGGGGACCGCCTGGCCGAACGAGGTCAGCACGCCGGCGAGCAGCGAGCCGGTCAGCGCCATCGAGACGCGGGCAGCCGGGGGCACCGCCGCGCACGCGACGCGCTCCGGAGCCGTGGCCGTCGCCTTCATGGTCGTGTCCATGCGACAAGACTCCCGTGCCGACCGCCGGACCACATCACCCCACGGAGCGAGATGCACGCCCCGCCGTCACCCCACAGGATGACGGGCCGCGCACACGCGCGCGCACCCGCACCCGCACGCACCCGCACGCACCCGCACCCGCGCGCACACCCGCCCGATCACACCACCGCGGCCAACGACCCCCGCACCCCCGCACTGTCCCCGCCGATCCGCGCCCACGACCGCTCCAGCACGTCGACGAGCCGCACCCGATCGGCCGGCGGCATCGTGAACGGCACCCGCAGGAACCGCTCGAACCCGCCGTCCGGCCCGAACACCCCGCCGGACGCGAGCACGACCCCCTCGGACCGGGCGGCGAGCACCAGTGCGCTCGACACCGGCCGACCGAGCCCGACCCACGTCGTCAACCCGCCCGCCGGCGACGGGACGTCCCACTCCGGGAGCCGCGCGCGCAACGCGCCCACGACGTCGTCGCGACCCTGCCGCAGGTACTCGCGCCGCGCCTCCAGGACGGCCGCCGTGCGTGGCACGAGCTCCCGCGCGACCAGCTGGTCGAGGACCGGCGTGCCGAGGTCGCCCGTCGGACGGGCGAGCAGCAGCCGCTGCAGGAGCTCGGGCGCAGCCCGGATCCAACCGATGCGCAGGCCGCCCCAGAACACCTTGTCCGCCGACCCGATCATCACGACGGCATCGGAACCGGCGGCCAGTGGGAGCGACGGCGTCCCCTCGATCCGCAGCTCCCCCATCGTCTCGTCGGCGATCACCGTGGTGCCCGTCGATGCCGCCACGGACAGCAGCAGCTCCCGGGTGGACGCCGACATCGTCGCGCCGGTGGGGTTGTGCAGCTCGGGCATCACGTACGCCACGGCCGGTGCGGTCCGCCGCAACGTGGTCTCGAGCGCAGCGGCGTCCCAGCCGGTCCGGGCGTCGACGGGCACGCCGACGAGGCGTCCGCCGGCCTCGCGGAAGGCCTCGTGCGCGTGCGGATAGGTCGGCGACTCGACCAGGACGGCGTCGCCGCGTCGGACGAGCACCCGGGCGAGCAGGGCGATGGCGTGCTGCGCGCCGATGGTCACCACGATCTGCGAGGCGTCGGTGGGCAGCCCGCGCTCGGTGTACCGCGCAGCGATCGCGGCGCGCAGCCCCGGGTCGCCGACGGTGTCGTACCCGATGCCGGCGAGCGCCGCGGGGACGTGCCGCACCGCCCGCTCGACGGCCTCGGCGATGCCGGGGGCCGCGTGCATCGCCGCCTTGCGGAGGTCGAGCAGATCGCCGGACACCACGCCGCCGAGCCGTTCCGGGTCCGGCCGTCCGGCGAGGTCCCGCGGCAGGTGGACCACACTGCCGGAGCCACGGACCGACACGAGGAACCCGTCGGACCGCAGCCGCGCGTACGCGTTCGCCACGGTGGTGCGGGAGACGCCGAGGGCGGTCGCGAGTCCGCGTTCGGCGGGCAGGCGGACGCCGAGCGGGACCCGACCGTCGATCACCAGGACGCGCAGGGCATCGGACAGCGCCTCGTACGCGGGGGCGTCGGTGCCCGCTCGCCAGTCGGTGAGGAGGTGCGCGGCGGCTCGGGCGCTGAGCAGGACGGCGCCGGTGCGGGTCGCGGGCAGGACGGTCATGGATCCACGGTAGCCGAATTGGCCCTCGACGTGCAGTCCAATCCCGAGCACGATCGAGCCATGCCCCGCTCGACCGCCCTCACGCTCCGCTTCGTCCAGCTCTTCGTCGGCCTGTTCCTCTACGGGGCGTCGACGGCACTGCAGGTCCGGGCCGTCGTCGGCGTGAGTTCGTGGACCGTCCTCACCGAGGGCCTCGAGAACGTCGTGCCGTGGTCGTTCGGCGTCATCACCGTGGTGTCGAGCGGCGTCATCCTGCTGTTCTGGATCCCGCTCCGGCAGAAGCCGGGCATCGGCACGCTGCTCAACGCCCTGGCGATCGGGCCGTCGGCTGACCTCGTGCTGTGGCTCGTCCCGACCCCGTCGGAGCTCGTCGGACGGGTCCTGCTGTTCGTCGCCGGACTCCTGCTGCTCGCGCTGGCAACGGCGTTCTACATCGGCGCCGGGTTCGGCACGGGCGCGCGGGACGGCCTGATGGTCGGCCTGCACGAGCGGCTCGGCTGGCCGGTGTGGGCCGCGCGGACCGCGATCGAGGTGTCGGTCGTCATCGTCGGCTGGCTGCTCGGCGGCGACGTCGGTGCGGGCACCGTGATCGCCGCGTTCGCGATCGGCCCCATGGTCCAGCCCCTGATGCCCCTCTTCCGCCGGTTCCCGTGGAGTCCGGAACGCACGGCTCACGCCGCGACCACCGGCCTGGAGGCACGACCCGCCTCCGTCACGCCGGCCGCCTGAACGGGGTGGCCGGGTCATCGGGCCCGTGGTGCTTGCGCAGTCGCGACTCGCGATATAACGTGTCGTCCACAGACGCGATACATCGCGAGTTCGAGGAGGCAACATGGCCCAGGAGAAGTGGCTCGTCGAGGAGCCGAAGGTGATCGACACCGGGATCGTCCGCCGCTTGCGCGTGGGCCTCGCCGGTGGTCAGGTCGACGTCGTCGCGCACGACGAGCCGACCGCCCGCGTCGAGGTGCACAGCGTGTCCGGCAAGCCGATGAAGATCGAGCTCGACGGCGACACGCTCACGATCGACCACCCGCAGGTCCGCTGGGACGACCCGATCGGGTTCCTGAAGTCGTTCCGCGGCAAGGCCCACGCCGACGTCAGCGTGCTGGTGCCCCGCGACGCGGTCGTCACCGTCGGGGTCGTCTCCGCCGGCGCGCTGCTCTCCGGTACGAACCGCGGCGCCACGCTCAACACGGTGTCCGGCGACCTGGTCGTCGACGAGATCGCGGGCGACGTGACGGTCAACGCGGTGTCCGGCACCACGACCATCCGCGAGCTCGACGGAGCGCTGACGGTGCACACCGTCTCGGGCGACGTCGTGGCGACGGGTGCGATCCCGCGCTTCTCGGCCGACGGGGTGAGCGCCGACGTCGTGCTCGACCTGCACGGCACCCCGGACTCGGCACGCGTGAACACGGTGTCCGGGTCGGTGAGCGTCCGGCTCGAGGACGGCGTGCCCTACCGGTGCACCGTGAGCACGGCATCCGGCAAGCTGCAGTTCGACGACTCCGAGATCCGCGGCGTCCGTGGCTCGTACGTCAAGCAGGGCGGCGAGTTGTCCGGGCAGTGGCTGGACCTCCGGGTGAACTCGGTCTCCGGCGACATCGCGGTGCTGCACGCGGCACCCGAGGCTCCGGCGTTCGTGGAGACGGAGGTCGTCGAATGAGCCCCGTCTTCGCCCACGGCCACCTGCGCCTCTACCTGCTCGTCCTGCTCGCCGACCACCCGATGCACGGGTACGAGGTCATCCAGGCCCTCGGCGACCGCTTCGGCGGCACGTACGTCCCGAGTGCCGGCACCGTGTACCCGCGGCTCGCCAAGCTCGAGGAAGAGGGACTCGTCTCGAAGTCCGCGGACGGCCGGAAGACCGTCTACGCGATCACCGATGCGGGTCGGGCCGAGCTGGACGCCCGCGCCGACGAGATCGCCGAGGTCGAGAACGGCGTCAACGACTCCGTGAAGTCCCTCGCCGACGGCGTCCGCGCCTCGGTGGGCGAGGCCATGCGGTCGCTCCGCGCCGACCTCGCCGCGAGCGCGCAGAGCCCGCGCGGCCGGACCGTCGACGAGCCCGTCGACGTGCCGTCCGAGGGCGCCCGAGCACTCCGCGAGGTCGAGATGGCCCTGTCGTCGTTCCGGCAGCAGGTCCGTGCGGACCTCCGCCGCCGCGCCACGCGCGGCACGCTCACCGCCGACACCGTGACGCGTCTGCGCGACGGCCTGGAGGCTCTGCGCAAGTCGCTCTGACGGCCGTCGGCCGACAGACGGGGACGACCTGTGCCTCCAGGCAGTCCGCTCGTCGGCCGACGGCCACGGCATCGCGCCCGGCTCTGGACATCGCGCCCCGTCTCTCCGGGGCGCGATGTCCGTGTGCGGGCGCGACACTCCGCAAGCGGACGCGCACTCCACGGGTCGTCCGTCACAGGCCGCGGTCGGCCAGTGCGTGCATCGCGTCCCGCAGGGCGCGTGCCGCGCCCGCACCCGCCCACTCGTAGGCGTGCGTGAACCGCTCGTCCTGCACGTACATGTCGGCGAGCGTGCGGAACCGGTCGGCGGTGAGCTCGGCCGGGGGCGTCGCCTGCGCGAGCCAGGCGAACTGGCGCCGCGCGAGTGCGGTGCCCGCGTCCGATGCCGGCCCCGCGCCGGACGCGGCGAGCGCCGCGGCGTCCTGCGCGATCGCCCGCTGCTCGGCCTGGAAGGCCTCCTTCGCACTGGCGTCCTTGGACTCCCACCAGCGTGCGCCGCGGTCCCAGGCGTCGGCGCCCCAGCGCTCCTCGACCTCTTGCTTGAACCGGGTCTGGTCGAACCCGTCGAACGTGTCGGTGGCGTTCATGTCCTCTCCCTTCTCGATCCTGGTGATGGTGGTGCGCACGGCCGCGAGCTGCCGGGCGAGCCGGTCACGCTCGCGTTCGAGCCACGCGACGTGCGCGGTGAGGGCCGTGACGTCGTCCTGCTCGCCGTCGAGGACCCGCCGGATCTCGGGAAGACCGAGTCCGAGTCCGCGGAGCAGCAGGATCCGCTGCAACCGGACGAGCGCCCGGTCGTCGTAGCGCCGGAGTCCGCCGTCACCGACCGCCGTGGCGGGCAGCAGCCCGATCGCGGCGTAGTGGCGGAGCGTGCGACTCGACACACCGGCGGAACGCGCCACGTCGGCGATGCCGTGCGGTGCTTTCGCAGCTGCGTCCACGCTGTCTGTCGAATCCCTCATGCAGACCACGCTAGGGGTTGACGCAGCGTCAACCGCAAGGGGTTTTCGGGGTGCACTCGGAACGAGTCGCGACCGACGCGGAATAACGGTCCGGTCACCCGTGTTGACTCGCGCTCCGAAACGAGTAGGTTTGCCGCTCGTGACGAACGAGATCCGGTCGTTGAAAGCGCGACTGATCGGGGATCCCCTCCCCTCCGAGAAGCTCGAAGGGCAGCTCCTCCCGAAGCACCTGGCCCTGCCGATCTTCGCGAGTGACCCGCTGTCCTCCGTGGCGTACGCGCCGCAGGAACTCCTCATGATCCTGCTGCTCGGCGGGATGGCGTTCCTGACGTTCGCCCCATGGGTCGCCGCTCTCGTCGTGCTGCTGCTCGTGGTCGTCGTCGCGTCCTACCGCCAGCTCATCAAGGCGTACCCGTCCGGCGGTGGCGACTACGAGGTGGCGCACCGGAACCTCGGCGAGAAGGCCGGCCTCGTCGTCGCGTCCGCACTGCTCGTCGACTACGTGATGACCGTCGCCGTGTCGGTGGCGTCCGGCGTGGACAACATCATCTCGGCGCTCCCCGTGCTCAACGAGTTCCGGGTCGAGCTCGCCCTGCTCTTCGTCGTGCTCCTGGCGGCCGCGAACCTCCGCGGGGTGCGCGAGTCGAGCAAGGCCTTCGCCGTGCCGACCTACTTGTTCGTGGCGTCCGTGTTCGTCATGGTCGTCACGGGACTGCTGCGCGCCGCGTTCGGGCACGCCCCGGTCGCCGAGTCCGCCGCGTACACGGTGCAGAACGTCGAGCACACGACGCAGGCGGCGTTCATCCTGCTGCTCCTGCGCGCGTTCGCGTCCGGCTGCTCGGCGCTGACCGGCGTCGAGGCGATCGCGAACGGCGTGCAGGCGTTCCGCCGCCCGAAGATCAAGAACGCGCAGATGACCCTCGTGTTCATGGGGTCGATCGCGATCGTCCTGTTCGTCGGGCTCATCACGCTGGCGCTCATCTCCCGCGTGCACTACGCCGAGGACGCCTGCGACCTGCAGGGTTTCGCCGCCTGCGCGACGCACCCGCAGCGCTCCCTGATCGCCCAGATCGCGGCCGCGACCTTCGGGAACAACACGGTGCTGTTCTTCGTGATCCAGGCGACGACCGCGGCGGTCCTGCTCCTCGCGGCGAACACGGCGTTCAACGGCTTCCCGCTGCTCGGCTCGATCCTCGCCCGCGACTCGTACGCCCCGAAGGCACTGTCGACCCGCGGTGACCGCCTCATCTACTCGAACGGTGTGATCGTCCTCGCGCTCGTCGCGGCGGCGCTGCTCATCGTCTACCGGGCGAACGTCACCAGCCTGATCCAGCTCTACATCATCGGCGTCTTCGTGTCGTTCACGCTCGGGCAGACCGGGATGATCGTCCACTGGACGCGGCTGCTGCGCGAGGACCGTGCCGGGACCGCCGCCGAGCCCGTCAACCGCGGGCAGGTCATGCGCTCGCGGGCGATCAACGCCACCGGCGCGACCTTCACGTTCGTCGTCCTCGTCATCGTCACGATCACGAAGTTCACCCACGGCGCGTGGCTCGTGTTCCTCATCATGCCGATCCTCTTCGTCCTGATGCTCGGCGTGAACCGGTACTACCGCGATGTCTCGCACGAGATCGAGGCCGACGAGGAGACCCAGTTCGGCGCCACCGGCGACCACGCGATCGTCCTGGTGAACAAGCTGCAGAAGCCGGTGCTCAAGGCGCTCGACTACGCGATCGCCGCGAAGCACGCGAGCTTCGAAGCCGTACACGTCGCGATCGACGACGCCGAGTCGGCCCGGCTGCGGGCGCAGTGGGCGGACTGGGGCATCGAGGTCCCCCTGACCATCGTGCCGAGCCCCTACCGCGACATCTCGATGCCGCTCATCAAGTACATCAAGGCGCACCGGATGGAGCACGGTTCCGAGGTCGTCACGGTCTACACGCCCGTGTTCGTCGTCGGGCACTGGTGGGAGAACTTCCTGCACAACCACCGCGGTCGCCGGATCCGGAAGAAGCTCCTGCTCGTGCACGGCGTGACGGTCGCCCTCGTGCCGTGGCTGCTCGACTCGTCGGAGCTCTTGTACGGCCGCCGTTCCCGTCCGCTGCCGGGTCAGGAACGCCGTGGCGAACCGATCCGCCCGGCCCTCCGCCGCTCCCCGCACGGCGTCTTCCAGCACGAGGCCCAGGACGACCGACTGCTCCGGTCCGCGCAGCGCAACAGCCTGCAGCCGCGGCGTGCGACCCGTCCGGCCGGTCCGGCCGAAGGCGTCGACCAGACCCAGTGCACCGGTGAGATGCGCGTGCTCGTGCCGTCTCCCCCGCGCAGCGACGGTGCTTCGTCCCCGCGCGGTGACGGTCGTACCATCTGACGTCATGACGATCTCCGACCTGCGCACCTTCGCGACCTTCGACGGGCACGGCGGCAAGGTCTCGAAGCGGGTCGAGGTGCTCGACCACGAGCCCACGCCCGGCGGCCCGCACGAGGGACTCGTCGCCGTCCGCGGACCGCACCCCCTCGGGGCGCTCGACGAGCGGACGGCGGAGGACTCGACGCACCGCATCGGCTGGGTCGACCCCGCCACGCTGCGCGACTGGTACCGCCCGGACCGCGTCGTCGTCTCGCGGCTCGACGCGCGGCAGTCCGGGCTCGAGCCCGGCACGTACGCCGATTCGCGCGGTCGCGGACGGGTCCGGATCGACGGCTTGGAGGCACGACTCGCCCCCGACGGTCGGCCCGCGTTCCGCGCACTGGCCGGCCCGGCGGACGCGCCGGTCGTCGACGTCCCGCTGCCGACGGACCAGGCGGTGCGGCTGGTGGTCGTCCGGCACGTCGACGAGGGCCTGGAGATCGTGACCACCCCGGTGTCGCCGTTCCTGTCGCCCGGGCGGTACACCGCCCACGACGACGACGTCGTCGGCCTGCCACCGCGAGAGTCGACCGGACACCAGGTCGTCAGCGCCGCGGTGCTGCTCGACGGCACGCTGCACCAGGTCGAGCGAATCGACGAGCGGGCCGCGACGATCTGGATCCGGCAGGGCGACCGGACGGTGCCGATCGCGGCGAGTGCCATCGGGCCGGACCTGGTGCGGTACACCGCGGTCGCCGGCTGACCCGGGGTCCCGTCCCCCGGGTTCGGTTCGGGGGACGCCAGGGTGGGCGTGACGGTCGGGGGTGCGGCGTAGCGTCCCCGGCATGAGTGATGCAGACCCGACCCAGCAGCCCGAATCCGACCTCGCGGGTGAGACCCTCGGAGGTCCCCGTCCGGACCCGTCGACCGACGCGAGCAAGGACCCCGAGCAGTGGGTCACCGGTGACGAGCCGATGACCGGCCCGCAGCGCAGCTACCTCGACACGCTTGCTCGCGAAGCCGGCGAGGAACTCCCCGCCGACCTCACCAAGGCCGAGGCCTCGGAGCACATCGACCGCCTGCAGCAGCAGACCGGACGCGGCGCTTCCTGAACGCGCGTCCGCGTTTCGGCGGACCCGGGGCTGGGCATGTCCTGGTGATGCCCGGGCAGTCCCCCGAACGAGGGGGAACGATGACGCGTCACCGGTTAGCTTCGACGCCATGCGAACGACATCGACCTCCATCGGCCTGACCGCGCTCCGCATCGTCCTCGGGGTGGTGTTCATCGCCCACGGCGCCCAGAAGTTCGCCCAGGGCATCGGCTCCGTGACCGAGGGCTTCTCCGGCATGGGTATCCCGCTCGCCGAGGTCGCGGCACCCCTGGTGGCCGGCCTCGAACTCGTCGGGGGCGTGTTCCTCGTGCTCGGCGTCGCGACGCGGGTGGTCGGCGTGCTGCTCGCGGTCGACATGGTGGTCGCGGGTCTGCTCGCCCATGCGTCCTCGGGGTTCTACTCGCAGGACGGCGGATTCGAGTACGTGCTCGTGCTCGCGGTGGCGTCCCTGGCGGTGGCGCTGACCGGGCCGGGGCGGTTCTCGCTCGACGCGGTGTTCCTGCTCGCCTCGCGTCGACGTCGTGGCGTGCAGGAGCCCCTGCCCGCCTGACGCTGGCGCCTGCCTGCCCGCCTGCCTGGCTCGCACCGTGCGAGGTCCCGGCGACCGCACACGGTGCGAGGTCCGGGCGACCACGCACCGCATGGTGCGAGGTTCCGTGCGGCGTGCGAGCCTGCGCGCCTCGCACGGAGCGCGGAACCTCGCACACTGGCCCGGGCGACCTCGAGCTGACCTCGCACCGTGCGAGGTCAGGGCGCGGCGAGCACGTCCATCACCTGCCGCGCGATCCGCCGTCCGGCCCGGTTCGCCCCGATCGTCGAGGCCTGCGGGCCGTACCCGGCGAGGAACAGCCGCGGCTCGTCGACGGAGCGTCCGTCCTCGACCACGATCCCGCCCGCCGCGGTCCGCAGGTGCAGCGGCGCGAGGTGCCGCAGGTCCGCGCGGAACCCGGTCGCCCAGATCACCGCATCGGCGTGCACGTGCTCGCCGTCCGCCGTGACGACCCCGGTCTCGTCGAGCCGCGTGAACATCGGCGACTCGCGGAGCACACCACGGTCGAGTCCCGCACGGATCCGCCTCGAGACGGGCACCCCGGTCCCGCTGACGATGCTCGGCAGGGTCTCCCCCGCACGCGCCGCCCGGTCCTGCTCGTCGACGGCGGCGACGGCCGACTCGACGTCGAGCGCCGGGGCCTCCGACCACACCACCGGCCGCCGGGTGAACCAGCGGGTCCGGGCGGCCACCCCGTCGAGCTCGAGCAGGAACCCGATGGCGCTCGTCCCGCCGCCGACCACGACCACGTCCTGCCCGGCGAACTCCTTGGCGCTCCGGTACTCGGTCGTGTCCACCTGGCGGCCTCGGAAGACGTCGCGGCCCGGGTACCACGGGAGGAAGGGCGTGCCCCAGGTCCCGGAGGCGTTCACCACGACCTCGGCGGCGATCCGGGCGGTGCCGCCGTCCGCGGTCCTCGTGGCGACGCAGAGCTCCTCAGCGCCGTCGACGCGCGAAACGGACGACACCGAGACCGGGCGCCGGACCCGCAGGTCGTAGTGCTGCTCGAAGCGCCGGTAGTACTCACCCACGACGTCCCGGGCCGGCCGCGACCGGTCGGCGTCGTCGAACCGGAGCCCCATCGCGTTCATGCCGGGCAGGTCGTGCACGCGGTGGGCAGCGCCGAGCCGCAGCGCTTCCCAGCGGAACTGCCACGCCCCACCGGTGCTCGGCGCGCGGTCGAGGAGCACCAGGTCGCTCCCCGGCGTCAGCCCGAGTCGGCGCAGGTGGTATCCCACCGAGAGACCGGCCTGACCGGCGCCGATCACCACGACACGGGCGTGCTGGTCGACCGGGGGTGGGGCGTCGTCTGTCATCACTTCGATTCTGCTGTGCGCGAGGCCGTCGCGGCGACGTCCAGATCGGGGTACATGGTAGAGTGATCGGCAGATTTCAAACCACGAACCGTTCGGTTCCCCGGGTGACTCCTCTCCCGCCAGGACCGGACCAGAGCCGATCACGAGGGGGTCACGCATGGGGCGCGGCCGTCAGAAGGCAAAGCACACCAAGGTCGCCCGGGAGCTGAAGTACTTCAGCCCGGAGACGAATTACGGTGCGCTCGAACGCGAGCTCTCCGCCGGGCAGCACTCGGACGAGAACTCCTACGTCGACCGCTGGGCAGACCAATACGGTGATGACCAGCTCGAAGAAGACGACCAGTTCGAACCGCAAGAGGACCAGAACAAGTCCGCCTGACCCAGGCTCGATGACGACGCCGCGCACCCCTCGGGGCAGCGCGGCGTTTCGTCGTGTGCGCCGACCCGCGCGCGCCAGTGCCGACGCGACACGTGCCAACGCATCAGACGCCCGCACGTGTCGCCCCGAGGTCGCACGACGCGCCGCGAGCGTTGCGCCCCAGTCGCACGAACTGCCGCCCGGAACGAGTCCGGACGGCAGTTCGCGCGACCTCGAGCGCCCGTCCGCGAGCCCGCGCGAGCCGCGCCCGCGCGAGCGCGGGCCCGCGCCCGCTCAGCCCGCGTACGCCCCCACGAGCCGCACCGCGCCGCCGTCGACGCCCTTCGCGCCCTGTTCGAATCCGCTCAGGTCCCGCGCCGAGGTCGAGATCGTCCCGACGCTCCACGACGCCAGCCCCGCGGCCCCGAGCGACGCGATGACGTCCGACGCCGCAGCAGCCGAGACGACGGCGAACATGCCGATGCCGAGGTTCCAGGTGCCCTCGGTGTCCTCGATCGGGGTGCCGGCCATCGACGCGAGCACCCGGAAGACGGGGAGAGGCTCCCACGTGGAGCGGTCGACCTCGACCCAGGACCCGACGGGCAGCACGCGCGCCAGGTTCGCCGCGATGCCACCGCCGGTGACGTGCGACAGCGAGTGCACGGCGCCGGGGTGCTGCTCGATGAGCGACAGCAGCGGCGTCGTGTAGAGGCGCGTCGGCTCGAGCAGGGCCTCGCCGACCAGGTCGCCGAGCTCCGGCAGCGAGTCGGTGTACCCGACGCCACGGGACGACAGGATGTGGCGCACGAGCGAGTACCCGTTCGAGTGCAGCCCGGAGGACGCGATCGCCACGACGACGTCGCCGTCCTGCACGAGGTGCGCGCCGAGCTGTGAGCCGGCCTCGACCGCACCGACGGCGGCACCGGCCACGTCGTAGTCGTCCGGCCCGAGCAGCCCGGGGTGCTCCGCCGTCTCGCCGCCGACCAGGGCGGTGCCGGTCTCCGAGCAACCGCGCGCGATCCCGGCGACGATGTCCGCGATGCGCCCGGGGACGACCCGGCCGCAGGCGATGTAGTCCGTCATGAACAGCGGCTTCGCGCCGACCACGACGATGTCGTCGACGACCATGCCGACGAGGTCCTGGCCGATGGTGTCGTGCTTGTCGATCGCCTGCGCGATGGCGACCTTCGTGCCGACGCCGTCGGTCGAGGTCGCGAGCAGCGGTCGTTCGAAGTCCTTGAGGAACGAGACGTCGTAGAGTCCCGCGAATCCGCCCACACCGCCCAGCACGGACGTGTTGTGCGTCGCCGAGACGGCGGACTTCATGAGCTCGACTGCGAGGTCACCGGCAGCGGTGTCGACGCCGGCCTCTGCGTACGGGTTGGGCATGCGTAGTCCTCCGCTAGGGCATGGCAGACTTGTTCGGTACCACCCGATTCTACGGTCTGGAGCACACCGCGAATGTGCGGCATCGTCGGCCTCGTTGCGCAGGGGCCCGCAAACCAATCCATCTACGACGCTCTGCTCCTCCTGCAACACCGGGGACAGGACTCGACGGGCATCGCCACGGTCGAGGGTCACATCCACCACATGCACAAGACCCGTGGTCACGTGCGGGAGTCCTTCCGCACCCGTGACATGCGTGCCCTCCTCGGCACGATGGGCCTCGGGCACGTCCGGTACGCCACGAAGGGCACCGCGAGCAACGAGGAAGAGGCCCAGCCGTTCTACGTGAACGCGCCCTACGGCATCGTCCTCGTGCACAACGGCAACCTGACGAACACGCGGGAACTCACCCGTGAGCTGTTCGACATCGACCGGCGGCACCTCAACACGAGCTCCGACACCGAGCTGCTGGTGAACGTGCTCGCCCACGAGCTCCAGGGCCAGGTGCGCGGCAAGGACCTCGACCCCGGGCAGGTGTTCGACGCCGTCGAGCGCGTGCACGAGCGGGTCGAGGGCTCCTACGCCGCCATCGCGACCATCGCCGGGCACGGACTGCTGGCGTTCCGCGACCCGTTCGGCATCCGTCCGCTGATCCTGGGGCACAAGTTCGACGAGGCCGGCAACCCCGAGTGGGTCGTCGCCTCCGAGTCCCTGGTGCTCGAGTCCGGCGGCTACGAGATCGTCCGCGACGTCGCCCCCGGCGAGGCCGTCTTCATCGAGATGAACGGCCAGATGCACGCCCGCCAGTGCGCGAAGAACCCGCGTCTGGTGCCGTGCTCGTTCGAGTACGTCTACCTCGCCCGTCCCGACTCCGTCATGAACGGCATCTCGGTGTACGACGCCCGGCTCCGGCTCGGCAACCGTCTGGCGGACACGATCGCGCAGTACGCCCCCACCGGCGACATCGACGTGGTCATGCCGATCCCGGACTCGAGCCGCCCGGCCGCGATGCAGGTCGCGCAGAAGCTCGGCATCGAGTACCGCGAGGGCTTCTACAAGAACCGCTACGTCGGCCGCACGTTCATCATGCCGGGGCAGGCGGAGCGCAAGCGGTCCGTGCGCCAGAAGCTCAACGCGATGTCGTCGGAGTTCAAGGGCAAGAACATCCTGATCGTCGACGACTCGATCGTGCGCGGCACGACGAGCCGCGAGATCGTCGAGATGGCCCGCGCCGCCGGTGCGAACGAGGTCACCTTCACGAGCGCTGCTCCCCCGGTCCGGTACCCGCACGTCTACGGCATCAACATGCCGACCCGCGCGGAGCTCATCGCACACGACCGGAAGATCCCGGAGATCAACAAGGTGCTCGGCAGCGACCACCTGATCTACCAGGAGATCGGCGACATGCGCGACGCGATCATCGAGGGGTCCGACGTCACGGACCTCGAGATGAGCTGCTTCACGGGCGAGTACGTCACGGGCACCGTGAGCCCGGAGTACCTGTCCTGGGTCGAGGCCAACCAGCTCAGCTGAGCGGGGGTCGCGAACGCGACCGCCTGACGGACTGGAGGCGGGGGGGGCGCGGGGCCCCCCCCCCCCCACCCGCGGGGGGGGGGGGGGGCGCGCGGGGGTGGGTGGGGGCCGGTGTGACACCGGCCCCGAACCCCCAACCCCCACGCTCGAGGGGGCACCCACCCACACG
>NZ_JBEPKX010000013.1:0-98924 GCF_040544915.1 Curtobacterium sp. 1544
CGGGTGGGGGGGGGGGGGGGTGCGGGGCCGATGGGGGGGATCTGCCTCGGGTCGCCCCCCCCCCCCCCCCCCCGGCGGGGGGGGGGGGGGCCCGGCGCCCCCCGCGCCTCCAGTCCGTCAACCGCGTGCCCTGGTGAGCGCTTCGCGCATCGCGGCCCGCGCCCGCTTGCGGTCACCGGCGGCGTCGTAGACGACGCCGAGGCGGTACCACCCGCGCCAGTCCGTCGGGTCGGTCTCGACGGCGGCCTTGTACTCGGGGAAGAGCTCGTCGGCGGCCTCGCGCGTCGGCCGACCCGACGGCCGCACGGGCACCACGTCCGCCGGTGCCGCGCCCTCGCGTTCGAGCCGCGCGCCGAGCCGGGTGATGCGGAGGCCGAAGCGGAACTCCAGGACGAGCAGCAGCGCGCCGATCGCCGCGACGACGAACAGTGCCACGCCGATGCCGATCCCGATCGGGATGCCGGTCGCGATGAAGGCCACCGCGCGCTGCCCGACGAGCACGATGTAGAGCGCGAGCAGCACCGCCATCAGGGCGGCGCCCCAGAACGGCGAACGGAGCGAGCGGGTCAGGCGCACGGCGGGTCAGCCGATGCCGAGGACACTGCCGAGGCCGACCGTCAGGCCCCGCATCGACCCGACGGCGGACAGCGCGGCGCGGATGCCCGCCACGTAGGCGACGTCGTCGTTCGTGTCGTGCCGGATCGTCAGGGTCTCGCCGGGGCCGCTCAGCAGGACGTCCTGCACGGCCTTCACGCCGGGCAGCCGCAGCGAGTGGATCGGGACGCTCGCGACCTGCTGCCCGCGGGCCCGCTGGTCGACGTGCGGGGCCTCGACCGGACCGACCTCGCGCCGGGCGTCGGCGATGAGTTCGGCGGTGCGAACCGCGGTCCCGGACGGCGAGTCGATCTTGCCGGCGTGGTGCGTCTCGACGATCTCGACCGACGGGAACCACGGTGCCGCGATCGTGGCGAGGTGCGTGCCGAGCACCGAGCCGATCGAGAAGTTCGGCACCACGAAGACGCCCTGCTCGGGACGCGACTCGAGTCCGGCGCGGAGCTTCGCGAGCCGATCCCCCGACCACCCGGAGGTGCCGACGAGCACGTTCGCGCCGCTCGCGAGCGCGGTGTCGACGATGGCGGGGCTCAACGCGGGGACGGTCACGTCGACCACGATCGCCGCTCCCCCGAACACCGACGGACCGGCTTCGTGCGCGCCGTCCTTCGACGACAGGCTCGCGACGAGCTCGAACTCGGGCAGTTCCTCGACGACGGCGGCCACGAGGCCCCCGAGACGACCGGTGGCGCCGACGACGGCGACGGGAGTGACCATGCCCACCATCCTAGGATCGACGCATGACGCTCGAGGTCAGGACCGTGCCGGCAGACATCCCCGAGGTCGACGCGCTGCTCGACGCCTACCTCGACGAGCGCGAGGCGACGTTCCCGAGCGCCCAGGGCTCCTACGCGCGGAAGCGCACCCCGGCGGCCGAGTTCACGCCGCCGAACGGGGTCTTCGCGGTCGCGTACGACGACGGTCTCGCGGTCGGGTGCGGTGGGCTCCGTCGGATCGCGGACGACACGGCTGGCGACAGTCCGGGCGTGCGGTTCGAGGTCAAGCACGTGTTCGTGACACCCGCGGGCCGTGGGAAGGGGGTCGCGACGGCGCTGATGGACACGCTCGAGGCTGCGGCCGCCGAGCTCGGGGCGACGGCGATCGTCCTCGACACGAACGACTCCCTCGTCGCCGCCGGAGCGATGTACCGCGGCCGGGGCTACGAGCGTGTGCAGCCGTTCAACGACAACCCGAACGCGACGGCCTGGTACCGCAAGCCCGTGCGCGTCGGTTAGCCGTCAGACCGGCTGGTCGACCGGCAGGCCGGTCCGGAGCTCGACCGGCAGGTGCGCCAGGTCGTTGAGCGCCACGACCTCAGCGGGCTTGGCCGACCGGATGCGGATGATCGTCAGCGCGGTGTGGGCCACGTTCGTCCCCATCCACCGCCACTCCGGCGCCTGGAACGCCTCGCGCACGAACCAACCGATCACGGCGTTGTGCGTGATGAGCAGGTCGTGCCGGTCGTCGCGGGCGGGGGTGAACCACTCGGCCACGGCGTCGCCCATCTGGGCCTGCCCGGCGACGATCTCCTCTTCGGTGATGCCGCCGTACCAACCCTGGTAGGCGTGCGGCATGTCCGGCGTCGGCCCCGACGGGATGCAGTCGAAGAGCAGGGTCGACGGCTCGGGCTGGATCGCCGGCAGCCGCTGGGACAGGAACGACGCGGTCTCGCTCGGGGCCTCGAGCGGCGAGTGGTACACGCCGTCGAACGGGACGCCACCGAGTCGGTCGGCGACGAGCATGGCCTGCCGCTTGCCGCGCTCCGAGAGCTTGCCGTCACGCAGCCCGTGTTCCGCGTCCTGGTGTTCGCCGTGCCGGACGAGGTAGAGGTAGTGCGACATGTCGGTGCTCAACCGCCGATCCCGATCGCGGCCGCGAGCTCGTCCTGCTGCACCGCGCCGACCACGGAGGTGATCGTCGGGCGGGTCAGGAGGTCGCGCGCCAGGTCGAGGACGTCGCCCGTGGTCACACGGTCCACCCGCTCGAGAGCGGTGGCGAGGTCGGTGAACTCCCCCGTGCCGAGCTCGGACCGGCCGAGTCGGGTCATCCGGGCGTCGGAGTCCTCGAGCGAGAGCGTCAGCGCCCCCTCGATCTGCCCCTTCGCACGGCGGAGTTCGTCGGTGGTGATGCCGTCGTCGACCATCCGGCGGAACTCGGCGTCGACGATCTCGATGACCCCGGCGACGTTGTCGGGGGCGCACCCGGCGTAGACGCCGAACGCGCCGTTGTCCAGGTAGGCGGGCGCGAACGAGCTCACCGCGTAGGCGAGGCCGCGGCGCTCCCGGACCTCCTGGAAGAGGCGGGAGCTCATGCCACCGCCGAGCACGGCGTTGAGCACGCTGAGGACCGGACGACGCTCGTCGCGGAGGTCGAGCCCCTGCGAGCCGCGCAGCATGCTGACCTGTTCGGTCGGACGGTGCACGACCGAGAGCTTCGGGATCGCCGGGTCGGCCACGGGCTGCGGGGTCCGTCGCGCGAGCGGGGAGGCCTTCGGCGCACCCTGGAACACGGCCTCGACCAGTTCGCAGAAGCGGTCGTGGTCGATCGCGCCGGCGGCGGTGACGACGATGCCGTTCGGGGCGTAGTGCTCCCGGTAGTGCGCCAGGACCTCGTCACGCCCGACCGCACGGATGCTCTCCGGGGTGCCACCGATCGGTCGGCCGAGGGCGTGGCCGTCGAACGCGGCGGCGAAGAAGGCCTCGCCCGCGACGTCGGCCGGGTCGTCCGCGGCCATCGCGAGCTCCTCGAGGATCACGCCGCGCTCGACGTCGAACGCCGCGGACTCGAGCACGGAACCGGTGACCATGTCGCCGATCACCTCGACCGCCATCGGTACGTCGGCGTCACGGACCCGCGAGTAGTAGCAGGTGTACTCCTTCGCCGTGGCGGCGTTGTGCTCACCGCCGACCGAGTCGAACGCGATCGCGATGTCGAGGGCCGAACGCTTGGCGGTCCCCTTGAACAGCAGGTGCTCGAGGAAGTGCGTCGAGCCGTACTGACCGGCTCGCTCGTCGCGGGAGCCGACCCCGACCCAGAACCCGAGGCTCGTCGAACTGGCTCCGGGCATGGCCTCGGTCAGGACCCGCACGCCCGAAGGCAGGACGGATCGGCGGACGAAGGCGCCCCCGGACGTCAGGAACGACGTGTCCGGGGCCTCGAGCGGCAACGGCACTGGGTGGTTCATCGCAGACGAGCCTACTGACCCCCGCGCGCCCGCCGCCCAGTTTCCACAGGTGCACACGATGTCACTCGAAGTGGGGTACAGCCGAGGAGGATAGAAAGACTCGTCTGTCTGTCCTCCCTGTGGTACAGTTCTTACACCGGATCGAAAGCCCCCCTAGATTTCGATCCGGTGGCTCGGGACATCAGTCCTGCGCGACGCACGAGTCCCCCCACTCAGTCGCGGAGCCGATGAGCCCAAGGAGCCACGCTGTGACGGTCGATTCCCCCCAACCGGCCGTCCAGCGTCTCCTTGGCCCGAGCACGAACCTCGCGTCGCCGGACGGGTCGAGCGTCCCCCCGACTCCCCGCTCCGGCGGCGCGAAGGTCCGTGTCCTCGAGACCGCCACGCGACTCTTCTACGAAGAGGGCATCCACAGCGTCGGCGTCGACCGCCTCATCTCCGAGGCGAGCGTCACGAAGGCGACGTTCTACAAGCACTACGGGTCGAAGGACAACCTGATCCTCGCCTACATCCGGACGCAGCACGAGCGAGTGCAGCAGCGGATGGAGCAGCTCATCGCCGACGCCGGCTCCCCTGAACGGGCCGTCCGCGCGTGGGTCGCCGCCCTGGCAGACGAGGTCAACGACCCGGACTTCCGTGGCTGCGCGTTCCTCAACGCCGCCGCCGAGTACCACGACCCCCGTGACCCCGTGCGCGAGGTCGTCGCGATGCACCGCGACTGGTACACCGAACGCCTGGCCGACCTGTTGCAGGACGCCGGGCACGCCCTGCCCGGTGACGGCGCGGACGAGCTCATGCTCGCGCGCGACGGCGCCATGTCCGGCGCGTACGCCGGTGACGCGATCGCCGCGACGGCGGCCCTCGGCCGCGTCGTCGAGCGCGTGCTCGCCGCCTGACGCGCGCGCCGCAGGCGCCGCCCCGGCCGGACCCGCCCGGTCGCCGCACCCGTCACCGTCGCGAAAGCGACAGTCTGCCGCGAACCATCCGCGCACATCTGTCGCCCTCACGGGACGGACCGCGGGCGCACGCGCACATCTGTCGCTTTCGCGACCACAGTGCCCTCGCGACCACACGCCGGACTGGAGGCACGGATCCAGGCCGACCCGCGCCTCCCGTCCGGCCCCTGCCGCGCCCCGTCGCGCACCGGACGCGCACCGAGCGTGAGCCGAGGCGGCGGGTGTTGGCTGGGCGCATGGCCAACGACCCCAACTGGAACCTCCCCGAGGTCCCCTCGTTCACCCTGACCAGCCCCGACTTCGGTGACGGCGAAGTCCTGCCCACGTCCGCCCGCGGTACCGACGCCGGCGGCGAGGACCGCTCCCCCGCGCTCGAGTGGTCCGGCGCCCCCGAGGGCACGCAGAGCTACGTCCTCACCGTCTACGACCCCGACGCCCCGACGGGCTCGGGCTTCTGGCACTGGAGCCTGACCGACATCCCGGCCGGCGCGACCAGCCTGCCCGCGGGTGCCGGCACCGACGACACGCTGCTCCCCGCCGAGGCGCTCCGCCGGCGCAACGAGTTCGGCACGGACACGTTCCTCGGTGCCGCCCCGCCCGCCGGTCACGGCCCGCACCGCTACTTCTTCACGCTGAGCGCCCTCGACGTCCCCGTGCTCGAGGCTCCCGCCGATGCGACGCCCGCCGTCGTGGGGTTCGTGCTGCGGGAGCACCTGCTCGGCCGTGCCCAGCTCGTCGGCACGCAGGAGACACCAGCCGCCTGACCTGCCCGGGCCCGAGACTCAGCGTCAGCGACAGTTCTCGGGCCCCGGCACCCGAGAACTGTCGCTCAGCGCGAGTCTCGGTGCGCACCACATACACACGGCGAACGGCCGCCGCCCCGCGAGGGACGACGGCCGTTCGTGTGCCAGGGGTGGATCAGACGGTGGCGTCCGTCGACTCCTCGCGGGCACCGCTCGAGTCGGTGTCCGACTCGTCGGCCACGACCGGCGCGAGCGAGAGCTTGCCGCGGTCGTCCACCTTGGTGACCTCGACCAGGATCTTCTGGCCCACGCCGAGGACGTCCTCGACGTTCTCCACACGCTTGCCACCGGCGAGCTTGCGCACCTCGGAGACGTGGAGCAGACCGTCACGGCCCGGGAGCAGCGACACGAAGGCGCCGAACGTGGCGATCTTCACGACGGTGCCGAGGAACTGGTCCCCGATCTCCGGGTTGGTCGGGTTCGCGATCGCGTTGACCGACGCACGAGCGGCCTCGGCCGACGGACCGTCGACGGCGCCGATGTAGACGGTGCCGTTGTCCTCGATCGAGATGTCGGCACCGGTCTCGTCCTGGATGCCGTTGATCGTCTTGCCCTTCGGGCCGATCAGCTCGCCGATCTTGTCGACGGGGATCTGCACGGAGATGACGCGCGGCGCGGTGTCGGCCATCTCGTCGGGGGCGTCGATCGCCTCGTTCAGCACACCGAGGATCGCGGAGCGCGCTTCCTTGGCCTGCTTGAGGGCGGCGTCGAGGACCGACGAGGGGATGCCGTCGAGCTTCGTGTCCAGCTGGATGGCCGTGACGAAGTCCGAGGTGCCGGCGACCTTGAAGTCCATGTCACCGAGGGCGTCCTCGGCACCGAGGATGTCGGTCAGCGCCGCGTAGCGGGTCTGACCGTCGACGGTGTCGGAGACGAGGCCCATCGCGATGCCCGCGACCGGGGCCTTGAGGGGCACACCGGCGTTGAGGAGCGACAGGGTCGAGGCGCAGACGGAACCCATCGACGTCGAACCGTTGGAGCCGAGGGCCTCGGACACCTGACGGATGGCGTAGGGGAACTCCTCGCGCGACGGCAGCACCGGCACGAGGGCGCGCTCGGCGAGGAAGCCGTGCCCGATCTCGCGACGCTTCGGCGAACCGACACGACCGGTCTCACCCGTCGAGTACGGCGGGAAGTTGTAGTGGTGCAGGTAGCGCTTCTTCGTGACGGGCGACAGCGAGTCGATCTGCTGCTCCATCTTGAGCATGTTCAGCGTGGTGACGCCCAGGATCTGGGTCTCGCCGCGCTGGAAGATCGCCGAACCGTGGACGCGCGGGATCACGGCGACCTCGGCGTCGAGCGGACGGATGTCGGCGAGGCCGCGACCGTCCATGCGGACCTGCTCGGTCAGGATCCGGCCGCGGACGACCTTCTTCGTGACCGACTTGTAGGCGCCGCTGACCTGGCCGTTGGCGCTCTCGGGGAGCTCGCCGGCCGTCACCTTGGCGGCGATGGCCTCCTTGACGCGGGCCTTCAGGGCGTCATCGGCGTCCTGACGCTCGAGCTTGCCGGCGATCTTGTAGACGTCGCCGAGCTCGGACAGCGCGATGGCCTCGACCGCGTCGTAGACCTCGGGGGCGTACGGCGGGAAGACCGGGTAGTCCTGGATCTCCTTGGCCGACTGCGCGGCCATCTTCGCCTGCGCCTCGACGAGCTGCTTGAGGAACGGCTTCGCCGCCTCGAGGCCCTGCGCGACGACGGCCTCATCGGGCTTGGTCGCACCGCCCTGGATGAGGTCCCAGCTGTGCTCGGTGGCCTCGGCCTCGACCATCATGATCGCGACGTCCTCGTTGCCGGCCTCGTCCGTGACGACACGGCCCGCGACGGTGAGGTCGAAGACGGCCTCGGCGAGCTGCGACGCCTTCGGGAACGCGACCCACTGGTCACCGATGAGCGCGAGGCGCACACCGGCGATCGGGCCGGAGAACGGCAGACCGGAGATCTGCGTCGACGCGGACGCCGCGTTGATCGCGAGCGCGTCGTAGAACTCGTCCGGAGCGATGCTCAGGACGGTGATGACGATCTGGACCTCGTTGCGGAGGCCGTCGACGAACGACGGGCGCAGCGGCCGGTCGATGAGACGGCAGACGAGGATCGCCTCGGTGCTGGGACGGCCTTCGCGGCGGAAGAACGAACCGGGGATCTTGCCGGCGGCGTAGGAACGCTCCTCGACGTCGACGGTCAGCGGGAAGAAGTCGAACCCTTCACGCGGGTGCTTGCCGGCGCTGGTGGCCGAGAGGAGCATCGTGTCCTCGTCGAGGTACGCGGCGACCGCGCCCTGGGCCTGCTGTGCGAGCCGACCGGTCTCGAACCGGACGGTGCGCTTGCCGTACTTGCCGTTGTCGAGAACGGCCTCGGCGAACTTGATCTCGGGACCCTCCAAAAGGGTGCCTCCTTGAAGTGTTCGGCAGGCTGGGGCCACGGCACCCGATGGTGCGTGCGCGCCGAAGGGATCGGGACGCATGTCTGGCCAGCAGTAGAAGCACTCGGGAAACCGTCCGGCCCGCGAGCCACCACCGATGACCAGCTCCGTGCCCGGCCTGCGCAGTGTTTGTCGTTCCGCCCGGGGAAACGGTCCCCGGACGTGAAGGACTTTACCAGTCCGCAGGGAATCGGCGGCGAGGCTCACGGCGAACGGGCGTGTCCTCGGTAGCCTGCTGCCATGCGCCTCACCCCCTCCCGGGGCTTGTTCGTCGCGGCCGCAGTGGTCGTCGGCGCGCTCGTCGCCCCCGTCGTCACCGCAGTCCCGGCGAACGCGACGGAGTACCCGAGCTGGCAGGACGTCGAGCGGGCGAAGGGCAACGAGCAGGCCAAGAAGGCCGAGGTCTCCCGCGTGCAGGCCGCGCTGCAGGCGGCGCAGTCGGCCGCGGCGGCGCAGTCGCAGGCGGCGCTCGACGCCTCCGAGAAGGCGGACCAGGCCGAGGCGGACCTGGCCTCCGCCGCCCAGGCCGCCACGAGCCTCCAGGCCCAGGCCGACCAGGCGGCGAAGACCGCCGAGCGTGCGCAGCAGCGCGCCGGTCAGCTCGCGGCCAACCTGTACCGCGACGGCAGCTCGAACGAGATGACCACCCGCATCGCGACGGCGAAGAACCCGGACCAGCTGCTCTACCAGCTCGGCGCGCTCGACCAGCTGTCGTCGACCTGGGCCGGCGTGATGGACGACGCGTCCGTCGCGGCGAAGACCGCGTCGTCCCTGCACGACCAGGCGACCCGGGCCGAGGACGAGCGGGCGGACCTCGCCGACGCGGCGGAGACGAAGGCGAGCGCTGCGGAGTCCGCCGAGGCCGTCGCGAAGGCCGCGGTCGCCGACACACAGGAGCACAGCGACGAGCTGTACGCGCAGCTGGCGTCGCTGAAGGACACCACCGCGTCGACCGAGCAGCGCTACCAGCTCGGCGTGCAGGTGGCCGCGCAGAAGGCCGAGCAACAGCGGAGGCGCGAGGAGGCAGCGGCCGCGAAGGCGAACACGAGCACACCGGTCACGGGCGGCTCGTCGTACCCGAGCACCGGTGGCGTCGTGGTCGACCCCGCCGGAGCGCAGGCCTACGCCCGGAGCGCCATCGGCTCGTACGGCTGGGGTTCCGACCAGTTCTCGTGCCTCGTCTCGCTGTGGACGCAGGAGTCCGGCTGGCGCGCGAACGCCCTGAACGTGTCGAGCGGGGCGTACGGCATCCCGCAGTCGCTCCCCGCGAACAAGATGGCGGTCGCCGGCGCGGACTGGCGGACGAACGCGGCGACGCAGATCAACTGGGGTCTCGCGTACATCCACGACGCCTACGGCTCGCCGTGCGGGGCGTGGAGCCACGAGATGAGCGTCAACCCGCACTGGTACTGAACCCCGCGGTTCTGACGACCCCTCGCGACTCTGCGATGCTAGGTTGACGCGATTCGAATAGGAGCTCCATGTCGCCCCGTGCACTCATCACCGGCATCACCGGCCAGGACGGCCTCTACCTCTCCGAGCTGCTGACAGCGAAGGGCTACGAGGTCTTCGGCCTCGTCCGAGGGCAGAACAACCCGAAGATCGACCTGGTGAAGGAGCGGGTGCCCGGCGTCCAGATCGTCACCGGCGACCTCCTCGACCCGTCGAGCCTGCTGCGCACCATGAACACCGTGCGCCCCGACGAGGTCTACAACCTCGGGGCGATCTCCTTCGTCGCGTACTCGTGGGAGAACGCGAGCCTGACGAGCCAGGTCACCGGCATGGGCGTGCTCAACATGCTCGAGGCCGTGCGCCAGTACTCCGACCTCACCTCGACGAAGCCGCGTTTCTACCAGGCGTCCAGCTCCGAGATGTTCGGCCGGGTGCAGGAGGTCCCGCAGTCCGAGACGACGCTGCTCTGGCCGCGGTCGCCGTACGGCGTGGCGAAGGCCTTCGGTCACCACATGACCATCAACTACCGCGAGTCGTACGGGATGCACGCGTCGAGCGGCATGCTGTTCAACCACGAGTCCCCCCTGCGCGGCCCGGAGTTCGTGACGCGGAAGATCTCCACCGCCGTCGCCCGGATCGCCCTCGGGAAGCAGGACTCCCTGGTGCTCGGCAACCTCGACGCGAAGCGCGACTGGGGCTTCGCCGGCGACTACGTCGAGGCGATGTGGCGGATGCTGCAGCAGGACGAGCCGGACGACTACGTGATCTCGACGGGCGAGACCCACGAGGTCCGCGAGTACGTCGACCTCGCCTTCAAGCACGTCGGCATCGACGACTGGGAGCGCTACGTCAAGCAGGACGAGCGCTTCATGCGCCCGGCCGAGGTCGACCTGCTCATCGGTGACGCGACGAAGGCGCACGAACGTCTCGGCTGGAAGCCGCAGATGTCGTTCCCGCAGCTCGTCGCCACCATGGTCGACGCCGACCTCGCCCGCGAGCGCGGGACCGACGCGGTCGCCACGGCGTGAGCGTGCGGGTCCTCGTCACGGGGGTCACCGGCCAGACGGGCAGCTACCTGGCCGAGACCCTCCTCCGGCACGGGCACGAGGTCGTCGGCGTCTCGAAGACGACCGAGAACGTCGTCGACGGGGTCGACCTCCGGCAGCTCGACCTGACGGACACGGACGCCCTCGGTCGCCTCGTGGACGAGGTCCGTCCGGACGCGATCGTGAACCTGGCGGCGCAGAGCTCCGTCGCGCGCGCCTGGCAGGATCCCGTCGGCACCGCGGTCGCGGACGCCATCGTGCCGGCAGCGGTCTTCGCGGCTGCCCGGCGCCTCGCGGACGACGGCATCGACTGCCAGGTCGTCCAGGCGTCGAGCTCGGAGGTCTTCGGCGCGCCGGCGTCCGGCGTCGTCGACGAGTCCACGCCGGTCGCACCGACGAACCCGTACGGCGCCGCGAAGGCGCACGCGCACCACCTGGTGGCCGCCTACCGTGCTGCCGGACTGCGCGCGTCGTCGTTGATCCTGTTCAACCACGAGTCGCCGCGCCGGCCGAAGCGCTTCGTCACCCGCCTCATCACGTCGGCGGTCGCCGACGTGGCACGGGGCCGGGCGGACGAGGTCGTCCTGGCGGACCCGTCGATCGAGCGCGACTGGGGCTGGGCGCCCGACGTCGCCGAGGCGATCCGCCTGGTCGTCGAGGCGCGCGCGTCACGCGACTACGTCGTGGCGACGGGCGTGGCGCACAGCGTCGGGTCCTTCGCACTGGCAGCACTCGCGGCAGCCGGCGTGTCCGACCCCGAGTCCCGGATCCGCGTCGACCCGTCGCTCGCACGACCGACGGACGTCAAGACCGTCGTGGGCGATTCCAGCCGGCTCCGCGACGAGCTCGGCTGGCAACCCACCGTCGGGTTCGAGGACATCGTCCGCGCGATGGTGGACGCCGACCTGGCCGCCACCCCAGAGGACTGACGCCGCCGGGGCGACGGGCTGCGGCCCGTCGCCCCGGTCCGGCTCCGGCTCCGGCTCGGGCTCGGTTCAGTGGCCGAGACCGCCGAGCAGGGACGCGAAGTCCGCCGTCGCCGGGAGCGCGTCGGCTTCCTGCGGGGTCCGCCTGGAGGCACGGATCGCCCAGGCCAGGTCGTCTCCCGCCCGGCGGATGCGTCCGTCCAGTGCGGCTGAGTCGCCTGCGCTCCCCCAGTCGTCCGTCGCCGCGAAGACGCCCGTCGGCACCACGGCGGCCCGGAGGTACGCGAAGACCGGGCGCAGGCCGTGCTCGATCGCGAGCGAGTGCCGTGCGGTCCCGCCGGTCGCTCCGAGGAGGACGGGCATGTCGGCGAGCGCGTCCTTGTCGAGCACGTCGAGGAACGACTTCGCCAGGCCGCTCACCCCGGCGGTGAAGACCGGCGTGACGAACACGACGGCGTCGGCCTCGACGACGGTCGCCATCGCGGCGGACAGTGCCGGCGCCGCGAACCGGGTGAGCATCGCGTCGGTGATCTCGTGCGCCAGCGGACGCAGGTCGACGTGCAGGACCTTCGCCGCGCCTCCCGGCTCTCCACTGCGACCTGGTGCGGAGAGCGACGCGACGGTCGCCTCGGCCAGGCGGTCGGCGAGCAGGCGGGTTGAGCTGGGCTCGGAGAGCCCGGCGGAGACGACGGCGATGGTGGTCATGGTGAGTCCCGACTTTCGATGCGTTTGCATGAACATCGTACTCAACGGGTGATCGGGCGCAACCATTCCCACGCGATCGAGCCCGCTCGCGCCGGAACGGAGAACACCCCGGTCCTCACGAGGAGGACCGGGGCGTCCGGTCAAGCGTGGGTCGGTCGACTAGCGACGCAGGCCGAGGCGCTCGATGAGCGCACGGTAGCGGGCGATGTCGACGTCGGAGAGGTAACCGAGGAGACGGCGACGCTGACCGACCATGAGCAGCAGACCACGACGCGAGTGGTGGTCGTGCTTGTGCTCCTTGAGGTGCTCGTTCAGGTCGTTGATGCGACGAGTCAGAACGGCGACCTGGACCTCGGGGGAACCGGTGTCGCCCGGGTGGGTCGCGTACTCTTCGATGATCTCCTGCTTGACCTTCGCGTCAAGTGCCATGCGTAGATCCCCTTTCAGTCCGTTGCGCGGTGCCCGTACCGAATGCACGAGCGCTCTTTGTCCGCGGCCGTTCGACGGCAACCGCCCAAGACTACCAGAGTGTCAGGCGGTCCGAGCCCGCAGACGGCGGCGCCTCGGTGCCGGCAGCAGGCTGCGGACGAGTCCGACGAGCGTCGCGCCGAGCAGACCGCCGAGGCCGTTCGAGAGCACGTCGCGCGGATCGGCCACGCGGTACGGCAGGTAGGTCGCCTGCGCGAACTCGATGCCGGTGGAGAGCACGACCGCGACGACCGCACCGAGGATCCACCAGCGGCGCGGGAGCCACAGGGCGGCGAGCACCCCGACGGGGACGAACATGGCGATGTTCGCGAGGAACTCCGTGCGGTCGTAGGAGAACCACGAGCCGTGCGGGAGCTGTTGGACCCAGGCGATCGCGTGCAGCACGAGGGAGTTCTGCGCCGACGTGAAGACCTGCGGTGTCAGCGTCATCCGCCAGATCACCCAGGCGTACGCCGCGGTCAGGGCGAGGAGGAGGAGCTTCCGGAACATCCCGCCAGTCTGCGGGACCGCGCTGACAGGAAGCACCGCCGAGGCTGGGGGAACACCCCGCGATGCTGGGCGTTCCCCGTTCCACCTGCGAGCATGGGCGCATGCCGAGTGTCGAGGGAACCCGTGCACGTCGCAGTCCCGGCCGTCGTCAGTGGACGTGGATCTTGATCGCGGCGGTGGTCGTGGCGGCGCTCGTCACCACGCTCGTGCTGGTCCTCCCCCGCGGATCCGGCACCGACGGACGGCACGTCGCCGAGCGGAAGTCCGCCTCCGGGGCGTTCCCCGGCGGTCTCGCCCGACAGCCGGCGGACGAGAACCAACCCGGCAAGCGCGAGTCCCAGGCCCGGGCCGACGGCGACGACACCACCGCGGCCAAGATCGCCGTCATCGCCGACCAGCCGATCGCGACGTGGCTCACGAACACCTCGGTCAGCGAGACCCGACAGACCATCCGCGACGTCGTCCGGAGTGCCGAGGCGCAGCGGAAGACCCCGGTGTTCGTGCTGTACAACGTCCCCGATCGCGACTGCGGCAGCTACTCCAAGGGTGGGACGCAGGCCGACGAGTACCTGCCGTGGGTGCGGTCCGCCGTGCGGGCGATGGCGGGGTCGAAGGCCGTCGTGCTCGTCGAACCCGACGCCATCGCCCAGATCCAGGTGTGCAAGCGACTCGAGCAGGACCGGCTCCCGCTCCTCCGGAAGGCGGTCGACGAGCTCAGCGGGCACGGCCTCACCGTCTACCTCGACGGCGGGAACGAGAACCGGGTACCGACCGCCACGATGGCGAAGTGGCTGCGTGCCGCCGGGGTCGACCAGACGCAGGGCTTCTTCACGAACGTGTCGAACTTCTACCGGGTCGACCAGGAGCGCGCCTACGCCGACGAGCTGGCGGACGCGATCGGTGACGACCCGCACTTCGTCATCGACGTCTCGCGCAACGGGCAGGGCTGGCGTGGCACGTGGTGCAACCCGGACGGCGCGGGGCTCGGGCAGGCACCGCACGTCACGCGCGGGTCGACCCGGCTGGACGCGCTGCTCTGGGTGAAGACGCCCGGCCTCAGCGACGGCACGTGCAACGGCGGACCCGCAGCCGGCCAGTGGTGGGAGTCGTACGCGCTCGGCCTCGTCGAGAACCGCAAGCGCTGACCGCCCCTGTCGGTGCCCGGTGGTTGCATGACGCCATGACCCCGACCGACCGCGTCCGATCCGTCGTCCCGCCGTACCTGCTCCGCGCCGTCGCCGACGCGGACGCCTTCCCCCGCGCGGCCTCGGCCGCCCGCACCGCCCTCGCGTCGCTCGACACCGTGCAGCGCCCGAAGCACGAGCACCGCGTCCGGCCGCAGGGCGTCAGCGGCACGGTCGACCGATCACCGCAGCGCACGATCTCGGACGCCCACGGCACCACGACGCTGCCCGGCACCACCGTCCGGCGCGAGGGCGACCCCGAATCCGGCGACGCCGCGGTGGACGAGGCGTACACCGGCCTCGGCGCCACGCACGCTTTCTGGCTCGAGGTGTTCGGCCGGGTGTCGATCGACGGCGCCGGTCTCCCACTCGACGCCACGGTGCACTACGGGCAGGACTACGACAACGCGTACTGGGACGGCAGTCGCATGGTGTTCGGCGACGGGGACGGCGAGGTCTTCAACCGCTTCACGATCGCCCTCGACGTCATCGGCCACGAGCTCGCGCACGGCGTCACGCAGTACACGGCTGACCTGACGTACCAGGGGCAGTCGGGCGCGCTGAACGAATCGATCAGCGACGTCTTCGGCTCGCTCGTCGCGCAGTACGCCGCGCGCCAGACCGCGGAGCAGGCCTCGTGGCTCATCGGCGAAGGGCTCTTCACGGCCGCCGTGCACGGGGTCGCCCTGCGCTCGATGCGTGCCCCGGGCACGGCCTACGACGACCCGGTGCTCGGCAAGGACCCGCAGCCCGCGACGATGGCCGGGTACGTCGACACCACCGAGGACGCCGGCGGCGTGCACACCAACTCGGGCATCCCGAACCACGCGTTCTTCCTGGCCGCGACCACGATCGGCGGCAACGCGTGGGACGGTGCGGGAGCCGTCTGGTGGGACGCCCTCACCTCCGACACCGTCACCGCGTCGATCGACTTCGCCGGGTTCGCGACGGTGACGATCGACGCCGCGGCCGCCCGCTTCGGCGCGGGCTCGTCGCAGCACACCGCGGTCCAGGAGGCCTGGCGGACGGTGGGCGTGCTCGACTGACGTGGGCGCCGGGCGTACGGTCGGGGCATGCGCATCGACGTCCGCCGCACCGGAGGGCTCGCGGGCCTCTCGCGGGGCTGGCGGGTCGACACCGACGTGTGCGACGACCCGTCCGGGTGGTCGGACCTCGTCGGCGCTCTGCCCCGCGATGCGCCGTCGGCCCCGGCGCCGGGTGTCCGCGACGACTACACGTGGACGATCACCGTCGAGCGGACGACGGTCACGATCCCCGGCACCCGCCTCGACGGCCCGTGGGCGGCCCTGGTGACGCGCGTGCGCGCCGAGGGCACCCCGACCTGACGGACGCACGCCGCGCCTCCGGTCCGTCGAGCCGCCCGCGAAGTGCCGCAGCCCGCGCTCACGCCACGTCGATGACCGTCAGTCGACGCGTCGGCCGCGTCATCGCGACGTAGACCGCCGCGGCGGCCCGCGCCGCGTCCGCCCCCACGCGGTCCGGGTCGACGAGCAGGACGCCGTCGAACTCCAGGCCCTTCGCGTCGGCCCCGGTCAGCACCGTGACCGACCCGGGCCGGGGCGACCCGAGCGAGCGGACGTCCGCCTCGGTCCGGGCGAGACGCTGTCGCACGGCGTCGACGTCCGCCTCGGGCACGATGACGCCGATCGTGCCGGAGCCGATGTGCGCCCGCTCGGTGTCGACGACCGACGCGACGGTGTCGAACAGGTCCGCGCGGGACGCCTGCAACCGCACCACGGGGTCGCCGTCGCGCACAGCCTCGTTCCGGGTGACCGTCAGACCCGCAGCGTCGGCGAACTCCCCCGCGGCCTGCACGATGGAGCGGGGCGTGCGGTAGTTCACCGTGAGCTCCTCGACGCGGTGCGCGATCGGCACCTGCGGGGCACGGCCGCGGCGACGACGGGCGAGGGCGCCGATGACGTCGTCCCACGTGCGGGCGGCACCGGGCGAGGAGCCCTGCGCCATGTCGCCGACGATCGTGAACGACCGGAGCGGGTTCCGGCGGGCGAGGACCCGCCACTGCATCGGGGAGAGCTCCTGCGCCTCGTCGACGACGATGTGCCCGTAGGTCCACTCGCGGTCCTCGGCGGCACGTTCGGCGGTGCTCCGGGCGTCCCCGCCCTCGGCGAAGGACCCGGCGACCTGCTCGGCGGTGACGATGCCCTCGACGCCCATGTTCTCGATCGCCTGGCGGGCGTTCTCGATGTCGCGGTTGCGGCTCGCCTTCGCCGCACGCTTCGCCGCGCCGCCGGTGGGGTCGAACGGGCCGAGGAGTTCGGCGGCTTCGTCGAGGAGCGGGACGTCCTCCACCGTGGACGCGGCCCCGCGAGCGCGCAGCAGCAGCGCGCGGCGCTCCGGGGTCCAGTGCGGGGTGAGCGACGCCAGCCAGTTCGGTCGGGCGTAGAGGTCCTCGAGGAACTTCTCCGGCGACAGCGGCAGCCACGCGGTGTTGAGCAGCACGCGGGCGTCGTACGACGAGCGGATGTCCTCGCGCAGGACCTTCTCGTCCGCCTCGTCGACCGCGGTGCCGCGGGCGCGGAGCTGGTCGGCGAGCAGGCGGGTCATCGCGTCGAGGGCGATCTTGTTGAACGTGACCCGTGCGACGTTGTGCGGCTTGCCCCGGTCCTGCGCACGCTTCATGGCGTCGGCGACGAGCTCGGGCGGCACCACGAGCCGTTCCCCCTCGACGTCGAGCGTGACGGACTCGGTCGGGACGACCTGCCGGGACCGCACGGCGCGGCGGAACAGCTGCGCCATCTCGGCCGAGCCCTTCACCGCGGCGACGTCACGGTGGTCGTGCTTCGTCGCGTGGACGCCCGGGTACAGCGACCCGAGGGACGCCATCACCACACCGGTCTCGCCGAGCGACGGCAGCACCTGCTCGATGTAGGTCAGGAACGCCGGGGACGGACCGACCATGAGCACGCCGGAGCCCCGGAGGCGCTCGCGGTACGAGTACAGCAGGTAGGAGGCGCGGTGCAGCGCGACGGCGGTCTTGCCGGTGCCGGGGCCGCCCTGCACGATGAGGACGCCCTCGAGCGGTGAACGGATGATCCGGTCCTGCTCGCCCTGGATCGTCGCGACGATGTCCGTCATCCGACCGGTGCGCTCGGCGGTGACGGCCGCGAGCAATGCGCCCTCGCCCTGCAGGTGCGTGCGTTCGTCGTCGTAGAGGGTGGCGTCGAAGACCTCGTCCTCGATGCCGACCACACTGCGCCCGTCGAGGGTCAGGTGCCGGCGCGCGCGCATGCCCATCGGGTGCGCGGCGGTCGCCTGGTAGAAGGCACTCGCACCGGGGACGCGCCAGTCGAGCAGGAGCGGGCGGTGCTCGCGGTCGCGCAGTCCGACGCGGCCGATGTAGCGGAAGGCGTCCTCGTCGCTGTCTGGCTCGGAGACCTCGAGCCGGCCGAAGACCAACCGGTCCCCCACGCGCTCGAGCGTCGCCATGGTGTCCTCGTAGAGCCGCGCGTAGGCGTCGCGCTCGCTGCGGCTCTGGTGGTTCCCGCCGACCGCCTGACGGCGGGTCTCGGCGAGTCGCTGTTCGGCCTCGGCGGTCAGCTCGTCGAGTCGGGCGAAGAGCCCGTCCACGTAGCCACGCTCGCGGTCGATCTCGGTCGGTTCGGACACACACAACCCTTCGGGAAAGAGGGGTGTCCAGTGTAGTCCCGCCGGACCGACACCGCAGACGGGACCGCGGAACGGACGGGAGGCGCGGTGCCAGTTGGCACCGCGCCTCCAGTCCGTCGGACGCGAAGCGTCTACATCTCCTCGTGCGTGTCCGGGTCGCCGTCCCAGAGGCGGCCGCGCTCGAGCGCGGAGATCGCTGCGACCTCGGCGTCGGTCAGCTCGAAGCCGAAGACGTCGAGGTTCTCGCGCTGCCGTGCCGCGTCGCCCGACTTCGGCACCGGGACGGCACCGATCTGGACGTGCCAGCGGAGCACGACCTGACCCGGGGCGACCCCGTGCGCGGCGGCCGCGTCGACGATCGGCTGCTCGGTGAGGAGCTCCGACCGCTTCGCGAGGGGGCTCCAGCTCTCGGTCACGATCCCGAGCTCCTGGTGCACCTTCCGCAGTGCGGCCTGCGGGAAGTACGGGTGCAGCTCGACCTGGTTCACGGCCGGCGCGACCCCGGTGGCGTCGACGATGCGACGGAGGTGCTCCGGCGTGAAGTTCGAGACGCCGATCGAGCGGACCTTGCCGCTGTCGCGGAGGTCGACGAACGCCTTCCAGGTGTCGACGAACTTGTCCACCGACGGGTTCGGCCAGTGGATGAGGTACAGGTCGACGTGGTCGAGGCCGAGGTTCCCGAGTGTCTCGTCGATCGACCGGTGCGCCTCGTCGTAGCCGTGGTGACGACCGGGGAGCTTCGACGTGACGACGAGGTCCTCACGCTCGACCTCGGACTCACGCACGGCCTTGCCCACGGCGTCCTCGTTGCCGTAGTTGAGCGCCGTGTCGAGCAGCCGGTAGCCGCTCGAGATCGCGGTGCCGACCGCGGCGGCGCCCTCGTCGCCGTTCAGCCCGTAGGTCCCGAGACCGAGCTCGGGGGACCGGTGACCGTCGTTCAGCTCGATCGTCGGGGCACCGACCTGCATCAGCGGACCCCGAGCAGGTCGATCACGAAGATGAGGGTCTTGCCGGAGAGGAAGTGTCCGCCGCCGGCCGGGCCGTAGGCGAGCTCCGGCGGGACGACGAGCTTGCGGCGCCCGCCGACCTTCATGCCGGGGATGCCCTCCTGCCAGCCGCGCACCAGGGCTGCGAGGGGGAAGTCGATCGGCTCGCCGCGGTTCCAGGAGCTGTCGAACTCCTCGCCCGTCTCGTACTCGACGCCGGCGTAGTGGACCTTGACGGTCGAGCCCGCGGAGGCCACCTCGCCGGAGCCCTCGACGATGTCGGTGATGACGAGCTCGGTGGGGGCCGGGCCCTCGGGGGCGTCGAACTCGGGCTTGCTGTTCAGGTCAGTCATGCCGCAAGTCAACCAGAGACGGCGGACAGCCCCCAGAATGGTTCCACCGTGACACGAACCGAACCGCGACGCCGCATCCTCGCCGACCTCACCCCGCTCCGCCGCTCCCCCGCCTTCGCGCGACTCTGGGCCGGCACCGCCATCGCCGGCATCGGCACGCAGATGACGACCGTGGCCGTCGGCCTCGAGGTCTACGAGATCACCCACTCGACCTTCGCCGTGGCACTCGTGGGCGTCATCGCGCTGCTGCCGATGATCGTCGCCGGACTGTACGGCGGGATGCTCGCGGACGCCTTCGACCGGCGCACCGTCGCGGTCGTCTCGTCGATCATCGCCTGGGCCGCGGTCGCGCTGATCGCCACGCACGCCTGGCTCGGGCTGCACAGCGTCCTGCTCCTCTACGTGCTCGCGACCGTGAACGCGGTGGCCGCGACCGTCAGCAACGCCGCACGCTCGGCGATCGTGCCGCGCCTGGTCGGCACCGACCTGCTGCCCGCGGCGAGCGCCCTCGGCGGGATCGCGGCCGGCTTCCAGGTCACCGTCGGGCCCGCGGTCGCCGGTGTGCTCATCGCCGCGGTCGGGTTCGCGCCGACCTACACGATCGACGTCGTCCTGTTCACCTTCGCGTTCCTCGGCGTCCTCACCCTGCCCCGGATGCCCGCCGACCACGACGCGCTCCGGCCCGGGCTCAGCTCCCTGATCGAGGGCGCGCGGTTCCTCCGGAGGTCCCGCAACATCACCATGACGTTCGTCCTCGACATCTGCGCGATGACGTTCGGGCAGCCGCGTGTGCTGTTCCCCGCGATCGGCGCGCTCGTCATCGGCGGCGGGTCGATCACGGTCGGCACACTGACCGCCGCGTACGCGATCGGCGCGCTCCTGTCGAGCGTGTTCTCCGGTCCGCTCGGGCACGTCCGCCGACAGGGCGAGGCCGTCGGCTGGGCCATCACGGCGTACGGCGGGGCGATCGCGGCCTTCGGTGTCGTCATCGCCCTCGCCGGCGTGCTCGGCGGCCGGGCCGGCGAGTCGTTCTCGGTCGGCATCCTGCCCGCGCTCGGGCTGGCCGCGCTGTTCCTCGCCGCGGCCGGTGGCGCGGACAACGTCAGTTCGGTGTTCCGCAACACGATCCTGCAGGCGGCGTCGCCGGACGGGATGCGCGGGCGCCTGCAGGGCATCTTCATCGTGGTGGTCACGGGTGGGCCGCGGCTCGGTGACCTCTACGCGGGGCTCGTCGTCGCCGCGGGCATCGCGTACCCGCCGATCATCGGCGGCGTGCTCATCATCGGCCTCGTCGCGCTGCTCCTCCGCCTGGTGCCGTCGTTCCGCCGCTACGACGCCCTCCACCCCCACGCCAACTGACCCCTGCCGCGAAGCACCGGTGTTCGCGCGTGGAACACCCGCGTTCCGCGGTGCGGAGCGTGAACACCGGTGTTCCGCAGGTGCGCCAGCGCAACCAACAGGCGGACTGGAGGCACGGGGCGGCGCCGCCACGCGCCTCCAGGCCGTCACGTGTCGGGTACCGTACAACGCATGCCGGACAGCGCCTCGCGCGATCTCCAGCGGACGGGAGTCCGCGCCGTCGTCCGGCGCACCTACCACTCCGTGATCCGGCACCGCGTCGTCGACGCGGCGGCGTCGCTGACGTTCTTCGCCCTGCTGACGGTGTTCCCGACCGCGCTCACCGTCGTGTCCGCGCTGTCCATCGTCGACCGGCAGGGCGACAGCCTGTCGGACATCATCGAGGTGCTCGGGTTCATCGTGCGCCCCGAGACCGCGCAGCACCTCGAGGGTCCGCTCCGACAGCTCCTCACGCTCGACAACCCGTGGCTCGGGTTCTCGACCGGGGTCGTCCTGACGCTGTGGTCGCTGTCCGGGTACGCGACCGCGTTCGGCCGGGCGATGAACACCGCGTACGAGGTCGAGGAGGGGCGCCGGATCTGGAAGTTCCGCAGCATGATGCTCCTCGTCACGCTGCTCGTCATGGCCGGCGGTGCGATCGCGATCGTCATCCTGCTCGGCACCCCGACGATCTCCGCCGCGGTCATCCGGCAGCTCGGATGGGCACCGTGGATCGACGACGTGTGGAACGTGGTGAAGTGGCCCGTCCTCGCGGCCGACCTCGTGGTGATGGTCGCCGTGCTCTACTACGCGACGCCGAACGTGAAGACGCCGCAGCTGCGGTGGGTGTCCGCCGGCGCCGGGTTCGCGATCGTGACCTGGGCGATGGCGACGCTCGGGTTCTCGATCTACGTCGAGACCATCGGTGGCGGCAACAAGGCGTACGGCTGGCTCGGTGGCGCGATCCTGCTGCTCGTGTACCTGTACATCTCGAACTTCGTGCTGGTCGTCGGTGGGGAGCTCGACTCCGAGGTGATCCGGATGCGGCAGCTGCTCGCGGGGATCGAGGCCGACGAGTCGATCCGCCTGCCGCTCCGGGACGTCACGAGGAACTTCACGCTCGCGCGCTGGCGGGACGCGGACATCGCGGCCGCCCACCACGTCCGGACCGCGGCCATGCAGCGCATCGACGATGGCGAGTCGCCCGAGTCGGAGGAGCAGCGGGAGCACCTGCGGGAGATGTCCCAGCAGGTGCGGGCCGGCGAGGCCCCGCTGCCGTAGCGCGCTCGCGCCGTACGTGCCGCGCACGGTGCGAGGGGTAGCCCGCAGTGTGCGAGGTTCCGCGCAGCGTGGGACCCGCGCGGCCTCGCACACTGGCCGGAACCTCGCACCGTCGGGCGGCCTCGCACGGTGCGAGTGGCACGTGCCGGGCGCCGCGCCGTCAGTCGCGCCGGGTCTCCCGGGCCGCAGCGTCGAGCATCTCCTCGGTGACGACGGGGATCGCCCCGGTCGCGAGCTCGATGCCCGACAGCCGCGCCGGGCTGAGCACCCGCTGCACCTGGTCCTCCTCCATCAGCCCCGCGGCGATGACGAGCGTGGCGATCGGCGTCGAGGTCGTCAACGCCGTGTGCGCGATCGACGCAGCGGCCGCGTAGCCGATGTACGGCGTGAGGGCAGTGACGACCCCGACGTTCGTGTCGACCTGCGCCGCGAGCTTCGCCTCGTTCGCCTCGATGCCGACGACGCAGTGGTCCCGGAGCGTCGCGCAGCCGTTCGCCATCCACTGCAGGGACTGCATGATCGAGTGCGCGATGATCGGCTCGAAGGCGTTGAGCTGCAGCTGACCGCCCTCGGCCGCCATGGTCACGGTGGTGTCCGCACCGGCGACGGCGAACGCGATCTGGTTCACCACCTCCGGGATCACCGGGTTGACCTTGCCGGGCATGATCGACGACCCCGCCTGGCGAGCCGGGAGGGTGATCTCGCCCAGCCCCGCCTGCGGCCCCGACGCGAGCAGCCGCAGGTCGTTGCAGATCTTCGAGAGCTTCGCCGCGCTGCGCTTCACGGTGCCGGAGAGGGTCATGAAGGCGCCGGCGTCGCTCGTGGCCTCGATGAGGTCGGGGGCCGTCACGATGTCGAGGCCGCTCGCGACCTGGAGCTGCCGACGGACCTCGTCGCGGTACTGCGGGTCCGCCGTGATGCCCGTGCCGATCGCCGTCGCCCCGAGGTTCGTCTCCGCCAGCAGCGGCATGACCGTGCGGAGCAGGACGACGTCCTCCTGGATGGTGTGCGAGAACCCGGTGAACTCCTGGCCGAGCGTCATCGGCACCGCGTCCTGCAGCTGCGTGCGGCCGATCTTGAGGACGTCGGAGAAGGCACGCCCCCGCTCGGCGAACGCGTCGGACAGGAGCGACAGCTGCTCGGTCAACCGCTGCACGCCGAAGATCATCGCGAGCTTCACGCTCGTCGGGTAGGTGTCGTTCGTGGACTGGCTGCGGTTGACGTGGTCGATCGGGTGCAGGTACCCGTAGTCGCCCTTCTCGCGGCCGAGGAGCTCGAGGGCCCGGTTCGCCAGGACCTCGTTCGTGTTCATGTTCGTGCTGGTGCCCGCCCCGCCCTGCACGACGTCGACGACGAACTGGTCGCGAAGACGACCGTCCCGGACCTCCTGCGCGGCGCGGTCGATGGCGTCGGCCCGCTCGGCGTCGAGCACCCCGATCGCCTTGTTCGCCCGGGCGGCGGCCTGCTTCACGGTGGCGAGGGCCTCGATGAGGTCCGGGTACACCGCGATCGGCACCGACGTGATCGGGAAGTTCTCCAGCGCGCGGAGGGTGTTGATGCCCCAGTACGCGTCCGCCGGGACCTCCCGCGAGCCGAGCGAGTCGGTCTCGGTGCGGGTCTGGGCGCGCTCGTGGGTCTGTGCTGCTTCGTTGCCGGTCACGCCCACGAGGGTAGCCCGTCCGGCCGGTCGGGTCCCGGCCCCGGCGTGTGCGGGCGCGTCGCGGCTCTCGCCCGCCCGACGAGTGAGCAGGAATCGTCGGGTCCACGCGTGGAACCCGACGATCCCTGCTCACTGACGCGCGGCCCGACGACGCACGCGGTGACGGCCTGGAGGCGCGGTGCGGGCTGGCACCGCGCCTCCAGGCCGTCAGGGGGTCGCGCCCAGGGCGCGCATCGCCGTCAGTGGAACTGCGGGACGATCAGGTAGATGCCGTAGAGCACGGCTGCGCCGCAGACGGCGAAGCAGACGACCGAGAGCGTGCGGAACCAGCGCACCGCCGCCGTGACGTTCGACGGGTGCGGGAACCCGACGGTCGCCGGACCGATCGTGCCGTCGTCCTTCACGGTGAACTTGCCCGCGCGGGTGTCGGCGGCACTCCAGAAGCGCAGGCCGATCGAGTAGACGGTGACCACGAAGCACGCACCGATCAGCGACACGATCGCCACGGTCAGGAACGCGAACCAGTCGATGCCCATCAGGCGCCCCTCTCCGTGCGGAAGGCGAAGCAGCGCAAGTCAATCCCGATACGCATCAGCGACGACCTCCCTTGCGGCCGGCCATCCGGCGGAGCGTGCGCTCCCGGCTCAGCTCGGCACGGCGTGCGGCGACGTTCTCCGCGCGCTTCTTGCGCTGCAGGTCGCGGAGTTCCTTGCGGGTGAAGACCGCGTTCGCGGCGACGTCGACCTCGATCGCGGCGGCCTGCTCGTGCGGCTTGCGGAGTGACCAGAGGTACAGGCCGAGGATCACGGCGGCACCGACGAGCGCGTCGATGACCAGACCGGTCACCCCGAGGCGCGCGATGCCCGAGGCCACCGCGCCGACCGCGGCCGCCGCCGGCAGGGTGATGAACCAGGCGATGACGATCTTGCCGGCGGTCGACCACTGGATCTTCGACCCGCGGCGACCGAGCCCGGCGCCGATGATCGAGCCGGAGGACACCTGCGTGGTCGAGAGCGCGAAGCCGAGGTGGCTCGACGCCAGGATCGTCGCGGCGGTGGACGCCTCGGCCGCGAAGCCCTGCGTCGCGCGGATCTCGGTGATGCCCGATCCGAGCGTGCGGATGATGCGCCAGCCACCGGTGTAGGTGCCGAGGGCGATCGCGAGCGCACAGGCGACGACGACCCAGAACTGCACGCCCTGGTTCGACGACTGCGCACCCGACGCGATGAGGGTGAGGGTGATGACGCCCATCGTCTTCTGCGCGTCGTTCGTGCCGTGCGCGAGGGACACCATCGAGCTCGTGAAGATCTGACCGATGCGGAAGCCACCGCGCTCGTTCGGGAACACCGGGCGCTTGGTGATCCGGTAGGCGATGCGGGTCGACAGGAAGGACACCAGCGCCGCGATCACCGGCGACAGGAAGGCCGGGATGATCACCACCGTCAGCAGGGCCGCGTAGTTGACCGCGTTGAACCCGGCACCGACGATCGCGGCACCGATGAGCCCACCGAACAGCGCGTGCGAGGACGACGACGGCAGCCCGCGCAGCCACGTGATCATGTTCCAAACGACCGCGCCGATGAGGCCCGCGAAGATCATCTCGGGCGAGATCGCCACACCGCCGGGCCCCTCGTTGATGAGGCCGTGCGAGATCGACGTCGCGACGGCGGTGCTGAGGAACGCACCGACGAGGTTGAGCACCGCGGCGACCGTGACGGCCACCTTGGGCTTCATGGCCCCGGTGGCGATCGGTGTCGCCATCGCGTTGGCGGTGTCGTGAAAACCGTTTGTGAAGTCGAAGAAGAGGGCCAACGCGATGACCAGGACGACTATGAGTGTGATGTCCACCGCGGGCCAGTGTTCCCCATCAGACGCCCCGAGGGCAAACCCTGTCGGAAACCTGTTGTTCACCGGACCTTCAGAGTCGTTCAGCATTCGAACCATGCCGATGGGAGAATGTACGGATGGACACCGTCGAGCTCCTCATCCTGTTGGTCGGATCGCTCGCGGTGACGGGGTTCGCTCGGGCGAAGGGGCTGCCCGCTCCGCTGCTCGTGACCGCGGTCGCGCTCGCGGCGTCGTTCCTGCCGGGACTCCCGCCGATCGAGATCGACTCCGAGGTCATCCTGACGCTGATCCTGCCGCCGCTGCTCTACTCGGCCGCCCTCGACGTGTCGTGGCAGAGCTTCCGGCAGTCCATCAAGCAGATCCGCCGTCTCGGCATCTTCCTCGTGATCATCACCGCGCTCGCGGTCGGCGTGGTCGCGTACTTCCTCATCCCCGACATGACGCTGCCGGCGGCGATCCTGCTCGGCGCCATCGTGGCCCCGCCGGACGCCGTGTCGGCCGCAGCGATCGGTCGGAAGCTCGGTCTCCCCCGACGGGTGATGACGGTGCTCTCCGGCGAGAGCCTGATCAACGACGCGGCCTCGCTGACCCTGGTGCGGGTGTTCACGCTGATCATCGCCGGCACCTCGCTCACGGTGTGGCAGGACCTCGGGATCTTCGGGCTCGCGATCGGAGTCGGTCTCGCGGTCGGCATCGTCCTCGGGGTGCTCGTGCACTGGATCCGGATGCGGATCAGCGACCCCGTGGTCGAGACGATCATGAGCATCCTGCTGCCGTTCGTCGCGTACATCCTGGCCGAGGACCTCTCCGGCTCCGGGGTCATCGCGGTCGTCACCGCCGGCCTCTACATCGGCTACAACTCGCCGAAGGAGGGCTACGCCACCCGACTCCAGGAACGCCCGCTGTGGACGAGCATCGACGTCATCCTCGAGGGGTTCGTCTTCGCCCTCATCGGCCTGCAGCTCAACACCGTCGTGCAGGACCTCGTCGAGAGCGAGCGCAGTCTGGCGCAGACGCTCACGGCCGCGGGGGTGGTGCTCGTCGTCGTGATCCTGGTGCGGCCGCTGTTCATCTTCGAGTCGTACGTCCGGAACCGGTTCAACGGCCGGTGGTTCCGACCACTGCGCATCCGCCTGTCCCGCGGGCACCCATCGCTGCGGTGGATGCGCGGTTCGGCCGAGCCGAAGCTCAACTGGCGGGAGCTCACGGTCATCTCGTGGACGGGCATGCGCGGCGTGGTCACCCTCGCCGCCGCGGTGTCCGTCGTCGCCAGCCCGACGAAGATCCCGGCGCAGGACACCATCTTCGTGATCGCGTTCATCGTGACGGTCGGCACCCTGCTGCTCCAGGGCCTGACGCTGCCGTTCGTCATCCGCTCCCTCAAGGTGCAGGACCCGGCCGAGGACGACGAGGACATCCGCAGCGAGATGCGGCTCAACCAACGCACCACCGAGGCTGCGATCGAGTTGCTCGAGAAGCGTCGCCCCGACTGGGCGCAGCAGTTCGGCACCGAGGCCGTCGACTCCGTGGTGAACCGGCTGAAGGCCCGACTCGAACGCCAGGCCGAGACGTTCCGCCGCGACGCCGAGGAAGAGGAGGACGAGGAGCGCAACGCCCCGGTCCGTCTCCGTGGCTCGCAGATCCAGGACATCCGGCGAGAGCTGCTCGACCGGCGTCGGGAGATCGTGCTCGAGGAACGCGAGAAGGGGAACCTCGACGAGGAGGTCATGCGCCGGGTGCTCGTGACGCTCGACGCGGAGGAGCTCGCGATGGACTCCGCGCAGGCCTCCCGCAGCCGGTCCTGAGCGTCCGAGCCGCCCAGCGCGCGTGCGGCCCTCCGGGCGTATCCTGGCGGCCCGACCCAGAACAGGAGCGCTACGCCGAGTGAGCACGCCGCGGAACGACGTCCCCAGGAACAACGACCTCCCGGATCGTGATGGTGGGCCGCGGCAGAACCCCGCTCCGAAGCAGCGTGCGACGCGCCCCTCCACCCGGGGTGGATCGAAGCCCCGACGTGGTGCCCCGGTCGCCGGCACCCGCCCGGGCCGTACCGGCAGCGGTGGCAGCGGCGGCAGCGCCCGCGTTCGCCAGGCCCCCGTCCCGGAGCCACAGCGGATCAGCCGCTACCGACGCTGGTTCGGCACGCTCCACCCCTCGCTGCAGCTCATCGGCCTGCAGCTCTGGATGCCGCTCTTCTTCATCGTCGGCTTCTGCCTCTGCTACGTCTTCGCGTTCCACGCCCCGCACCCGCACGACGTCCCGATCGCCCTCGTCGGCAGCGATCCGACCCTCGTCGCGGCGATGGACAAGGCGCTCCCGGGCGAGTACCTCTTCCACACCTACGACTCCCTCGCGCAGGCGAAGCGCGACGTCCTCGCCGGCACCATGGCGGTCGCGTACGACCCGTCCACGAACGAGGTCTTCAAGGCCACGGCGCACCAGTTCCAGGTCGCCTCGCTCGTCCCCGTGACGCTGAGCACCGTCCTGACCGGCATCGGGGTGGCCGCGCCGACCGTCACCGAGCTCGCACCCCTCCCCGCCTGGGACGAGTACGGCACCGTCGCCATGTACGTCATGCTCGCGTGGTGCATCGGCGGCTACATGGTCGCGATGTTCATCGGCATCATGGGCGGCCCGCTCCGGCACCGCACCCGGATGGCGGTCATCGTCGTCGGGGGCCTCGTGATCTCGCTCATCACGAACACGCTCGCCGGCCCCGTCGTCGGCGCGATCCACGGACACTGGATCGAGCTCGTCCTCATCGCCTGGGGCTGGATCGTCGCGATCGGCCTGGCGGTCAACGGCCTGAGCTACTTCGTCGGCCGCTTCATCGCCGCACCGGCCATGATCTGCTTCGTCTTCCTGTCGATGCCCTCGTCCGGTGGCGCGTACCCGAAGTGGTTCATGCCGGAGCCCTTCGCGTGGCTCAACAACGTGGTCGTCGGCTCGAGCATGGTCGACATGATCAAGCACCAGATCTACGGCGTCGGCCCGTCGTACTCGCGCGGCCTCATCACGATGGCCTGCTACGCCGGCGCCGGACTCGTGCTCATGTACTTCGGCAAGATGTGGTGGGAGCGCCGCCGCATCCGCGCCATCGTCACCGGCCGCACCACGATGTTCCAGGACGCCCAGACCGCGAACCGCGAGTTCCTCGGCACGCAGCGCGACGCCGAGCTCGAGCGCCACGGGTTGACCTCGACGGAGACCGGCACCCTGAGCGTGCTGCACGACGCCGACTGGGAGGACGACCGCGCGAACGGCGACGTCTTCATGGGCGGCCGCGACGGCCTCGAGACCGAGACCACCCCGACCGGGCGCATCCCCGTGGTGCGTGGCGCGGACCGCACCGGTCCGGTGCAACGGCCTGGAGGCGCGGGAACCGGCCCACGGACCCGTCCCGTCCCCCGCGTGGACGGTTCACGGACCCCGGTCCGGTCCGACGCGTCGGGTCGCGACGCGGACGACGGGCGCCCGCACGGTCGCCACGCGGACCGCTGACGCCGCGGACGCGGGCGGCCTGCTGACGCCCGATGTTCGACATGGCACGCGTCGATCGACCGGCGCAATGTCGAACGGTACGAACGCATCGAGTGCACGCGCATCCACCGACACCGCACGCGTCGATCGACGAGCGTGGTGTCGCACGGTGCACGTGCATCGTCGGTTGCCCGCGACCAGTGACGTCCCGGGCCGGCGGGTATCCTGGAGGCATGAACCCCCGCATCGCCTGGCACCGCGTCCTCGTCACCGTCGTCGTCGTGTTCCTCGTGCTGACGGTCGGCTTCTACGCCGCGAGCGTGCTCCTCGCACCCGCTGACGGCCGGAACGTCGCGGGACTGTTCGTGGGCTGGGCGATGTTCGCCATGGTCGGCGCGATCGTCTTCGGCATCATCGACTTCTTCGTCCGCCCGCTCGGTGGCCGGAGCGGTGACGCCGAGGTGATGGCCGCCGCCGAGGAAGCCCGCACCGGCAGCACCCGCACCCAGACCCGTTAGGCCGGGGGTTCGACCCCGGTACCGGTGTAGCCCGACACCGTCGCGTCGTCCTCGGCGAACGTGAAGCGGGCCCGCACCGATCCCCCGCGGAGCACCCCCGGCAGCCAGTACTTCGCGTCGTCCCACATGGCGTCGTACGGAACGGCCTCGACCGGGATCCACCGGGGCTCGAGTTCGTCGCTGCCCGACGGGTTGCCCTGCCAGCGGCGGCAGACGAAGACGTCCGAGACCTGGGACCAGGACGGACGGTACGGGAACTTGTAGTCCAACGTGCCCCGCGCCTCCAGGTCGTCCGTCTCGATCCGCAGGCCGACCTCCTCAGCGACCTCGCGTACCGCGGTCTCGACCGCGGACTCCCCCGGCTCCCGCTTGCCGCCGGGGCCGACGAGGCGGCCCGTGCCGAGGCCGCGCCGCTTCTCGCCGAGGAGCACCTCGGCACCGTGCGCCCCGTCGCGCACCAGGTAGACGACCACCACGGCGGGGTGCTGGGACTTGCTCTCGTCGCGCGGGTTCACGCGTCAAGTCTGGCCGAAGTTCTGGCGTAGGCTTTTTCCATGGCAGGCGTGCTGCGGGGGCATCATGGCTGAGTCTCGCAGGGCGGGGCGCAGCCTCGAAGTGCTGCGTGCCGAGGCCGCCGAGGAGATCTCGATGCTCGTCGAGCACCGGAGCCGCCAGGGCGAGGACCCGTGGGAGTTCATGCCGACGCTCCCCACCATCGACGAGCAGGTCGTCCTCATCCTCCGCGCGGACGCCGTCGAGCTCGACGCTGCGATCGGGCAGCGGAGTGCGCAGTGGTCCATGCACCCGGCGTCCGGCCAGGGCACCCGCCTCGGCGAGGAGTACCACCGGCTGCGGCGCATCGCACTGCAGCACCCGGAGCTGACCCCGGCGGTGTGGAAGCTCCTGGGCGCTCTGCCCGAGGCCGGCTAGGTCCTTCCCGGCCGGGCTGCGGTTGGATGGGGACATGACCGAAACCGTCCTCGCCGTCCTGAACCAGCCCTCGCGCGACGCTGCACCGCACGACCCCGCCGCGGATGCCTTCACGTTCGCCGGGCCGCTCGAGGAGCACATCCAGGTGCAGGACCTCGGCATCATCCGCGGCGACGGCGTCTTCGAGACGATCACCGTCGTCGACGGGCACCCGCAGGCCGTCGAGCCGCACCTCGCCCGCTTCGAGCGCTCGGCGCGGATGCTCGACCTGCCCGCCCCCGACGTGGACGCCTGGCGCCGAGCGATCGAGGCCGTGTGCGCCGAGCTGGACCCGGTCCGCGAGGCGATGGTGAAGACCGTCCTCACCCGTGGCGTCGAGGGTTCCGACCGGCCGACCGGCTGGGTGTACGCCGCGCCGTCCGGCGACTCGACCGCTGCGCGCACCGAGGGGATCTCGGTCGTCACGCTCGACCGGGGCTACCGGCACGACGTCGAGCGGACCTCCCCGTGGCTGCTGCAGGGCGCGAAGACGCTGTCCTACGCGGTGAACATGGCGGCCCTGCGCGAGGCGGCCCGCCGCGGCGCGGACGATGCCGTCTTCGTCTCCACCGACGGCTACGTGCTCGAGGGCACCCGCGCCAACCTGATCCTCTCCGTCGGCGGTCGGCTCGTGACGCCGCGCACCGACATCGGGATCCTCGCGGGCACCACGCAGGCGGACGTCTTCCGGTTCGCCGAGGAGTCGGGCATCGAGACGGCGTACGAACTCGTCACGCTCGACGACTTCCACGCGGCGGACGCGGCCTGGCTCGTGTCGAGCGTTCGGCAGGCGGCCCCGATCCGTGCGGTGAACGGGAACGAGCGGGCGATCGACGCCGGGCTCACCACCCGGATCAACGACTTCCTCCTGGCGCGCGAGGTCTGATCAGGTGATCAGATGACGGACTGGAGGCGCGGCGCCAGCTGGCACCGTGCCTCCCGTCCGTCGGCGGTCGCTACCAACGCGGCGTGGTGACGCCCGTCCCGTCGGCCCAGGTGAAGACGGACTTGCCGTCGATCCAGACGCGCATCGCGCGGCTGGTGGCGTCGAGCGGGTCACCGTCCCAGAGGACGAGGTCGGCGTCGTAGCCCTCGGCGAGACGACCGACGCGGTCACCGAACCCGAGGAACTCGGCCGGGTTCGTGGTGAGCGCCTCGAGCGCGGTCTGGCGCGGCAGGCCCTCCTTGACGGCGGCGGTCGCCTGGTCGACGAGCATGTTGATCGGCACGACGGGGGCGTCCGTGGTGATGGCGACACGGACCCCGGCGGCGGCGATCGTGGCGAGGTTCGGGATGCCGCGGTCGCGGAGCTCCACCTTCGAGCGGCTCGTGAAGAGCGGGCCGTAGATGACGGGGATGTCCTTCTCGGCGAGGACGTCGGCGATCTTGTGCGCCTCGGTGCCGTGGTTGACGACGAGGCGGTAGCCGAACTCCTCGGACAGGCGGATCGCGGTGGCGATGTCGTCGTGGCGGTGGGTGTGCTGGTCCCACACGAGCTCGCCGTCGAGGACGCGGACGAGGGTCTCCTTCGTGAGGTCGCGGGCGAACGGCTCGTCCTTCGCCGCGGCGGCGTCACGGGCGGCGCGGTAGTTCCGCGCCTCGACGAAGGCGTCGCGGATGATCTTGGCGACCCCGAGACGGGTGGACGGCGTCTGTCCCTTGCCGCCGTACACGCGCTTCGGGTTCTCGCCGAGCGCGCTCTTGATGCTCACCGAGTCCGAGATGAGCTGCTCGTCGATCGTGCGCCCGCCCCAGGTCTTGATCGCGACGCTCTGGCCGCCGATCGGGTTGCCGGACCCGGGCTTGACGACGATCGAGGTGATGCCGCCGGCGAGGGCGTCGCGGAAACCCTCGTCGTCGATGTCGATCGCGTCGATCGCCCGGACGCCGGCCATGTTCGGGCCGGTCATCTCGTTCGTGTCGTTGCCCGCTTCGCCGTTGGCTTCCTCGTGGATGCCGACGTGCCCGTGCGCCTCGACGAAGCCGGGCACGAGCCACGCACCAGCGGCGTCGACGACCTCGAGCCCCGGGGGCGGCGTGACGTCCGGGCCGAGGGCCGTGATCGTGCCGTCCTCGACGACGACCGTGCCGTCGAACTCGGGGGCGGAGACAGGGACCACGTGCGCGTTGGTGACGACGAAGGAGTTGCTCATGTCACCACGGTATCGAGATGAGCCGACATCTCTGTCATGCATACAACATGCCGATTCCTGGCGTGCGCGGGCGTGGGTCTCCTACGGTCGCCGGACCACGACGTCCACGCCACCCGGAGGAAGCATGCCGATCGACGAGCATCCCTGGCCCGCGCACACCACACGCACGGGGCCGTGGCGCAGCAGCGTCCGCCTTCCCCGTCACGATCGTCGGACGACCTCGATCAGCACCTCGATCCCGCCGTGCATCGCCGGCGCCACGTGGGTCCCCGATCGCGAGACCGAGGCGCTGCTCGACCGCGCCGCCACGGCGCTGACGGAGCTGGACGAGCGGCACGGCGCGGACCTCGGGGCGCTCGGCGGTGCACTCGACCGGACCGAGGCCGTCGCGTCCTCCCGCATCGAGCAGGAATCGGCGACCCTCGACGACGTCGCCCGTGCCGTGGTCGGCGTCCGCGCGAACACGAGCGCGGTGGCTGTGGTGCGTGCCGGGGACGCCATCGAACGGCTGGTCTCGTCGGCCGGCTCCGGAACCATCACGCCGACCGCGGTGCTCGACGCCCACCGCGCACTCATGCGGGACGACCCGGTCGACGGTCGGTACGCCGGCCGGTACCGCGACGTGCAGAACTGGATCGGCGGGGGCGTCACACCCCGGCTCGCACGTCACGTTCCCCCACCGCCCGAACTCGTCCCGGCACTCATGGACGACCTGTTCGCGTTCCTCCACCGTGACGACCTGCACCCCGTCGCGCAGGCCGCGATCGGGCACGCGCAGTTCGAGTCGATCCACCCGTTCACCGACGGCAACGGGCGGATCGGGCGGGCCCTGGTCGGCGCGGTCCTGCGTCGGCGCGGCATCACACGGGTGCTGACCGTACCGGTCGCCACCGCACTCGTCGCAGAACAGGACCGGTACTTCTGGCACCTGGAGCGGTACCGGGACGGCCGGGTCGACGCGTGGATCCGCGACCTCGCGATCGCCGTCGGCACCGTCTGCGACGAGGCCACCCTCACCGCGCTGCTGCTCGCCGAGGCATCCGCCGGACTGGGCCCCACGGTGCGCTCCGTCATCGGGGACGATCCGATCCTGACCGAGGACCGCCTGGCGGACGGCCTCCGTGCGGCCGGACTGCACCACGACACAGCGGTCGACACCGTCGCCGCGGACCTCTGCCGGCGCGGAGTGCTCCGCGCGGTGACCGAACGCCGGCGGAACCGTGCGTGGGTGGTCGTCGCGCTGGCCGACGAGCTCGCGGCGTTCGGCGATCGCGTCCGGGCCGCCGTCCTGCAACGGGCGAATAGGGTGGGGTGGTGAGCAGCGAGCACGCCCAGGCCACCCCGCCCACCGCCGCCAAGCGGCCCGTGACACGGACCCACCACGGCATCGACTTCGTCGACGACTACGAGTGGCTGCGGGACAAGGAATCACCCGACACCCTGGCCTACCTCGAGGCCGAGAACGCCCACACCGACGCGGCGACCGCGCACCTCGGTGCCCTGCGTGACCGGATCTTCACCGAGGTCAAGGACCGCGTGCAGGAGACCGACCTCTCCGTGCCGGTGCGGATGGGCGACTGGTGGTACTTCACCCGGACGTCCGAGGGCAGCCAGTACGGCGTGCACTGCCGTGCCCCGATCAGCGGCCCCGACGACTGGACGCCGCCCGCGGTGGTCGAGGGCGAGGCCACGCTCCCCGGCGAGCACGTCGTCCTCGACGGCAACGCCCTCGCCGACGGGCACGAGTTCTTCTCCCTCGGCACCTACGACATCAGCGACGACGGCACCCGGCTCGTCTACGGCATCGACGTCGAAGGCGACGAGCGGTACACCCTGCACGTCCGCGACCTCACGTCCGGCGCCGACCTCGGGGACGAGATCCCGAACACCGGCGCCGGTGCGACCTTCGACCCGTCCGGTCGCTACGTGTTCTACCCGACCGTCGACGACTCCTGGCGTCCGGACCGGATCTGGCGACACACCGTCGGCAGCACCGCCGCCGAGGACGTCGTCGTGTTCGAGGAACCCGACGACCGCTACTGGGTCGGCGTGGGCGTCACCCGGTCGTCGCAGTACATCGTCATCGAGCTCGGTTCGAAGATCACGTCCGAGGCCCTCGTCCTCGACGCCGCAGACCCCACGGGCGAGTTCCAGATCGTGTGGCCGCGGCGCGAGGGCGTCGAGTACGAGATCGAGCACGCGATCGTCGGCGGCAGCGACCGCTTCCTCGTGCTCCACAACGACGGCGCCGAGAACTTCGAACTCGTGGACGTCCCCGCCGACGACCCGATGTCCGAGCGGGACCGACGCGTCGTCGTCGCGCACCACACCGAGCGGCGCATCGAGTCGGTGGACGCCTTCGCCGGTCACCTCGCGCTGGAGTACCGGTCCGAGGCACTCCCCCGTGTCGCGATCATCCCGATCGAGGGCGACGGCTACGGTGACGCGCACGAGGTCCCCTTCGACGAAGCCCTGTTCTCCGCCGGACTCGGTGGGAACCCCGAGTGGGACCAGCCCACCCTCCGCATCGGTTTCACCTCGTTCGTCACGCCGTCCGAGATCAGCGATCTCGATCTCGCGACCGGCGAGGTCACCGTCCTGAAGCGCCAGCCCGTCCTCGGCGGGTACGACCCCGCCGACTACGTGCAGGAACGCGACTGGGCGACCGCGACGGACGGCACGCGCGTCCCGATCTCGCTCGTCTGGCGTCGTGACGCCGTCGACACCGATCGACCGGCGCCCCTGCACCTGTACGGCTACGGGTCGTACGAGCACTCGATCGACCCGGGGTTCAGCGTCATGCGACTGTCGATGCTCGACCGCGGTGTGGTGTTCGCGGTGGCGCACGTCCGCGGCGGTGGCGAGATGGGGCGGCACTGGTACGAGAACGGCAAGACCCTCACGAAGAAGAACACCTTCACCGACTTCGTCGCGGTCGCGTCGCACCTCATCGAGTCCGGCCGGACCAGCGCCGACCGGCTCGTCGCCGAGGGCGGCAGCGCGGGAGGCCTGCTGATGGGCGCCGTGGCGAACCTCGCTCCCGAACGCTTCGCCGGCATCCTCGCCGCCGTGCCCTTCGTCGACGCGCTGACGAGCATCCTCGACCCCGACCTCCCGCTCACCGTGATCGAGTGGGACGAGTGGGGCGACCCGCTGCACGACGCCGAGGTCTACCGCTACATGAGCGAGTACACCCCCTACGAGAACGTCCGGTCCGACGTGCAGTACCCGAGGATCCTCGCGGTGACCTCGATCAACGACACCCGTGTGCTCTACGTCGAGCCCGCGAAGTGGACGGCGAAGCTGCGCGAGGTCGGCGCGCCCGTCCTGCTCAAGACCGAGATGGCCGCCGGACACGGTGGCGTCAGCGGCCGGTACGACTCGTGGAAGGAGCGGGCGTTCGAGCTCGCGTGGCTGCTCGACGTCCTCGGCCTGGCGGACGACGAGTCCGCCTGACGAGCGTGCGGCGCGCGTCGAACGCGCGCCGCACGCTCGTCAGCGGGCCGCGCGTTCACACGCGGTTGAGCGCGTGCACCGCCTCGTCGTAGGACTCTTCGGCCAGACGGACTCGGTCGCCCGCGAGGACGCCGTACCCGAACGTCCCCTCGCCACCGCGCTCGGCGATGCCCGAGTGCACCCGGAGCACGTCGAGCGCGTGCAGTGAGCGCACCCGCTCGGTGAGCACGTCCGCAGCGTCGCCGATGCGCTTCCACAGTGCGTGCGGGAAGGCGTCGTCACCGAGGACGTCCATGGCCATCCGCGCCCGGGTCGCTGCCTGCCAGGCCAGCTCGGTCGCTTCGCGCGCGGTCGCTTCACGGTCGAGCACCGCGGACGAATCGTCGTCGTCCCCGACCGAGTCCTGGACGAGCTCGCGCACACGCGGCTTCTCGACCGCTGAGACGTCCTGTGCGACCTTCTTCGGCGACCGCAGGGCCCACGCGGTCGGCGCGGGCCGCTCGACGGCGTCGTCGAGCACGTCGAGGAGTTCGAGGAACGGTTCGCCGTGGAGGAACGCGACGACGTCCCGCACCGCCACGGCACGGCGCTCCCGGGTCGCGGCGAGGATCCGCTCCCGGGTCATGGCGTCGACGAGGGCGTCCTGCGCCGGCGTCGAGGCGCGGGGCAGCCCGTCGACGAGGTACTCGGCCAACGCGGCACGTGCCGTGACGGCGGCGAGCCCCTCGGCGGCCTCCGCCGCGCGGTCCACGTCCTCCGTCGGCGGGAACGCGGGCCGGTAGGACCCGATCACCGCGGCGATCCCGAGGGCGGCGGCTGCCGTTTCGCGGAGGTCCGCCTGCCCACCGGACCGGAGCAGTGCCTCCTGGTCGAGCAACGTGGAACGCAGCTTCCGGAGTCGCTTCACGAGCGCGCGTGCCGCGGTGCCCTTGTCGGGCTTGTCGGCGGACTGGAGGCGCGGTGCCGGTGCGCCTGCCAGCCCACGTGCCAGCTTGGACGAGACGGCGGCGGGGCCGGCGCCGACAGCCGCGAAGCGACCGTCGAGCGCGGCGAAGAGTTCGTGGGCGACCTGCGGGTCGACGCCGCCGACGGTTTCCACCTCGACCTCGCGCCAGGTGCGCGGCGTCTCCGGGGCGTCGTCGTCGAGTCGCTGCGCGGCGACCTGGTCGTCGGCGAGTTCGGCGATCTGGTCGCCGTCCTCGTCGAGCAGCCGGGTGACCGTGCGGGTGGTGGTGATCCGGACGACCGGACGCAGGCCACGACCGCGACGCTCGGTGAAGAGTGCGGCGAGGACCTCGTCCGGCACGGTGTCGGCGTCGTCGGTGAGCGGGAAGTGCTGCTCGTGCCGGACCGTGTCGGACGCTGCGCGCTTGATGTGCCAGCCGGCGTCGGGGCCACCCGTCCGGCGACGCACCGTCACCCGGGCGGCGACGAGGTCGTACCGCTCGGTGTCCCAGTAGGTCGCGTCGAGTTCGAACGGTTCCTGGTGGTCGGTGCGGAGGATGCCGCCGACACCGATCAGGTCGGGGAGGGCGCCTCCCTCGGGCAGGTCGTAGGTGCGCTCGATCTCGAGGTGCGTGTCACTCACGCGCTCTTGTCTACCAGTGCTTCCCCGTGCGCCTCGACCGGTGCGGGTGCATCTGTGGAGAACCGGGCGGCGATCACCGCACCGGCCACGGCGACGAGGAACGGCACCGCGTCGACTGCCGTGGCCAGAGCCGCCTTGACGGAGTACGCGAGCTGCGTTCCGTACAGACCGTTCGACAACGGGAACACCACGACCGACGCCACGATCGGCAGGAGCAGCAGCGACCAGGTCCAGCGAGGACGCCGCAGCACGACGAGCCAGACGGCGAGCCACGCGCCGGCGATGATCCCCAGCGCGAGAGCCGGGTGCGTGGGCAGGTCGAGGAACCCGGTGACGATCGCCCACCAGAGCACGCTCACCGCGAGCACGACCAGGGCACCCATCGTCCGGCGACGGAGCGGTGACCCTGTCGCCAGCATGACGCTGAGACCGACGGCGAGTCCTGGCACGACGGTCAGGCAGAACGAGACCAGCAGGGCCGACTGGGTGCCGCCTGGGTAGCCGTTGTAGCGCTGCAGGAGGCCGAGACCGAGGCTCGCGCCCAGGAAGCTGACGACGGCGAGCGTCAGCAGGACCGGGATCGTCGGGATGGTGTGCGGCGTGGCACGGACGGTGAGCGGTGCTGCGGTCATGGATTCCCCCCATGTGGATCGGTGTCCGGCGCGTCGGTGGAAGAGCGCCGTGGTGAGTGCGCCGAACGCGAGTGCGGTCGGCGAGAGGTCGAGTTCCCGGGCATCCCGGACATCGGCGAGCCACTGCTCCCGACGGGTGTCGCGGTGGGCGGCGGGCGAGACGGCGACGGCCGCCCCGACGAGGAAGCGATCGAGCGCGGTCACGACGTCACCGTCCGACCGGTCGGGCGCGCCGGACGAGCTGCGCGTGCTGCGGCGTCGGTCGCCGCCTGCCGCGCGTCGAGCAGCGCCCGGGCGGCCTCGACTCCGTCGGCCGTGAACTCGTAGAGCCGTCGGCGCGGCCCCGAGCGCTCTGCGTCGTCGTCCCACGAGGACCGGATCCACCCCTGCCGCTCGAGCCGCTCGAGGATCGGGTAGACGGTGCCGGCCTGTCGTCCGGTGGCCTTGATGACGAGCAGTCCCCACACGGCGCCGTCGGTCGCGAGGAGTGCCTCGAGCACGTCGAGCGTGGGGGCGGTCACGCGCTGGATCGGTTCCATGCGCTCAACCTATCTATATCGAATAAGCAACGCAAGGCCTCCAGGTGAGCGAGTTACCCTGGGCCCATGAGCGAGACGATCACCCGCGACGCGTTCGTGCCGGAGGCCGGCGCCGTCACGATGTTCACCACCACCTGGTGCGGCTACTGCGCGCGCCTGAAGAACCAGATGACCAAAGCGGGCGTGCCCTACACCGAGGTCGACATCGAGCAGACCCCGGGCACGGCCGAGCTCGTCGCCGAGGTCAACGGCGGGAACCAGACCGTGCCGACGCTCGTGTTCCCGGACGGCAGCACGGCGACGAACCCGTCACTCGCCGAGGTCCAGTCGCGCATCTGACGCATCGCGCCCCCGAACGAACATCGCGCCCCGTGCAAACGGGGCGCGATGTCTGTAGCGGGGCGCGGACGTGCGCAGGCGAGCCGGCAGCAGCCGCAGGCTAGCCGGCAGCAGCCGCAGGCGAGCCCGGAAGCCCCTACCGGCCGCCGCGCTCCAGCGCCTCGGTCAGCAGCGCCGCCATCGCGTCGAGCTGGATGTCGCCCGAGTCGACGACTTCTTCGTCCGAGCCGTCCAGGGCCCGGGCCGCGAGGGACGCCTTCGAGTCGATGAGCTCCGCGATCTTCGTGTCGATCGTCTGCGCCGCGATGATGCGCCACGCGGTGACGGGCTCCTCCTGCCCGATGCGGTGCACGCGGTCGATCGCCTGGGTCTGCTCGGCCGACGTCCACGACAGCTCGGCGAGCACGACGTTGGACGACACCTGCAGGTTCAGACCGACGCCCGCCGCGGTGAGCGAGCAGACGATCACGGCGACGTCGGGGTCGTTGACGAACGAGTCGATCTCGGCGGTGCGCTGCGTCGGCGTCTGGTCGCCACGGACGGTGGCAGTGCGCAGGCCCCGACGTGCGAAGACCTCCTCCGCCTGGTCCATGACGTCGAGGTGCTTCGCGAAGAAGACGACCTTGCCGACGTTCGACGCGAGCTGCGCCGCGTAGTCCGCCGCGAGCTGGGCCTTGGCGCGGCCGATCCGCCGGACCATCGAGAACACGTTCTCCCCGGTCGGCGAGGCATCCTGGTCCTCGAGCTCCCACCGGGCGACCTGGCGGACGAGCTTGTGGTCGATGCCGACGACCGGGTCCTGGCCGGTGCGGGCGTCGAGCGCCTGGTGGTACCGCTTGACGAGCTTCGCGGTGAGCTCGCGCTCGGCGTCGCGGATGGAGCGACCGACCTCGTCGTCGAGTTCGACGGGGATGTCGGCGATCCGGCGGGCCGGGATGTCCGCGGCGACGTCGACCTTGCGGCGTCGGACGATGCCCTGGTCGATGACGGCCTTGCGCGCCTCGACGAAGAAGCCCGGGTCGGCCGGGGTGAGGCCGATCTCCTCGAGCTCGTTCATGAGCTTCGCGCGGGGCTTCTTGTCGTCGATCCAGCCGAGGTACTCCCAGATGGTGCGGAAGTCCTCGACCGAGTTGATCAGCGGGGTGCCCGTCAGCGCCATGAGCAGCGGGTGCGCCGTGCGCTGCCGGATCTTCTCGGCGAGCTGCAGCACGAACTTCGAGCGCTGCGAGTCCTTGTTCTTGATGAAGTGCGCCTCGTCGACGACCATGCCCTTGAACCCGAAGGCCCCGAGCCAGCCGGCGTGCCGGTCGAGGATCTCGTAGTTCACGATGACGATGTCCGCGAACCCGTCGAGGTCGTCGCCGTCACCGTGGATGACCGTCGACGTGCGGTTCGGGACCCAGCGCGATGCTTCGCGCGCCCAGTTCGTCTTGACGACGTTCGGCACGACGACGAGGAGCGGGAACGCGTTCGCGGCGTCGGCGGCGAGCAGCGACTGCGCGGTCTTGCCGAGGCCCGGCTCGTCGGCGAGCAGGAACGTGCGGTGTCCCTGCGCGGCCGCCGCGATGAGCTCCGCCTGGTGCTTCATGAGCGTGGTGCCGGACTTCGAGTGCAGCGTCGCGGGCTCCGGCAGCGGCATCGTCGCCGCTCCCCCGCCCGCGCCGTACTCGAACGACTTGAACAGCGGCCCGAACAGCTCCCAGTTCGCCAGACGCCTAGGGTGCGCCACGGGCTGGTCGGCGAGCGCGAAGTCCGGCGGGAGGAACGGGTTCGCGAGCTGGCGAGACACGACGGCCTGCGGGACGACCGCTCGCACGGGGCTCTCGACCGTCGGGGACGGCTCGGCCGCGATGACGAGTTCCTCGGGCTGCAGTTCCATGCCGCCCGCGATCATCATGTCGCGCTTGACCGTGCGGGTGGTCTCGCTGACCGACGCCTCCTCGGTGAGGAGCTGGATGACGCTCGTGTCGCGTGCCGCGGTCTTCGCCAGGATCGTCGCGACCCCGTCGAGCCGCTTGAGCTGCTCCGCGCGCTGCGCATCGGTGAGCTCCGTGTCGGCCTTGACCCGTGCGCGTTCCTCGCGCATGAGCAGGGCGACCGCCTGGAACTTCGAACGGTTCGACGCCTTGAGCGGTCCACGCTGCGCTGCCGCCTCGACCTCGCGCACGGCGCGGGCGAGGACGGGGATGACGCCGTCGTTGTCGAGCGGCCGAGTGCGGCGCGACGCGGTCCGCGTCCCGCCGGCTGCTCGCCGGGTGCCTGATCGAGCCAACGCTCCTCCTTGTTCCGCCCGTTCATCGCGGGCGAGCCGCCCGTGGGCGGAAGTCCTGTGCCGGGGCCTGACGCGGCGTTCCGTCGCGGCCACCGGGTGTGCGCCGGATGCGACGGTCCGCGCCGGGATCCAGCGCCGTCACACGCACGTGACGCCCCCTCGGGACGACCACGGATCCGGTTCCCACGTCGGTCAAGTGACCGACTGCTGCGTCCGGAATCGACGCGGCACGCGGGAACGCGGTGCGTGCGCGCCCAGTTTACTCCCCGACCACCGACGGAGGCGACTCGACGACACCCGCGCGAGTCGCGCCTCCAGTCCGTCTCCCCCACCACCTGGCGGACGGGAGGCACGGTGCGACCCCGCCACGCGCCTCCCGTCCGCATGGGTCACTTCCCCAGGTCGCACGATCTGTCGCCGCCGGGGCCGCCCTGCGGCCGTCCGCGCGACCTCGATGCCGCAGACGCGGCGTGTCTGGCGACCTCAGAGCGACGGTGCGGACCGCGGACGGACGAGCCCGTCCGACGGGACGACGGGGGCGGCCTCCGCGAGGGCGGCCTGCGTCGCGGCCAGCAGCTGCTCCGCGGTCTGGATCCCGTTCGCCGAGCCGGTCGTCGCCTGGCCACCGGCGTGCGCGAGTAGCTGCGCGCCGATCGCCGGGCCGATCCGGTCGGCCTGGTCGGGGTTCCGCGCGACCCAGTCGCGCGCGACCGCGTCGGCGAGGCGCTCGGCCGCCGCACCACGCTCCGCGTCGCCGCGCGAACGGTGCCACAGCCCGGTGACGACGAGGTGCGCGACCACGGCGCCGATGTCGCGGACCGGGAAGCCCCAGCCCGCCGTGTCGATGTCGAGCAGACCGGAGATGCGCCACGGCTCGTCCTCGTCGACGAACACCTGCTCGAGGTGCAGGTCGCCGTGCACCACCTGCTTCGTCGCCGTCGCCCAGCCGATCGACCGTCGGCCGATCGCGTCGTAGAGGCCGTCGATCTCCTCGGCGTCCTGCGGCAGCGCGGCGACCAGGGTCCGGCGGTGCCAGTCGGCGTGGTCCATCGCGTCCGCGCGTGCCTGCTGCGTCATCGGCACCGTCGCGATCCGACCGGTGAGCGCCGCGAGGGACGCCACGAAGCGCGGGTCGTCGGCGATGTCGAGGATGCGGCTGCCGGCGGGCACGCCCCGGATGCGCTCGAGCACCAGGAGGCCGTCGCCACGGCTGGACAGCACCCGCGGGACCGGGAGCCCCGCCGCGACGAACTGCTCGTGCGACTTCTCGATCGGGCCGACGCGGTGCGGCCGGACCACCTTGAGGAACACGGTCCCCTCGGCGGCGTCCACCCGGACCACGGCGCGCTTGCCCGGCCGGTACGCCGCGACGGTCAGGGTCGGGTCGGTCACGGGCATGCCGAGCGTGGTGAGGAGCTCGGCGACGGCGTCACGGTACGTCACCTGTGGCAGCACCGGCAGCCCGGGGTCGTTCGGGTAGGCCCACACCGAGACGGGCTCCCCCGAGGACGGATCCGTCACGATCGCACTGTTCTGGTCGTGGGTCCCGCCGGTGTCGACGTAGGTCAGGACGGTGGCACGCTGACCGTTGCGGTCGACCGTGTCCACCTCGTACCCGTAGAGGTAGCCGTTCCCCGACGGTTCGACGGAGTGGGCGCGTGCGGCCACCACGGAGGTCCCGGAGCCGGCGAAGGCCTGCGGGATGACGCGCTCATGGTTGGGCCACACGAGACCAGTCAACCGGACGGGGCGGGTTTCGTCGCGTTCGTGCACGGCTCGGCGCGCGGACCGTGGCTAGCGTGGTCGTCGTGAACCCGGTCGCGCGTCTCCGCAGCTCCAGTCGCACGCCGTTCCTGCAGGTCGTCAAGACCGCGGTCGCGGTGGTCGCCGCCGTGCTGCTCTGCCGGGTGCTCATCGACGGACCGTTCCCGACCTTCGCCGCGATCGCCGCACTGCTCGTCGTCCAGCCGAGCATCAACCAGTCGTTCGTCAAGGGGCTCGAACGCAGCGCCGGCGTCGTCCTCGGCGTCGTGCTCGCCACCGGGTTCCACCTGCTGCTCGGCGACACCGTGTGGGTCGTGCTGCTCGTCATCGTGCTCGCGATCCTCATCGCGTGGGCACTCCGGCTCACCCCGACCTCGGCGACCCAGGTCGGCATCAGCGGGATGCTCGTCCTCACGGCGGGCGTGGTGACGCCGAACTACTCGGCGGACCGGATCCTCGAAACCGTCCTCGGCGCCATCGTCGCCCTCATCGTGAACGCCGTCATCGTGCCGCCGGTGCTGCTCGGCCCCGCGCACCTCGCCGTCGCCCGGCTCGCCCGGGACACCGCGGCCGCGTTCGAACGGGTCGCGATCGGCCTCACCGAGGGGTGGGACCACGACCGCTGGCACGAGGCCCTGCTGCAGGCTCGGGCACTCCGGCAGCAGCACGCCCGCGCCGAGGCCTCGCTCACCGCGGCCCGGGAGTCCCTCACGATGAACCCGCGCGGCGGCCGGCACCGCACCATCCTCGACGAGGACATCGTCGTCACCGAGCACCTGCGCGTCCTCGTCACGCGGGTCACCGGCATGACGCGGGCGATCCAGGACAACACCGCGCCGGACCTCCGGGCGGACCCGGTGGTGGGGAGCATCGCGACCGAGGTCGCTCGGATCGCGGCCGACGTCCGGGCGCTCAGTGCGCGGGTCGCGGCGTCGGAGGTCCCGGTGGCCCCGTCGGTCGGGTCGTCGGTCGGGTCATCGGTCTCGTCGCCGGTCGCGTCCGCTGCGGAGCCCGCGCTCACCGCGCCGCTCGAGGTCATCCGGCCGAACTCGCGGCACTGGGTGCTCATCGGGGCGCTCCTGGAGGACATCCGACGCGTCCGCGAGGAGCTGCTCGGCGAGGACGACTAGCGCGCGGTCCTCCCATGACTCCCGCCGCAGGAAGCCGATCCGCGCGTACCCGGCCGACGTCACGCTCCGCGCGATTCGGACTGGAGGCGCGGCCCACGTGAGCAGACCGGCTGACGTGGGTCGCGCCTCCAGTCCGACTGCCCGCGTTCAGTGAGCAGAAATGGTCGAGTCCGCGCGACGAACTCGACGTCTTCTGCTCACTCGATGCGCGGCGGGCGCGCGCGGCGGGCGCGCGGCCGCCCGCGGGCACGCTCAGCGTGCGGCGCTCGCGGCCTCAGCCGCGGAGTGCACGATGTCGTCCCAGATCGTCGCCGTCGGCACGGCGGTGTCGGTCGAGACGACCTCGGCCGCCGCGAACCGGTTGATCTCCGCGACCGCGGCATCGGTCCCCGCCGCACGCGCGGCTCGACTGGCGACGTCGGGGACCGCGGCGCGCAGTTCTGCGACGACGCGGTCACGGCTGACGTCCTCCATGTCACCGAGCACGCCCATGCCCTTCCAGGCAGCGTCGAGCTCGGCACGCAGACGGACGAGGGCCGGGTGGTCCGGCGAGTCGTTCATGGTGCCCCCTGTGGACGCAGCGTCGGGTACGCGCCGTCCGGAGCGCGAGCCTAGCAAGGAGGCAAGAAGTCCTCACGTCCCACGAACGAGGGACAGACCGTTCTGCCCGTTCACTGTGACGAGATTCAGCGAGTTCGGTGACGGAACGCCCCCGGTCGGCCGGTTCGATGCCACGATGGGTCCGAGGAGGTCGCTATGCGCCTGTTGGTGGTCGAGGACGATGACGAGATGCGCGCGCTCATGGAGCGTGGGCTCGCGGCAGAGGGGTACCGCGTCACGGCGGTCGAGAACGGCGTCGAAGCGCTCATCGCGCTCGGCGAGCAGGCGTTCGAGCTCGCCGTCGTCGACGTGATGATGCCCGGCATGTCCGGCTTCGAGCTCGCCCGGCGCATCCGCGAGCGCGAGGACCCCGTGCGGATCCTGCTCGTGACCGCGCGCGACGCCGTCGACGACCGGGTGTTCGGCCTCGACGCCGGTGCCGACGACTACCTCACGAAGCCCTTCGCGTTCGCCGAGCTCACCGCTCGCCTGCGCGCCCTCGGCCGTCGCGAGTCCGCCGGCGCCCCGCGCACCATCGAGGTCGGCGACGTCGGCATCGACTCCGAGGCCCGCCGCATCACCATCAAGGGCCAGCGGGTCGCCGTGAGCCCCACCGAGTTCGCCCTGCTCCGGCTGCTCGCACGCTCGGTCGGCACCGTGGTCGACCGTCCGAAGATCCTCGAGGAGGTCTGGGACGGCTCGCAGCACGTCGACCCGAACGTCGTCGAGCAGTACATCTCGTACCTCCGGAAGAAGCTGACCTCGCACGAGGCCACGGTCGCGATCTCCACCGTGCGCGGCCGCGGCTACCGGCTCGACCTGCTCGGGGCGTGACCGGGCCCCTGCCCACCTCCGGATCGGACACCCCGAGGCGCGGTCTGATCCGTCCGCTGCGGATGCTGTCGCTCCGTTCGCGCATCACCATCGGCTCGACCGCGATCGCCGCGGTCGTCATCGTGCTGCTCGTGCTCGTCATGCGGTTCCAGGTGGTCAGCGTCGTCGCGAGTGCCACGCGCACCCTGCTCGACGCGGACGCCGACCCGTACGTCGCGACGCTCGAGGTCGACAGCGACCCGGACCTGTCCCCGCCCGGCAACGCGCAGCTCGTCGCGGTGGTGTCGCCGTCGGGCGACATCGCGCTGTCCACCATGCCGCCGCGCGTCGAACGCGCGCTCGGCAGCCTGACGTCGACGAAGGCCGGCACCTCGCTCATCCGGGTGTCCGGATCGGAGTACCGCGTCGTCGTCGAGCACCCGGTGAACCAGGCCGGACGCTGGACCGTCGTCGCGGCCCGGAACTCCCAGGCCGAGGCGATCGTCGTCGACGACCTCACGTCGACGCTCTCGCTGACGGGCCTGGCCATCCTCGTCGCGTTCGGAATCGCGTCCTGGGCGCTCGCCACCGCGGCCCTGCGCCCGGTGAACCGCATGCGCCGCGAAGCAGAACGCCTCTCCGTCGCCCCGGAGCGCGCGGAACTGCCGGTCGGCCCGGCCCAGGACGAACTGGCGTCCCTCGCCACGACGCTCAACGCCTTCCTCGCGCGCACCCGCCAGGCGACCGAGCGCGAGCGCCAGATGGTCTCGGATGCCAGCCACGAGCTCCGCACGCCCCTGGCGATCCTGACGACCCAGCTCGACCTCGCCTCGCTCGACGGCGATGACGCCGCAGCGCTCGCCGCCCACATCGAACGGGCGAAGCTCAGCGTCGCGCGGCTGTCCCGCCTGGCGAACGACCTGCTCGCGCTCTCCCGGATCGAGGAGTCGGAACGCCGTGACCAGGACGGCCAGCAGCAGACGCTCACCGGGTGGTCCGACCTCGGCGACGAGGTCATGTCCGCCGTCGACCGCGTCCGGCTGATCGCCTCGGCGAAGGACATCACGGTCGACTTCGACCTCGAGTCCCCCGTCGCCGTCGGCGGTTCCGGGCCGGGCATCGGCGGTGGCACGGTCGAACCGCGGTACCGACTCGACACCGGTGGGATGGCGCAGCTCGTCACGAACATCGCCGGCAACGCCGTGTCGGCGCTCCCCCGCGGGGGCGGCATCTTCGTGTCGTGGCGGAGCACCGGGGACGAGGGCGTCCTGCAGATCACCGATGACGGCCCCGGCGTCCCGGAGTCGTTCATCCCCGTCGCGTTCGACCGGTTCACCCGCCCCGACGAGGCCCGGAAGTCGCGCCCGAACCCCGACCCGGCCACCGGCGGCATCCCGTTGCCCGGCGGTTCCGGACTCGGGCTCGCGATCGTCCGAGCGGTCGCGGAGCGGGCCGGAGGCACGGCATCCCTCCGCAACGTCCGGTCCGGTGGACTCGAGGTCACGGTCCGCATCCCCGCGGTCTCCTGACGCCATGCGGTCACTGGAAGTCCCGCGACCGCGTGCGGACGGACAGGGACAGGTGCTCGATCCGGTCCGCCACCAGGTTCACGACCCCGTCGGGTGAGCGTTCGAGGATCCCCCGGATGACGACCGCCGGTGCCTCGCGCGCCACCCGCCGGTACCGCCCCCACACCCCGACGCTGCAGATCACGTTCACCAACCCGGTCTCGTCCTCGACGTTCATGAACGTGATGCCCGAGGCGGTCGCCGGTCGCTGCCGGTGCGTCACGATCCCACCGACCTCCACCCGCCGCCCCGTCTCCGCCGTCGCGGTGTCCTGCACGCTGAGCACCCCGCGGGCGACCAGCCCGTCACGGACGTGCCGCACGGGATGGTCGTCGGTCGTCATCCCCGTGGACCACATGTCCGCGATGAGGACGTCGCCGCTCGTCATCTGCCCGAACAGCGGTGGCTGCACCGTCACCTGGGTGTCCGGCAGCTGGTCCGGGCGCTCGGCAGCGGCCTGGGCGGCGGACCACATGCCCCCGCGGCGGTCCACCCCGAGTGCGGCGAAGGCATCGGCGGCGGCGAGCGCCTCGAGCTGGGCCGTGGTCAGGCCGACCCGACGTGCCAGGTCGGACATGTCGGTGAACGGCCCGTGGGCATCGCGTTCGGCCACGATCTTCTCGGCGCTCTTCCGTCCGAGCGAGGAGACCTCGGCCAGACCGAGCCGGACCGCGAAGGCGCCGTCGCGGCGGTGCCGTGCCGTGTCGTCGGGCGAGGTCTTGTCGAACGGCAGCACCGGGGGCTGTTCCTCGGCCAGGCAGGCGTCAGCGCCGGTGGGTGCACTCGCACGCTCGCCCTCGGGCAGCGGCTCGAGCGTGGCGTCCACTGCGGACTGCAGGATGTCGGGCCGCAGTACCCGCACCCCGTGCCGGCGGGCGTCCGCGACGAGCGTCTGCGGCGAGTAGAACCCCATCGGCTGGGCCCGGAGCAGCGCCGCCAGGAACGCTCCCGGGTAGTGCAACCGCATCCACGCGCTCGCGTAGACGATGAGCGCGAAGCTGATCGAGTGGCTCTCCGCGAAGCCGAAGTTCGCGAACGCCTGGATCTTCGCGTAGATGGCGTCGGCGTCCTCGCCGTGGATGTCGTTCGCCGCCATCCCCGCGTAGAGCTTCTCGCGCAGCCGGTCGATCTTCTCGTGCCCGCGCTTCGATCCCATCGCCCGCCGGAGCAGGTCGGCGTCGTCCCCCGAGCAGCCGCCCACGGCGATCGCCATCTGCATGAGCTGCTCCTGGAACAGCGGCACCCCGAGGGTCCGCTCGAGCACGGGTTCGAGTGACGGGTGGATGTAGGTGATCGGCTCCTCGCCGGTGCGGCGGCGGATGTACGGGTGCACCGCGCCGCCCTGGATGGGTCCGGGACGCACCAGTGCGACCTCGATCACGAGGTCGTAGAACCGCCGGGGCAGCAGACGGGGCAGCGTGCCCATCTGTGCGCGGGACTCCACCTGGAACACCCCGATCGTGTCCGCACGGCAGAGCTGGTCGTAGACGCCCTGTTCCTCCTTCGGGATCGAGTGCATGTCCCAGCGTTCCCCGCAGTGCTCGTCGGCGAGGTCGAACGAGTACTGCAGCGCCGCGAGCATGCCGAGTCCGAGCATGTCGAACTTCACGAGCCCCATGTACGCGCAGTCGTCCTTGTCCCACTGCAGCACCGTGCGGCCGTCCATCCGGGCGTGCTCGATCGGCACGACCTCGCCCACGGGCCGGGCGGTGAGCACCATGCCGCCGGAGTGGATGCCGAGGTGTCGCGGGAACCCGAGCACCTGCTGCGCCATGTCCACCACGGTGTCGGGGATGTCGTGGTCCTGGCTCTCGGTCACCGATCCCCAGCGCTCGACCTGCTTCGACCAGGCGTCCTGCTGCCCCGGGCTGTGTCCGAGCGCCTTCGCCATGTCCCGCACGGCGCCCTTGGGCCGGTAGGTGATGACGTTCGCGACCTGGGCGGCGTTGAACCGGCCGTACTTCTCGTACACGTACTGGATGACCTCCTCGCGCCGGTCGGAGTCGAAGTCGACGTCGATGTCGGGTTCCTCGTCGCGCATCGCCGACAGGAACCGCTCGAACGGCAACCCGTACCGGATCGAGTCCACCGCGGTGATCTCGAGCAGGTAGCAGACCGCCGAGTTCGCCGCCGAGCCCCGCCCCTGGCAGAGGATCCCGCGGTCCCGGGCGTACTGCACCATGTCCCGCACGATGAGGAAGTAGCCGGGGAAGTCCTTGTCCTCGATCACCGAGAGCTCGCGTTCGATGCGCTCCCGTTTCTGCGGGTCCACCCCGTCGGCGCTGCCCGGGTAGAACCGACGGGCACCGCGCCACGTGAGCTCCCGCAGCCAGGACATCGTGGTGTGCCCCTCGGGGACGTCGATGTCCGGCAGCCCGGGCGTGACCGTCTTCAGCCGGAACCCGAGCTCGTCGGCGAGCTCCACGCTGTGCTCGACGGCCCCCGGGTACCGCGCGAACCGTCTGGCCATCTCGGCACCGGAGCGCAGGTACGCCGTGGGGGCGGCCGGCAACCAGCCGTCGATCTCGTCGAGGCTGCGCCGCGCCCGGACCGCGGCGAGCGCCGTCGCCACGGGGAACCGGTCGGGGGTGGCGTAGTGCACGTTCCCGGTGGCGACGGTCGGCAGGTCGTGCTTCGTGGCGAGCGCGGCGAGGGCATCGTTCCGGGCGGTGTCCATCGGGTCGCCGTGGTCGATGAGCTCGACGACGACACCGGCTGTCCCGAACCGGTCGAGCAGTGCGCGCAGAGCGGCTTCGGCCGCGGTCTCGCCGCCGCGCTCGAGCGCCTGCCGGACAGCGCCCTTCCGGCAGCCGGTGAGGACCCGCCAGTGGCCGTCGGACCGGGCTGCGAGGTCGTCGAGGTCGTACCGTGGGCGCCCCTTCTCGGCCCCGGCGGCGAGGTGGGCGCTCGTCACGGCGCCGGCGAGCCGGTGGTAGCCGTCCTGGCCGTCGGCGAGCAGCAGCAGGTGCGTGCCCTCGGGGTCGGGCACGCCGTTCTGCGGTTCGGTCAGCCCGAGGGACAGCTCGGTGCCGTACACGGTCGCCACGGTCGGGTAGGCCTCGGCGACCTCGGCCATCCGGGCGGCACCGTAGAAGCCGTCGTGGTCGGTGAGGGCGAGGCCGTGCAGGCGCAGCCGTGCTGCCTCTTCGAAGAGGTGCTCCGGTCCGCTCGCGCCGTCGAGGAAGCTGAAGGTGGAGTGCGCGTGCAGCTCGGCGTACGGCACGACGGGCACGTTGCCCGCGTCCTGCTGGCCACCCGGCGCCTCGTACCGCGAGCGCTTCCGCGACCACGCCGGACTGTCGCCGCCGTCACCGTCGTGCGTGTTGCCGGGACTCCGCTTGTCGGACAGGGCACGTTCGAACTGCGACCACGGGATCGGCGGGTTGCTGTACCCCATCAGTGCTCCCCACTCGCGCGCGTCACGTCGCCACCGCCTCGGCCCACCACCGGTGGTCGGCGAGCACCAGGTACCACGCACGCCCCTCGGCGTCGACGAGCTGCAGCCGGTGCAGGCGTCGCCCGCCGGACTCCCACCAGCGGACGACGAGCGGCCAGGGCCCGGCCCACGCCGTCACGGGGTCGAACCGACCACCGCGCTCCCCCTCGGCCCGGAAGCGCTCGGGGGTCCCGGTCAGGACACCGCGGTCGTCGACGTCGACGGCGCCGCCGTCGGCAGCCACCACGTCGACCGGTCGGGGTCGGTCGAGCACGGTCGCCGGCGGCGGTCCGGGCAGCTTGCCGGGCCACGGACGGTCCCGCACGGTCGCCAGGGCGCGCTCACCGCCGACGGGGGCGTCACCCCACGGCACGAGCACGACACGCTCCGCCAGGGTGCGTCCGCCGCCGATGCGCGGTGTGACGACCCCGTCGTGCCCGACGAGCCCCTGCACGCGGGCGAGCCCGTGGTGGACCCGTTCGTCCGGGCCGGTCCCCCAGAGGCCGCGCTCGTGGTTCGCCGTGTCGTCCACGGCGACGGGTTCCAGGACCACCGAGACGACGGGCGCTTCGAGCCCGGTCGGGTCGACCCCGCCGGCGAGCTGCCAGCGGACCCGGTCGACCACGTCGGCCGCGTCGAACCACCGCGGGTGCACCCAGGTGCGCTCGAGCAGGATGTCCCGCTCGTCGAGGATGCCGACCCGGATCGTCGTGGCCACGAGGCCGGCGGCCTGCAGCCGGGCGGCGAAGTCGTCGGCCGACCGCCGGAACGCGAACGCGATCTGGTCGGCGCGGTCGAGCGGGGGTTCGAAGGCGGCCTCGACCCGGAGCTCCGGCGGGACGTCACGCGCCGCGACCGCACGGGGGTCGCGGCCACCGGCGAGCCGGTGCAGGAACGCCCCGGCCACGCCGAACCGGTCGCGCACCTGTTCGTCGCCGAGCGCGGCGAACTCCCCGAGGGTCGTGATGCCGAGCCGCCCGAGCAGCATCGCGAGGTCGGCGTCACCGAGTACCCCGAGCTGCAGCCCGGCCAGGAACGGTGCCGAGCCGTCCACGGGCACGATCCGGACGCGCTCCCCGGGGCGCACGGGTCGGGCGCGTGCGGCCTGTTCGGCGGCGAACGGGGTGTCGGCGATCCCGGCCCGGACCCCGGGAGCGCCGTGGTCCGCCGCGATGCCCGCGAGGGTCGCAGCCGCGGCACGCTCACCGCCGTAGTAGCGAGCCGGCCCCCGGGAGCGTAGCGCGAGGGTGCCGGGGCGCACGACCTCGACCCCGGGGACGGCTGCCTCGACCGCACGGATCACCGGTTCGAACGCCCGGTGGTCGAGGGCGTCGTCGTAGGGCTGCACGACGAGCTCCGGGCACCGCGCCTGCGCTTCTCGCACGCGGAGGCCCCGCACGACCCCCTGCTGCCGGGCACTGGCGGAGCTGGCGTACACCTGCCCCTTCACCACGAGCGCGAACGGGTGGTCCGGCGGCGACCCGGCGGCACGGGCGGCGGCGATGACCGGCCAGTCCGGGCACCACAGCACGATCGTCCGGGTCGGGGGCGGCTCGGGCAGGGCTCCCCCGCGGGCGAGCGCGTCGGCACGGATCGACCGCGCGTCGGGCACCGCACCGCCACGACGGGGGCTCACGACGCCACCGCCACGGGACGGAGCACACGCCCGGTGTCCGACCCGGCACCCACGCCAGCGGCGGGGACGACGGCCCGCACCGTACCGTCCGCCGCGGGCAGCAGGAGCTCGGCGTCGACCGGCCGCACCGCCCCCGCACGCCCGGACGCCGACACCGTGGCCCGCCGCTCGGTCAGGAAGCCGTGGCCGTCCCCGATGCCGCTCCACTCGGACCGCGTCACCCGCAGCGTGACGTCCGCCCCCGGCCAGGACCCGAGCGCCACCAGCGCCCCGCCACGCTGCCGCAGGCGCGCCGACAGCCGGGAGACGTCACCCGGCACGACCCGGCCGAGCGGACGGGTGAGGACGATCTGCGCCACGTCCGCCAGGGCCGCGGTCACGGTGAGCCACTGGTCGCCCGGGTCCGGGACGAGCACGAGCCGTTCGAGGTCGATCCCCGCGGCGGCGGCTGCCTCGACCCCGAAGGACGGGACGCCCACCACCGCGCACCAGGCACCGGCGGCCGAGGCGGCCTGCAGCATCGTCATCGCGAGGAGCACCGACTCGTGCACCGCGTAGGCGCCCCCGACCCGGATCGACCCGCCCGGCAGCAGAGGCGCGAGTGCCTCGGCGGTCGGCAGCCCCTCGGTGTCGACGCGCGTGGACTCCATCTCGGCGACCCGCGAGCGCAACGACGTGATGCGCTCGAGCGCCGCCCGGGCATCCCCGAGGTGGTCGACGCGACGCACCGGACGGGCAGGACCGGACCGCCCGGTCGACTCCTGTGGAGCCCCGGACGACCGGAGTGCCGCCGCCGTCTGCATGCCCTCATATTCGAACATGTGTTCGATGATGTCAACGAGGACCGACATCCTGTGGACAACCAGCCCGAACACACGTTCGACACGCCGACGACACCCCAACGCGCGACCGCGAACCCCTACCAGCGCGCGACGGCCCCCACCCCGGACAGCACCGACCGGGTCTTCGTCTCGACCTCGTCCGCCTCGTCCGCCGCCACCGACGACCACGTCACCGCGCCGCCGGCCCCGAACGTCCGCGACCGCACCGAGCCCGCGTCGTCGACCACCGTCACCAGTGTGCGGATCGCCACCGACAGATCGACCGCGCCGCTGGCGGAGAAGTACCCGATCACGCCCGAGTACACGCCTCGGGGAGCCCCTTCGAGCCGGTCAGCGATCGCCATCGCGCTGATCTTCGGCGCGCCGGTCATCGATCCCGGCGGGAACGCCGCGCGCACCACCGCCGCCCGCGAGGCGCCGTCCGGCAGCACCGCACCGATCGTCGACACCATCTGGTGCACGCTCGCGTAGGTCTCGACGTCGCAGAGCCGATCGACGTGCACCGACCCCGGCACCGCCGTCCGGAGCAGGTCGTTCCGCAGCAGGTCGACGATCATCACGTTCTCCGCGCGGTCCTTCACGCTCGCCGCGAGTTCCGCACGCACCGCCGCGTCCTCCCCCGGGTCCGCGCGCCGCCGCCGCGTCCCCTTGATCGGCTCCGCGGACACCTCCCCGGTGGCCTCGATCCGCAAGAACCGCTCCGGCGACCGGCTCGCCACGCGGAGCGGGCCGAGCCGCAGGTACGCACCGAACGGGACGGGGTCGGCCGCGCGTAGTCGCAGGTACTCGGACAGGTGCGGGTCCGTACCGGGGCCGCGCCGCGCCTCCAGGCCGTCCGCCGGAGCCAGCCCGAAGGCGGTCGTGAGGCACACCTGGAACGCGTTGCCGTCGCGGATCTCCGCGCGGCACGCGTCCACCGCCGTCTCGTAGACGGCCCGCGTGACGCGTCCGGTCGCCGCTCCACCGGCCGGGAGGCGCGGGGGCACGTCGTCGACGTCGGCCGACGTCCGCCCACTGGTCACCGTCTCGAGCCACGCGCGGTTCGCCGCGCTGGCCGCCGGTTCCGTGTCGGCCACCAGGGCGAGCGCCCAGGCGGCGCCGCCTGCGTCGACGACGACCGCGCGGTCCGTGAACCGCAGGTCGGCGTCCGCGTGTCCGCCCGCCGTGCGGTCGACGCCGCCGGACTCGCGCCCGAGCTCGTAGCCGAGGAACCCGACCCAACCGAGCGCGAAGCCGCACCCGGCGATCGGTTCCGGCAGCGCCGGCGTGCGCCCGAGCAGGTCGTCGAGGACCGCGAACGCCGGGGTGTCGTCGTGTCGGGACGGGCCGAACCACCGGTGCGACGACGGGGACACCGTGACGTCGGCACGGCGTCCCTCGTGCCGGAACCGGGCGGCGAAGGGGCCGTCCGTCAGTGCGAGGACCGACCAGCGTGCTCGGGCGTGCGCCGACTCCGGGGCGTCCGACGGCAGCGAGGAGTCGAGCCAGACGACGTCGCCGTGCGCCGCCGCCGACAGGACCCCGAGATCCGGGACGGTCGGGAGGGCACGGACCTCGATGCGGACGGCAGGGTCCGCCGTCAGACCGCGGCGATCGTCCACGACGCGGCGTGCGAGGCACCCGGCTCGAGCACGACGAGTCCGGAGTCGACACCGGCGTTGAACGCGTCCGGCGCGCAGGTCATCGGCTCGACCGCGAGACCCGCACGGTGGTACTCGGGGACGGCGTGGTCGGCGGTGTGGACCTGCACCCACGGGCACTCCGGTCCGAACGACGCTCGGACACCGTGCCCGTCGGCCGCGGTGAGGAGGATCGTGGCGGTGCCGTCGGCGTCGCGGTCGAACCCCGTGTACGCGTGGTCGATGAACCGGTCGCCGATCAGCGTCGCACTCCGCAGGTCGAACTCGTCGTGCACCGGCGCGAGCCCGGTCGGGATGAGCCGGTCCTCGGTGACCTCGAGCACCTCGGCGGCCGGGAGCGTGAGGGTCCAGTCGTCGACACGTCCCTCGCCGCCGACGAGGTACGGGTGCGGGCCGGTCCCCCACGGCGCGGCGTCGGGCCCGGTGTTCGTGCCGGTGATCGTCGTGTGCAGCCCTTCGGCGTCGAGGCGGTACTCGACGAGGACCTCGACGCGGAACGGGTACCCGGACTGCGCGGGGATCGTCGTGGCGAGGACGGCGCGGTCGGCTTCGTGCGCGACGGTCCGGAAGTCGGTCCAGGCGACCAGGCCGTGCAGGGCGTGCCCGCGCTTCGGCTCGGTGAGCGCGAGCTCGTGCAGGCCGTCGCCGTCGCCGTCGCCGGTTCCGGTCCCGGTCCCGGTCCCACCGAACCGGTACGTGCCGTCGACCACCCGGTTCGGCCACGGGGCGAGGACGGCGCCGCGGAAGGCCGGACGGACCTCGTCGGCGTCGAACGGCACCACGAGGTCGCGCCCCTCGTACCGGAGCGCCCGCAGCGTCGCCCCCACCGAGGCGAGCTCGGCCGTGTAGCCGCCTGCGGCGATCGTCAGGGCGGAACCGGAGAGGGGGGCGTCGCTGCTCATGCGCTCAGCGTATCGGGACGGCGACGCGACGTCGTCGATGCGTCACGGCAACGGAAACCCCCGCCGTTCCGGAGAACGACGGGGGTGATGGTGGATCTGAGGGGACTCGAACCCCTGACCCCCTGCATGCCATGCAGGTGCGCTACCAGCTGCGCCACAGACCCAATAGTGTTGCTTTCGTACCGACCGGTTCCCCGGAGGCACCATAGAAGCGTACACCATGCGAACGCCGGGTGACGAAATCGTCGCCGCCACCCGGGCGCGTCGCGATCAGGCGGTGTGGTCCACCGGGAGCTCGAGCGGGATGGTCGGGCAGTCCGACCAGAGGCGCTCGAGCGAGTAGTACTGGCGGTCTTCTTCGTGGAAGACGTGCACGACGATGTCACCGAAGTCGATGAGGACCCAGCGACCCTCGCTCCGGCCTTCACGGCGGAGCGGCTTGGCCCCGGCTTCGAGGAGGCGCTCTTCGATCTCGTCCGCGATGGCGAGCACGTTGCGCTCGTTCCGACCGGTCGCGAGCAGGAACACGTCAGTGAGCTGCAGCGGCCCGGTCACGTCGAGGGCGACGAGGTCTTCGGCCTGCTTGGCGTCGGCCGCGAGGGCGGCTGTCTGCACGAGTTCCAGTGCGCGTGAGGAGGCGGTCACGGATTCCTTCCGGTCGTCGACCCGGGAGTGTCCGGATCGCTTGATGGGACCCGATCATAAGCCACCCACCGGCACCCGGCCAGGCCGTGCGTGGTGGGGAGGGCTCAGAACGGGTGGGTGATGAGGAGCGCGGCGACGATGACCGCGGCCGCGGCGACACCGACCGCACCAGCCGTCACGCCGAGGATGACCGGCATGCGCGACTCCTTCGGCTTGGCGGCGGCGAGGACGACCTGACGCGTCGAGGTGTGGCTCGACACCGCTCGGCTGGCACGGACCGGGCTGGCGTCCGTGTCGGGCTGCTCGTCGTGCTGCTCGAGCAGGCGGTCCACCTCGGCGCCGTCGATCGGCCGGTGCGACCCGGTCGAGGACAGCGACGCCGGCAGGTCGATCGAACCCGTGAGGATGACCTCGCCCGTGGCGTTGAGAGCCCCGGTCGGGTCGGCGAGGGCCGAGTTCGGCAGGACGATCGCGTTCGTGTTCGTCACGGCGACGCGTCGGGTGCCGGTCTCCTCGTCGTGGATCTCGGCGTCGTTGGAGTCGTGCGCCTGCTGCGACCAGTGGCCCACCGGCGGCTCGAACGCCGTCGTGAGGGGCTTCGGCTCGGACGGGCGCTGGAACGATGCGGGCACACGGGGTGCGGCGTCCGCAGCGTCGTCGTCGCTCCCGGCGGAGCGCGGCGCGGACGTCGGCGCTGCCTGGACGGGGACCTCGTTCGTGTCGTCGTCGTCGAGCGACAGCGGGAACACCGCCGGCGTGGACGACTCGACGGCGGGGACACCGGTCGGTGTCGGCATCGCGGTCGCAGCGGCATCGGCGTCACCCTCGGGCGCGTCGTGCGGCGCCCAGGTCGAGCGGTGCCGACGCGGCTCCTCGCTGTTGGCGACGGCGGTCTCGAGAGGCTCGATGGCGTCCGGCGAACCGTCGGCCTCGGTCGCCTGGGCGACCGCTGCCTGGTCCAGCACGACGGTCTCGGGTGCCGGCTCGGTGTCGGCAGCGTCGGCCACGGCGTCGGGCTGGCCCGAGGCTGCGCGGGGAGTCTCCTGCAGGGAGTCGACCGAGCCGAGCACGTCCTGCACGGTGCGGTCGGAGGACTGCGGCGTCGGGTTCTGCAGCGGAACGGGCTGGACCGCTCCGCCGTCGGCCTCACGCATGAGGCGGATCTGCCGACGGGTCAGCCCACCGGAACCGGGGACGATCTCGGTCGCGGACGCCGGGGGCATCGCCGGAACCCCGGCCGGTGCCGAGGACGCCGAGGTCGGCGCTGCGGAGGCCGAGGTCGGCGCTGCAGCGGACGACGGTCCGGCAGCGGAGGCAGGCGCAGCGGACGTGGGCGCCGCCGACTGAGCTGGCGCGCCCGGTGCGGGCGCGACGTGCGATCCGGGACGGTGGCGGGTCTCCGGCTGTTCAGCCGGGGCCGCGACGGTCGGCGGCGGCGTCACGGGCTGTGCGCCGGCCGCGGCGGCACGCTCACGCTCGCGCGCCTGGCGCCGCGACAGTGGCGGCTGCGCGTCGGACGAACTCATGCAACGCTCCGATACAGATGGTGCTTGGAGATGTACTGGACGACACCGTCGGGGACCAAGTACCACACGGGGAAACCGCGTCTCACCCGGTCGCGGCAATCGGTCGACGATATGGCCAGCGCGGGAACTTCGAGCAAGCTTACGTCCCGTTCGGGCAATCCGGTGATGCTCAAGGCGTGTCCCGGACGCGTCACGGCGACGAAGTGCGCGAGGTCCCAGAGACCATCATGGTCTTTCCAGTCGACAATCTGCTGGACGGCGTCTGCGCCGGAGATGAATACGAGCTGCGCATCCGGCCGCTGGTCGTGCAGATCACGGAGCGTGTCGACGGTGTAGGTCGGCCCTGGCCGGTCGATGTCGACGCGGCTCACGGTGAACATCGGGTTCGACGCGGTCGCGATGACCGTCATGAGGTACCGGTGCTCGGCGTCGGTCACGCCCGACTTCATGTACGGCTGACCGGTGGGGACGAAGACCACCTCGTCGAGGTCGAAGGCACGAGCGACCTCCGACGCCGCCACGAGGTGACCGTGGTGGATCGGGTCGAAGGTGCCACCCATCACACCGATGCGAGGGCGGCCCGTGCTCTCGAGCATGGAGTGGCGCGTCAGATCTTGGTGTGGCCGAACTCGTCGACACCCGTCTCGTGGTGGCGGGTGGCCTCGAACTTCTGCGAGTGACGGTAGGCCACGTCACGGAAGCTCCAGGTCACGAACCCGAGGAACGCGAAGAAGAGCGCACCGACGAGCGGGAAGACGTACGCGGGGACGCCCGAGGCGTGCTCAGCGACTTCTGCGAGGAAGGTCATGTGTCCGATGCTCCGTTCGGTCGGGGGAAGTCGCCGTTCAGTCTAGCCGCGGATCTGGCCCTGCCCGCGCACGATCCACTTGGTGCTCGTGAGCTCGGGCAGTCCCATCGGCCCACGGGCGTGCAACTTCTGGGTGGAGATCCCGACCTCGGCGCCGAACCCGAACTCGCCGCCGTCGGTGAACCGCGTCGCCGCGTTCGCCATCACGACCGCGGAGTCGACCTCTGCGATGAAGCGCTCGGCCGTGTCGACGTCGTTCGTCACGATCGACTCGGTGTGGTGCGTCGACCACCGGGCGATGTGCGCCATCGCCGCGTCCACGTCCGGCACGACGCGGATCGAGAGATCGAGGTCCATCGACTCCGTCGCCCAGTCGGCGTCCGTCGCGCGGAGCACCCCGGGGACGATCACACGGGTGGCGTCGTCACCGCGCAGGGTCACCCCGGCGGCGCGGAGTCGGTCGGCGAGGGCCGGCAGGAGCCGCTCGGCCGCACGCTCGTGCACCAGGAGCGTCTCGAGGGCGTTGCACACGCTCGGCCGCTGGACCTTGCTGTTGAGCACGATGTCGACGGCGCGCTGGAGCGGCGCCGACTCGTCGAGGAACACGTGCACGACCCCGGCGCCGGTCTCGATCACGGGCACCTGGGACTCGGTGACGACCGTCTGGATCAGGGAGGCACTCCCGCGCGGGATGAGGACGTCGACCAGCCCGCGAGCCCGCATCAGATCGGTCGCCCCGGCGCGGCCGAACTCGTCGATGGTCTGCACGAGTTCCCGCGGCAGGCCCACCGAGGCCACGGCGTCCTGGAGGCGTGCGACCAGCACGGCGTTCGTCCGCTGCGCAGCCGATCCCCCGCGCAGGACCACGGCGTTGCCGCTCTTCAACGCGAGGCTGGCGATGTCGACCGTGACGTTCGGCCGCGCCTCGTAGATCGCGCCGACGACCCCGAACGGCACCCGGACCTGGGTGAGCTGCAGGCCGTTCGCCAGACGTGATCCGCGGACGTGCTCCCCCACCGGGTCGGTCAGTCCGACGACGTGCTCGACCGCGGCCGCGAGTGCCTCGATCCGAGCGGGGTCGAGCCGCAGCCGGTCGAGGAGCCCCCCGGACAGGCCGCCTTCTTCCCCGGCCACGAGGTCGCCGTGGTTCGCGGCGACGATCTCGTCAGTGGCCGCGCGCACCCCGGCCGCGATCGCGAGGAGCGCTGCGTCCTTCACCGCGGTGGTCGCCGTGGCGAGGGCCGACGACGCGTCGCGGGCGGCGACGAGCTTGTCGGTCAGGGTCGGTGCGGGTGCGGTCAGCGACATGGCTCGATTCTAGGCGCGGGCCCTCGCCGCATGACGGCGGTCAGGTCCGCCTGTGGACGCGGCCTGGAGGCGCACCTCCTGTGGAGGGATCGGCCGCCTGTCCTCGAGTCGGCAGCGCCCCGGAACAGGCGGGCACGTCCGCCGTCGAGCGGTCACGACGTGCCGCTCACGCCCGCCGAGCGGGCGAGAACGGTCACCGATCCGCGCCGAGCGGGACGTGTTCCACCCGCTCGCCGAGCGGGACGGGTTCCACCGCCCGCCGAGCGGGACGTGTTTCGCCCGCTCGCCGACCGCACCAAGGCGCCGCCCCCACCAGGGCGGCGACCGCACCAAGGCACCGACCGCGCCAGGGCGCGCCGAGCGCCGGGGCCGAGCCGCGCCTCCAGTCCGGAGACGCGACGAAGTCGCGCAACACGCCGCCTGCCGATCGCCGAGGTCGCACGACACGCCGCGAGCTGTCGCGTGTGGCGACAGATCGAGCGACCTCGCGGCTCCGCGCCGACCGCGCGCCGACCAGCGCGCCCAGCCGGACGGACCCGCTCAGGTGCGGGGCGCCGCCTCGAACCAGGTGCCCACCTGCTCGCCCGCGAGCGCCCGCTCGACGAGCGCCGTCGCCGTCACGAGCACCGACGTCCCCGCCTCGGCGGCCAGGCGGGCGGCAGCGACCTTCGTCCCCGCGCCCCCGGTCCCGACGCCCGCGGCACCGATCGAACCGAACGTGACACCGGCGAGCTCGTCCCCGAACGGCACGCGCGTGATCGGCGCCGCACCGGGCTGCTCCGGCGGCCGCGTGTACAGCGACTCGACGTCGGAGAGCAGCACGAGCGCATCGGCCCCGAGCAGGCGTGCCACGAGGGCCGCGAGCCGGTCGTTGTCGCCGAAGCGGATCTCGTGGGTCGCGACGGTGTCGTTCTCGTTCACGATCGGCAGCACCCGCAGTGCGAGCAGCCGGTCGACCGCCCGCTGCGCGTTCACCCGGTGCGTCGGGTTCTGCAGGTCCCCCGCGGTGAGGAGGATCTGCGCCGCGACCACACCGTGCCGGTCGAGTTCCTTCTGGTACCGGAACATCAGGACGTTCTGCCCGGTCGCCGCAGCCGCCTGCTGGGTGGCCAGGTCGTCGGGGCGCCCCTCCAGGCCGAGGAACGGGAACCCCGTGGCGATGGCGCCGGACGACACGAGCACGACCTCGGTCCCCCGGGCGTGCGCGGCCGCGAGGGCGTCCACCAGCGGAGCGATCTGCGCGGTGTTGTCACCGCTGACCGACGACGACCCGACCTTGACCACGATCCGCCTGGCACGCGGGATGTCCTCGCGCCGGCGAACGGGTCCGAGGTCGGTGCGTGCGGTCGTGTCGGTCATGCTGCGGTCAGTCCCTGTCGTCCTGGTCGGATGCGGCAGGGGACAGCTCCCCGTCCTCCGCCCACAGTCCGGCGATGCGCTCCTGCTCGAGCTCGGCACGCGCGGCCGCCTTGGCGTCCATGCGCTCGAAGTACTCCTCGCGACGCTCGTTGCGGGTCGGACGCGAGGTCGCCCCGATGCGGGCGTCGGTACCGCGGGCACTCGTGATGAGTTCGGCGGTCGAGGTGAGGGTGGGCTCCCAGTCGAAGACCGTGCCGCCGTCCCCACCGATGACGACGGTGGACCCGGCGACCGCGCCGGCCTTGAACAGGCCGCCCTCGACGCCGAGCTTCGCCAGGCGATCGGCGAGGTACCCGATCGCCTCTTCGTTGGTGAAGTCGGTCTGCTGGACCCAGCGCTCCGGCTTCGCGCCGCGGATGCGGTAGAAGCGGTGCTCCTCGCCGCCCTCGGCGCGGATCGTGAACGGCTTGTCGTCGACGGCCTTGGGACGGAGGACGATCCGCTCCGGCGCCGGCTCGGCGGCCTTGGTCGCACGCGCGGCGGAGACAACGTCGGCCAGCGCGAACGTCAGTTCCCGCAGGCCCTTGCGGGACGCGGTGGAGATCGGGAAGACGCGGTAGCCGCGGCCCTCGAGCTCGGCAGTGACGAACTCCGCCAGCTCGGCCGCCTCGGGCACGTCGACCTTGTTGAGCGCGATCATCTGCGGACGCTCGAGCAGCGGCACCTGGCCCTCCGGGACCGGGTAGCGCTCGAGCTCGCCGAGGATGACGTCGAGGTCGGTGATCGGGTCGCGGCCCGGGTCGAGCGTGGCGCAGTCGATGACGTGCAGCAGGGCTTCGCAGCGCTCGACGTGGCGGAGGAACTCGAGGCCGAGGCCCTTGCCCTCCGACGCGCCCTCGATCAGGCCGGGGACGTCCGCGACGGTGAAGCGGGTGGACCCGGACTCGACGACGCCGAGGTTCGGCGTGAGGGTCGTGAACGGGTAGTCGGCGATCTTCGGCTTCGCGGCGGAGATCGCGGCGATGAGCGAGGACTTGCCTGCGCTGGGGAACCCGACGAGTGCGACGTCGGCGATCGTCTTCAGCTCGAGGCTGACGTCGCCCGACCAGCCCTCGGTCCCGAGGAGCGCGAACCCGGGGGCCTTGCGCTTCGTGGTCGAGAGCGCGGCGTTGCCGAGACCGCCCTGACCACCGGGGGCGATCACGACGCGCATGCCCGGTTCGGTCATGTCGGCGATCACCTCGCCGTTCTCGTCGTGCACCACGGTGCCGATCGGCAGGGGCAGCTCGAGCGTCTCGCCGCTGATGCCGCTCCGCATGTCGCCCATGCCGGGCTGGCCGTTCTTCGAGGAACGGTGCGGCGAGCGGTGGTACCCGAGCAGGGTCGTCACCTGCGGGTCGGCGACGAGGACGATGTCGCCACCGTCACCGCCGTTGCCGCCGTCCGGGCCGGCGAGGGGCTTGAACTTCTCACGGCGGACCGACACGCAGCCGTTGCCGCCGTTCCCCGCGGTGAGGTGCAGGGTCACGCGGTCGACGAAGGTCGCCATGGGTCCACTCCTAGGTGTTGCACGAGCTGTTGCAGAAAAGAGAACGGGAGGGGCGGGCACGTGGCCCGCCCCTCCCGCAGAGTCAGATCGTCGGTGGTGTTACGCGTTGACGATGTTGACGACCTTGCGGCCGCCCTTGGTGCCGAACTCGACCGAACCGGCCGAGAGGGCGAACAGCGTGTCGTCGCCACCGCGGCCGACGTTGGCGCCCGGGTGGAAGTGGGTGCCACGCTGGCGGAGGATGATCTCGCCGGCGTTGACGACCTCGCCACCGAAGCGCTTCACGCCGAGGCGCTGTGCGTTCGAGTCACGACCGTTGCGAGTGGAGCTCGCACCCTTCTTGTGTGCCATCTTCTACTCCCGCCTTACGCGATCGAGGTGATCTTGACACGGGTGAGCTCAGCGCGGAAACCCTGGCGCTTCTTGTACCCGGTCTTGTTCTTGAACTTCTGGATGACGACCTTCGGACCACGGAGGTCCTCGAGCACCTCGGCGGTGACGGTCACCTTGGCGAGCTCGGAAGCCGCCGACGTGATCTTGTCACCGTCCACGAGGAGCACCGGGGCGAGGTCGATGTTGCCCTTGTCGTCTGCCTTGGCGCGGTCGAGGGTGATGATCGTCCCGACCTCGACCTTTTCCTGACGGCCGCCGGCGCGCACTACTGCGTAAACCACGTGGAAATCCTTACGTATTTCTGCTTGAGGGAAGTCTCGGGTGCCCACTTCTGCACGAGCGGTTCCCGGAGGCCGGGCCCGATCGGCGACGCAGGCAGAACGGCCCGCTGACACCAGGGATCGAGAATACTCGATGCCCCCAGGTCCGGTCAAACGGCGACACACGTACGATTGCCGTGTGACCGTGTTGATCGACCCGCCGACGTGGCCCGCTCACGACACTCTGTGGTCGCACCTCGTCAGTGACTCATCCTACGACGAGCTGCACGCGTTCGCCGAACTGGCCGGTATCCCGCGCCGGGCGTTCGACCACGACCACTACGACGTGCCGCTCTCCCGGTACGACGAACTCGTCGCCGCCGGGGCCTCGGCGGTCACCGGTCGCGAGCTGGTGCTGCGGCTCATCGCGAGCGGGCTGCGCGTCGCGCAGCGGGACAAGCGCGCGCTCTGACGCCGCCGGGCCGGGCGCGGACCCGGAACGACAGGCCCGACGTCGTAGGACAGCGGAGTCGTCGTCACCCCGCGCGTGCAACAACCTGCGCCTGCAACGTGCGACGGCCCCGACGTCGTACGACAGCGGAGAAGTCGTACCGAGTCGACGCACGGCCGGCCCGCCTCGCCCCACGACACGCGGCCTGGAGGCACGGCGCACCTCCGCCTCGTCACGCACCTCGCACGGTGCGTCGCCGGCTCTGCACCGCGCGCGGCCTCCTGCGCGTGGTGCGAGGTCCCGACCATGGTGCGAGGGCCAGAGCCTCCCACCGGGCGCGGAACCTCGCACCGTACGCGCGCAGCACGCAGCACGCAGCACGCAGCGCGCGGCACGCAGGCGCGCTGACGGGTCAGCGCGGCGCCGGACCACCCCACGGGTTGGTCGGGGGCTGCTGGCCGCCGTACGGCGGCACCGGCGGCTGCTGCGGCACCCCGTGCTGCGGTGCCGGGGGCTGCACGGTCGCGGGCGGCACGGCGTCGGCAGGCCGCACGGTGCCCGGCGTGCCCGGGGCTCCCGGCGCACGACGCCCACCACGCGGACGCCCGAGCCACAGCCACGCCGCGGTCGACGTCGCCAGGAGCATCACGGTGAACGGGACGCCGTTCTGCAGCGGGGTCGTGAAGACGTCGATCACCAGACGCGCTCCCCCGGACCGGATCGCACCGACGGAGCCGGTGAAGACCCCGACGAGCGCGAGGGCGATGGTGCCGGCGGCCCCGGCGAGCACGGCACGGAGCAGCACGGTGGGCAGGGGGCTGCGGCGGGCGATCGGAGTCAGGAACGCGAGCGCCAGGAACGCGCCGGCGTAGAACGGGAACGGCGCGAGGAAGACCCCCGTGACGAACCCGCTCACCAGGCTGTCCCCGGTGCCGTAGGTCGAGAACGGGTGCACCACGAGCGAGGTCCCGATCAGCCCGATCATCCCGGAGACGAACTCGACGAGCACGAGTGACACGACGGCGATGAGCGCGCCGGCGGTGTTCGTGACCGAGGCGCCCGGCGCCCAGGCCTTCCTCGGATCGGCCGGCTGCCGGGGTGGACGCGGAGGTGCGTACGGCCCGGCAGCGTACGGTCCGCCGGGCTGCGACGGCACTGCAGACCGGGACGACCCCGGCTGGGGCGGTGCGGGCTGCGACCAGCCCGCACCGTAGTACCCACGATCCTGCTGCGACCGCTGCGGGTCACCCGGGTTCGACATCGTCAGTTCCCCAGGATCACTGCGCCGTCGTCGGTGGCGTCGCCCTCGGCGGTCGCCGGTGCACTGATGCTCGGGGACGAGACACGGCGCGACCGCGAACGGCCCTGCCCCGGCTGCTTCGGCTCCGGGAGCGCCTGCAGGACGGAGTCGAGCAGGGACTCGGCGTCACCGCTGACCTTGCGCGGCTCGCGCTTCGTGGCGGCGATCGGGATGTCGAGGATCGCGACGGACGTCTCGGTCGGGGTCACCGGTGCGCTCGAGCTGACCCGGCGACGCGTCGGTGCCTTCGCGGGCTCGGCGGGCTCGGCGGCGGGCACGACCTCCGGGACGGCGGCGGCAGCAGACTCAGGCGCGGACGACGGCGCGGCGGACTCCGCGGCGGGCTCCGCGGTGGGCTCCGCGGTGGGCTCGTCGATGGGCTCGGGTGCGACCTCGGTGGTGGCGTTCGCGTCGGGCGCGCCGGCACCACGGCCACCGCGGCGACGACGACGCTTCGACCCGGAGGCCTGCTCGCCGTGCTCCTGCCCGGACGACGACTCGCCGTTCTCCGGGGCCGAGGGCGCCGAGGGAACCGACGCTGCCGACGGCGCGGACGAGGCCGACGCCGGCGTCGCTGCGCCCTCGTGCTCCTCGTGCGGGATGGTCGACGCGGCGATGCGCGACAGGGCGTTCTTCACGTCGTCCGTGATCTGGTGCGCCTGCGACGAGGAGCCGTGCGACGACCCGGCGCTGCTGCCGCCGTTGCCGTTCGACCCGTTGCCGCCGCCGTGGCCGTTGCCGTTCGACCCGTTCCCGCTGCGGCCCTTGCGGCGACCCTTCGAGGGGCCGGGGTCCGCGTTGTTGTCGTTGACCTGCGCGTTGACCTCGTCGAGGGACTCGCGGAGCCCGACGCCGATCTTCTTGCGGGTCATCTGCACGAGCCCGAGCGAGGTGACCTCGGCGACCTGGTGCTTGGTGCGGTCGCGGCTGAGGCACTCGACGAGTCGGCGCAGCACGAGGTCGCGGTTCGACTCGAGCACCATGTCGATGAAGTCGACGACGATGATGCCGCCGATGTCGCGCAGGCGGAGCTGTCGGACGAGTTCCTCGGCGGCTTCGAGGTTGTTCTTCGTGACCGTCTCCTCGAGGTTGCCGCCGGACCCGACGAACTTCCCCGTGTTGACGTCGACGACCGTCATGGCCTCGGTGCGGTCGATCACGAGCGAACCACCGGAGGGCAGCCAGACCTTGCGGTCGAGGGCCTTCTCGATCTGCTCGTTGAGGCGGTGCTCCTCGAAGGAGTCCGGTCCGTCGTAGATCTCGACGCGGTCCTTGAGGTCGGGCGCGACGGCGGTGAGGTACTCGTCGATGGTCTCGCGCGCGGCGGAGCCGTCGATGATGAGCTTCGTGAAGTCCTCGTTGAAGACGTCGCGGACGATCTTGACGAGCAGGTCGGGCTCCGAGTGGAGCATGACCGGCGCCTGGCCGTTCGCGACCTTCTTCTGGATCGCCTCCCACTGGCTGGTGAGCCGCTGCACGTCGCGGGTCAGCTGCTCCTCGGTCGCGCCCTCGGCAGCCGTGCGGACGATGACGCCGGCGTGCTCGGGGAGGACCTCCTTGAGGATCTTCTTGAGGCGAGCGCGCTCGGTGTCCGGGAGCTTGCGCGAGATGCCGTTCATCGAGCCGTTCGGCACGTACACGAGGTAGCGGCCGGGCAGCGAGACCTGGCTGGTCAGGCGGGCGCCCTTGTGGCCGACCGGGTCCTTCGTGACCTGCACGAGGACCTTGTCGCCGGGCTTGAGCGCGGCCTCGATGCGGCGACCGTGGTTGCCGGTGTCGACCGAGTTCCAGTCGACCTCGCCCGCGTACAGCACGGCGTTGCGCCCGCGACCGATGTCGACGAAGGCCGCCTCCATCGAGGGCAGGACGTTCTGGACCTTGCCGAGGTACACGTTGCCGATGAGCGACACGTTGTGCGACTTGGTGACGTAGTGCTCGGCGAGGATGCCGTCCTCGAGCACGCCGATCTCGATCTTGGAGGCGCTCGACCGGACGATCATCTGGCGGTCGACGCTCTCGCGGCGCGCGAGGAACTCGTCCTCCGTCACGACCTGGCGACGACGGCCGGCGTCACGCCCGTCGCGACGACGCTGCTTCTTCGCCTCGAGTCGCGTCGAGCCCTTCACCTTCTGCGGCTCGGTGATGTACTCGACCTCGCGCCGGCGCGGCTCCTGGTGGTCGCGCGGCTCGCGGTGGTCACGCGGTTCGCGGTGCTCGCGCGACTCACGGTCGGCGCTCGTGCCACGGCGACGCGAACGGCGGCGTCCGCCGCCCTGCTCGTCGTCGTCCTCGTCCCGCTCGTCACGCGGGGCGCGGTACGGCAGCTCCGGCAGGACGGGGGCGTGGAAGATCAGGCTGAGGGTGCTCGTCGCCTTCGGGACGAACGGCTCCTCGGCGGCGGGTGCCGCGGGCGTCTCCGGTCCGGCGGGTGCGGCTGTCGCCGCGGCGTCCGGACCGGAGGCGCGGTCTGCCCCCGCCTCGTCGCTCACCGTCGGCGCCGTGGTCGCGTCCACCACCGGCAGGTCGCCGGTGAGGGTGCTCACGTCGTGCGGCTCGTCGCTCGGGCTGGCGACCGCGTCGACCTCGACCGAGACCGGCACCGCGTCGGCGGGCTGGACCGATCCCGACGTGGCGACCGCCTCGTCCGTCAGCGCGACCGTCTCGTCGACGGGAGCCGCCTGCGCGGCGTCACCCCGTGCCTCCAGGCTGCCCGCCGACCGGGCGCGACGGCCGCCGAACAGGCGACCGCGACGCTTCGGTGCGACTTCTTCGTTGTTCGTGTTGTCGTTGTTCTGCTCCACCATGGACCTGGTGCACTCCTTGACCCCGCTCGCGCCCGTGTCGGGCGGCGGGAACTCTGTAGTTGTGACGGGTGGCGACCACGCCCCCGCGTTCGCTGTCTTGTGACCGGTGCGTCGCGCGCATCCAGGCCACGGTGCGCTCTCACCACACCTGATCGTCCGGGCGGCGCCCGGAAAGCTCTCATCGTCGTGCGGATGGCCGCACGACCTCCGACGATTATCGCATGCCGCACCCGGAAAGGACCGGAACGGGCGTGCGATGATGACGCCGTGAGCTCGCCAGCACCTGCCGCCCGCCGTCCGATCGCCATCGCGGTGTTCCTGTTGATCACCGGCGCCGTCGGTCTCTACGGGTCCTTCTCGCTCGTCCTCGACGAGTTCGCGAAGTACGCGGACCCGAAGAAGGTGCTGTCCTGCGACGTCAACCCGTTCATCAGCTGCTCGGACGTGATGGCCAGCTGGCAGGGACACCTGTTCGGATTCCCGAACCCGCTGCTCGGCGTGATGGGCTTCGTCGCGCCGATCGCGGTCGCGGTGATGCTGCTCGCGGGCTTCCGGAACGGCTCGCGGTGGTTCTGGATCGCGTTCAACGCGGGCGTCTTCCTGGCGTGGGTGTTCGTCACGTGGCTGTTCACCCAGACCGTCTGGTTCATCGGCGCCCTGTGCCCGTGGTGCATGCTCGTGTGGTCGATGACGATCCCGATGTTCTGGGTGTTCACGATCTGGAACGCCGCGCAGGGACGCTTCGGCGCCCGCACGCAGCGACTCGGGCGTGTCCTGCTCCCGTTCTGCTGGGCGTTCCCGCTGGCGAACTACCTCTTCATCGTCGTCACGATCCTGATCAAGTTCCCGACGATCCTGCAGTCCTTCTGAGCCTCGGCTGAGGGTTGTCGATGACTCATCGATGACGCGTCACCGAATTCCTGGGTGCTTCCCAGCCAGCGGGGCCGATCCGCGTCCCTGCGCGACCTACGCTCGATCTCGATGAGCGAGAACGAGAGCAAGAAGGCACGTCGGGACGCCGCGCGGGAACGCGCACGGGTCGCCCGCGTGCAGGAGCAGGCGCGACGCCGCCGCAACCGGACGCTGGGCATCAGCGGGATCATCGTCGGCAGTCTCGCGGTCATCGCGATCGTCGTCGTGGTGATCGCGAACTCGGTGCAGCCCGCCGGCCCCGGGCCGAGGAACATGGCGAGCGACGGCGTCCTGCTGCACGGGGTGGACGGGAAGATCGTCCCCGTCGAGACGAAGGCCACACCTGAGGGCGGGAAGCCGACGCCGACGAAGCAGGACGACTCCGTCGCGAACATCACGGTGTACTCGGACTACATGTGCCCGTACTGCAACCAGTTCGAGACGAGCCAGATGCCCCAGATCCAGCAGTGGGTGCAGGACGGCTCGGCGACGCTCGAGCTGCACCCGTTCAACCTGCTCGACCGGGTGTCCCTCGGGTCGAAGTACTCCACGCGCTCCGCTGCCGCCGCCGCGTGCGTCGCGAACTACGACCCCGACGCGTTCCTGGCCTACAACACGTCGTTGTACGAGAACCAGCCGTCCGAGAGCACGCGAGGCCTGACGAACGACAAGCTCGCGTCCCTGGCGAAGGCCGCCGGCGCCACGAACAGCGAGGTCGCGTCCTGCATCACCTCGCAGCACTTCGCCGGGTGGGTGGCCGACGCCACGAACCGGGTGCTGAACGAGGCGATCCCGAACTCGTCGCTGGCGAAGGTCACCGGCACCCCGACGGTCATCGTGAACGGCAAGCAGTACAACGGGTCGCTCACCGACACGGACGCCTTCGCTGCGTTCGTCGAGCAGAACGGCGGCGCCGCGTAGCGCCGCGCGCGCTCGCGCCCGCGTCCGCGCCCGGGTTCGCACGCCGAACACGACACCGCGCGAGTCGATCGACGAGCGTGATGTCGGTCGATGTGCCCGCATCGGATGCACGTGCACCCTCCGACACGACGCGCGTCGATCGACTGGTGCCATGTCGAACAACGCGCGCAACCCGAACGCGCCCCGCACGACGAAGGCCCCCGCATCCGATCGGATGCGGGGGCCTTCGTCGTGGAACGGGCGGCTACTTCGCGGCAGCGTCGATCTCGCTGATGACGTTCGTCAGCGTGTCGACCTTCTTGCCGTTGACGACGATCGTCGGCGTGCCGAAGCCCTGCGTGCCCTGCAGGTCCGGGTTGCTCGTCACGAGGCTGGTCGACCGCGTCACCCAGCCCTTGAACTGCTCGCTCGACAAGCACTCCGAGACCTTCGACCCGGTCGCGCCGCCCGCCTTCACGAGCTTCGCGATCTCGGCGTTCGTCAGACCCTTGGTGCCCTCTTCCGGCTGGTTGTCGAAGAACTGCGTCTGGACGTCGAGGAACTTGTCCGGGGCGTAGTTCGCGACGCACATCGCGGCGTTCGCGGCACGGCTGGCGTAGCGCGAGCTCTGGTAGCTGCGGTCGAGGATCGAGACGGGCTGGATCGCCAGCGTCGCGTCGCCGGACTTCACCTTGTCGAGGATCTGGTCGGCGTACGCGGCCTCGAACTGCTTGCAGACCGGGCAGGCCCAGTCGACGTACTCGGTCACCGCGACGGCGCCGTCACTGTTCGACGTCGGGACCGCCGAGGGGGTGCCCTTCGCCGTGACGGCCTTCGTGGTCACCGGGGTGACCTTGCCGTCGCCGCCGGTGAACTGGATGGCGCCGGTCGCCATGTTCTTCGGGCCGGTGGCCGACACGGTGTTCGCGTTGTTCACGTTCACGACGACGATCGCGACGATGGCCGCGATCGCGACGATGCCGAGGCCGATGCCGCCCTGGAGGAACCACTTGTTGCGGCGCTTCCGGCGCTTCTCGGCGGCGGCGCGCTCGCGGGCGAGGTCACGCGCGTGGGCGCGACGCTCGTTCTTGGTGGGACGTGGGTTGTTCGTCATCTCCGACTCCCTGCGGTCTCAGGCGAACCAGAGCGCGAGCTCGCGCGCCGACGACTCGGTGCTGTCCGACCCGTGCACCAGGTTCTGCTGCACCTTGAGGCCCCAGTCGCGACCGAGGTCGCCACGGATGGTGCCCGGCGCGGCCGAGGTCGGGTCGGTGGTGCCGGCGAGCGATCGGAAGCCGGCGATGACGCCGTTGCCGGCGACGCGCACGGCGACGACCGGGCCGGACTGCATGAACTCGACGAGCGGCTCGAAGAACGGCTTGCCCTGGTGCTCCTCGTAGTGGGCGTCGAGCAGGTCACGAGGGGCCGTCAGCATCTTCAGGTCGACGATCTCGTAGCCCTTGGCCTCGATCCGGCGGAGGATCTCACCGGTGAGCTGGCGGGCGACGCCGTCGGGCTTGACGAGGACGAGGGTCTCTTCGAGGTCGGACACGCAGAACTCCTAGTGTTCGGGGTCGAATGGGGGTGGTCAGTCCTCGCCCAGTGCGGCGCGTCGCGCGGCGTTCTGCCGGTCGAGCTGACCGCCCTTGACGAAGCAGAAGACCCACAGCGCCAGGAACACCACGGCGACCGCGAACATGAACGGTTCGATGAACCCGGTGGCGAGGATGGCCGCCTGCAGCAGCCACCCGAACCATACACCGGCGGGCTTGCCCGTCAGCCGCGAGGCCAGCGCCAGCACGACCATCGCGCCGATGCCGCCGCCGAACGCCAGGGCGGGCGGCAGGGTGCCCTTGCCGAACACGACGAGCATCGGGAAGAAGAACATGATCGCCTCGAGCACGAGCGCGATCGACAGCAGGCTCTCCTGCGCCCCGCGTTCGCGTCGCGGCCCGCGCACGCGCGGCGCGCGGCCCGGTCCGGTCGGCCTGGAGGCACGGTTCGCGTCCGTCACTTCGTCTCGCCTTCCGCGTGGACCAGGTCCATGACCTTCCCCACCATCACGATGGAGCCCGCGACGAGCACGAGGGCGTCCTCGGCGTCCGCCTCGTCCGCGAGGTCGCGCGCTTCCTGCAGCGCGGCGGCGAGCGAGGGCTCGACGACCACACGGTCCTCGCCGACCTCGTCGACGACGATGCGGGCGAACTCGTCTGCGTCGAGCGCACGCTCCCCCGGCGGCTGGGTCACGACGAAGGTCGCGACGGTGTCCTTGAGCGCGCGCACGAAGCCGCGGGCGTCCTTGTCGCCGAGGATGCCGACGACGCCGACCACGTGCTCGGACGGGAACGCCACCGGCAGTGCGTCGGCGAGGGCGCGGGCGCCGTGCGGGTTGTGCGCCGCGTCGACCACGACGGTCGGACCCGTGGCGATCGGCTGGAGCCGGCCGGGGCTGGTCGCCCCCGCGAGGCCCTCGGACAGGACGTCCTCGTCGAGGGCCTGCGACCCGCGGCCGAGGAACGACTCGACGGCGGCGATCGCGACGGCCGCGTTGTCGGCCTGGTGCCGCCCGAACAGCGGCAGGAACAGGTCGTCGTAGCGACCGGCGACGCCCTGCACGGTGATGAGCTGCCCGCCGACGGCCGGCGTCACGTCGACGACCCGGAAGGCGTCGCCCTCGACCGCGAGCGTCGACTCGGTGAGCTCCGCGGCGCGCTGCAGCTCGGCGAGCGCCTCGGGCGTCTGCACGCTCGACACGACGGACGACGACGGCTTGATGATCCCGGACTTGGTGCGGGCGATCTCGGCGACGGTGTTGCCGAGCTGCTTGGCGTGGTCGATGGCGATCGGGGTGAAGACCGACACCTGGCTCTGCACGACGTTGGTGGAGTCCCACTCGCCGCCCATGCCGACCTCGATGACCGCGACGTCGACCGGTGCCTCGGCGAAGCACGCCAGGGCGAGCACGGTGAGGGCCTCGAAGAACGTCAGCGGGAGCTCGCCCTTGTCGGTGAGCTCCTTGTCGGTCATCTCGAGGACGGGGGCGATGTCGTCCCAGTTCTCGACGAAGCGGTCCGGGGCGATGGGGGCGCCGTCGATGACGATGCGTTCCCGCATCGACACGAGGTGCGGGCTGGTCATCAGGCCCGTACGGAGTCCGTGCGCCCGGACGATGCTCTCGGTGATCCGAGCGGTCGAGGTCTTGCCGTTCGTGCCCGTCAGGTGGATCACCGGGTACGCCAGGTGCGGGTCGCCGAGGAGCTCGACGGCGCGCCGGGTGGCGGACAGTCGGTGTTCGGGCGACTGCTCGCCGATCCGGGCGTACAGGGCGGCCTCGACGCGCGTGACCTCGTCGTCGTCCGCACCGAACGGCACGGCCTCGGCGGGGTTCGTCTCACCGGCGGGGCCGACGGGGATCTCGATGCCGTCCTCGGACGGGTCTTCGGGGTACTCGCTCATGCGCGTGACACCTCCACGGTCACCTTCGCACCGTCACCGACGTCGGTGGTGGTGGCGTCTGCCCCGAGGGGCACGATCTCGACACTCGTCGACAGGGTCTCCCCCGCGATGAGCTGCTGGTGGGTGCGGACCGCCGCGTCGGCGACCTCGTCCGCACCGAGGGTGAGGACGATGCGGTCGCTGACGTCGAGGTCGGCGTCACGGCGGGCCTGCTGCACGGCGCGGACGACGTCACGGGCGAGCCCCTCGGCCTCGAGTTCGGGCGTGGTCACGGTGTCGAGCACCACGAACCCGCCGCCGTCGAGGAAGGCCACCGCCACGGAGTCGTCGGCGACGGTGAGGTCGAGCGTGTACTCGCCCTCGACGAGGTCGATGCCGCCGACGGTGACGCCGGTCTCGGTCGCGGTCCAGTCACCCTTCTTGGCGGCCGGGATGACCTGCTGCACCTGCTTGCCGATCCGGGGTCCGGCGGCCCGGGCGTTCACGGTGAGCTTCCGCTCGATGCCGTAGCGGCCGAGGGAGGACTCCTCCTGCTGCTCGAGCACGACCCGCTTCACGTTGAGCTCGTCGCGGAGGATGTCCGCGAAGGGCTCGACCGCGGTCGGGTCGGGCACGACGAGCGTGAGCGTCGCGAGCGGCAGGCGGACGCGCTTGCCGGTCGACTTGCGGAGCGCGAGTCCCTTCGAGGCGACGTCGCGCACGCGGTCCATCGCGGCGACGAGGGCGTCGTCGGCGGGGAACTCGTCCGCCGACGGGAAGTCCTCCAGGTGCACCGACCGCCCGCCGGTGAGTCCCTTCCAGATCTCCTCGGTGACGAGCGGTGCGAGCGGCGCGGCGACGCGGGTGAGCGTCTCGAGCACGGTGTACAGCGTGTCGAACGCGGCCTTCGCCTCGGGCGAGGACTCCGCGCCGAGCCAGAACTTGTCGCGCGACCGACGGACGTACCAGTTCGTCAGCACGTCGGCGAAGTCACGGACGGCCTGGGCCGCGAGCGGGGTGTCGAGCGCGTCGAGGTGCTGCTGCACGTCGGCCACCAGCACGCGGGTCTTCGCGAGGAGGTACCGGTCGAGGACGTCGGTGCTGTCGGTCCGGCGGGTGGCCTGGCACCCCGACTCCCCCGACGCGTTCGCGTACAGGGTGAAGAAGTAGTACGTCGACCACAGCGGCAGGAGGAACTCGCGGACGCCCTGGCGGATGCCTTCTTCGGTGACGACGAGGTTGCCGCCGCGGATCACCGACGACGACATCAGGAACCAGCGCATCGCGTCGGCGCCGTCGCGGTCGAACACCTCGGACACGTCCGGGTAGTTCCGCAGCGACTTCGACATCTTCTGGCCGTCCGAGCCGAGGACGATGCCGTGGCTGATGACGTTCTGGAAGGCCGGGCGGTCGAACAGCGCGGTGGAGAGCACGTGCATGACGTAGAACCAGCCGCGGGTCTGCCCGATGTACTCGACGATGAAGTCCGCCGGGTTGTGCGACTCGAACCACTCGCGGTTCTCGAACGGGTAGTGCACCTGCGCGTACGGCATCGACCCGGAGTCGAACCAGACGTCGAACACGTCGGTGATCCGGCGCATGGTCGACTTCCCGGTGGGGTCGTCGGGGTTCGGGCGGGTCAGGTCGTCGATGAACGGACGGTGCAGGTCGACCTCGCCGTCGGCGTTCCGGGGCAGGCGCCCGAAGTCGCGCTCGATCTCCTCGAGCGAGCCGTAGACGTCCTGACGCGGGTACGACGGGTCGTCCGACTGCCACACCGGGATGGGCGTGCCGAAGTACCGGTTGCGGGACACCGACCAGTCGATGGCGTTCCCGACCCACTTGCCGAACTGGCCGTCCTTGACGTTGTCGGGCACCCAGTTGATGTCCTGGTTCAGCTCGCCCATGCGGTCGCGGAACTCGGTCACGCGGACGAACCAGCTCGAGACGGCCTTGTAGATGAGGGGCTTCCGGCAGCGCCAGCAGTGCGGGTAGCTGTGCTCGTAGGACGCCTGGCGGAGCAGTCGGCCGGCGTCGCGGACGGCCTTGGTCAGCGGCTTGTTCGCGTCGGACCAGAGCATGCCGGCGACCTCGCCGAACTGCGAGGTGAAGACCCCGCCCTCGTCGAGGGAGAGCACCACGGGGATGCCGGCGGCGGCGCAGACCACCTGGTCGTCGGCGCCGTAGGCCGGGGCCTGGTGCACGATGCCGGTGCCCTCGCCGGTCTCGACGTAGTCGGCGACCAGGATGCGCCAGGCGTGTTCCATGCCCTCGGTGTCGGCGAGGTGGTCGAACAGGCGCTCGTACTCGACGCCGTCGAGCTCGGCACCCGCCAGGGTGCGGACGACCGCGGCAGCGGCGTCCTCCGCGCTCTCGTAGCCGAGGTCCTTCGCGTAGGCGGCCACGGTGTCCGAAGCCAACAAGTAGGAGACGGAACCGGCGGCACCACCGTCAGTCGCGCCTCCAGGCCCGGCCGGCAGCACCACGTACGAGACCGCAGGCCCGACGGCCAACGCGGCGTTCGTGGGCAGGGTCCAGGGGGTCGTCGTCCAGGCGAGCGCACGCACGCCGGCCAGGCCGAGCGACGAGGCGCGCGCACCCTGCAGCGGGAACGACACCGTGACGGACTGGTCCTGACGCATCTTGTAGACGTCGTCGTCCATGCGCAGCTCGTGGTTGGACAGCGGCGTCTGGTCGTTCCAGCAGTACGGCAGCACGCGGAAGCCCTCGTAGGCCAGACCCTTGTCCCAGAGCTGCTTCCACGCCCACAGCACGCTCTCCATGAACGTCACGTCGAGGGTCTTGTAGTCGTTCTCGAAGTCGACCCAGCGCGCCTGACGGGTGACGTACTGCTGCCACTCGTCGGTGTACTGCAGGACGGACTTCTTGGCGGCGGCGTTGAACACGTCGACGCCCATCTCGTCGATCTCGTGCTTCTCGGTGATGCCGAGCTGGCGCATCGCCTCGAGCTCGGCGGGCAGGCCGTGCGTGTCCCAGCCGAAGCGGCGGTGCACCTGCTTGCCGCGCATGGTCTGGTAACGCGGGAAGACGTCCTTCGCGTACCCGGTCAGCAGGTGACCGTAGTGCGGCAGACCGTTGGCGAACGGCGGCCCGTCGTAGAACGTCCACTCGTCGCAGCCCTCGCGCTGGTCGATCGACGCCTGGAACGTGCCGTCACCCTTCCAGAAGGCGAGGATGCCCTGCTCGACGGCAGGGAAGGACGGCGACGGGGTGACTCCGTCGTTGCTGGAGTTGAGCGGGTACGGCACCGGGGGCTCCTGAGGATCGCGGATGTGACTTCCCACGAGGACGGAGCGTGCTCCGCGGTACCACCTCGCTTGCCGCGGGCTGCTGCCCACGACCGCTCGTGTTCGGGGATCGCTCGCGGCCCGGTCCGCCCGGTTCTACTGACGGGCGGACCCGCGTTCTTCCGGAGGCTCCCCGGTGATGGCCGGATCGACGCCTGTTCGAGAAGAGTTTAGCGGACGGGAGCATGCTGGAGCGATGCCCGACTCTCCTGAGCAGGAGGACCGCCCTGAGTCCCTGCTCACCGTCATCATCGCGTTCGGCGCGAACCTGCTCGTCGCGATCGCCAAGACGATCGCCTCCCTGATCACGGGATCGGCGTCGATGGTCGCCGAGGCGGCGCACTCGTGGGCCGACACGGGCAACGAGGTCTTCCTGCTCGTGGCGGAACGGCGGGGTGCCCGGAAGCGCGACACCGCGCACCCCCTCGGGTACGGGCGCGAGACCTACATCTGGTCGATGTTCGCGGCGTTCGGCCTGTTCACCGCGGGCGCCATCGTGTCGATCTACCACGGCATCACGGAGCTCGGGGACACCGGGCCCGCCGAGGACGTCCTGCTGAACTACATCGTGCTGGCGGTGTCGTTCTGCCTCGAGGGCACGAGCTTCCTGCAGGCGTACCGGCAGGCGCACGGGGCCGCGACGAAGCGCCGGGTGCCGGTGCTGCGCCACGTGCTGCAGTCGTCGAACCCCACGCTGCGGGCCGTCTTCGCCGAGGACGCCGCCGCGCTGATCGGCCTCGTCGTCGCGTTCCTCGGGGTGTTCCTGCACCAGATCACCGGCCTCGCGGTCTTCGACGCCGTCGGCTCGATCGCGATCGGTGTGCTGCTCGGCGTCGTCGCGATCATCCTCATCGACCGCAACCGCCGGTTCCTGCTCGGCGAGAGCACGTCCCCGGAGCTCGAGAACGCGGTGCTCGTCGAACTGCTCGGCCGCTCGCAGATCGAACGGGTCACCTACCTGCACCTGGAGTTCGTCGGGCCGTCGCGGGTGTACCTCGTCGCCGCGGTCGACCTCACCGGGAACGAGAACGAGGAGCACGTCGCCGTGCGGTTGCGCGACGTCGAGAAGTCGCTGGAGGACAGCCAGTACATCGAGGAGGCGGTCCTCACACTGAGCTACCCCGGGGACGCCTCGCTGCGGCCGACGGGCGACGAGGTGCCCGAGGTCGTCCGGGACGGCACGGTCGAGGACGTCGCAGCCGGCGGCGCGGGGACGCTGCGGACGGACTGACGGGCAGCAGGCGGGCAGCAGGTGACCGCCAGCAGGTGACGGTCAGCGCCCGAGCGTCACCGACTCGCCGTCGACCACGATCTCGGAGCCGTCGGTCGGCACCCACACCTGCAGCTCGTCGACGCGGAAGGACGTCAGCCGTGACCGCTCCGCCCGGAGGAAGTCGGACACCTGCGGCGGTACCGGGAACCGTCCGTCGACCCCCTGCACGACCGCCCCGTACCGCCCGCTGACCGGCACGTCGACACCCCGGTCGGCGAAGTACGGCCGCCAGCCGGGTGCCCCGTAGGCGGTGAAGAGGATCCGGCCGCCGTCCATCCCGTGTGCCCGGAGGGCGTGGTCGAGGAGCCCGACACCGGACGGGCGGACCCGGGTGACGGCGACGGTCTGCTGCACCGCGGGCACGACGGCTGCCCCGACGCCGAGCACGACCACGGCGGCGATCACTGCCCTCGCGACCGGTGGGGTCGTCCGCCGAGCACGACGACCGATCCGCACGCTCTGTGCGAGCCGGGTGTACCCGACGGCGGCCAGCGCGATGACGATCGGCATCCAGGCGTCGTAGTAGTGCGCGAGCGCCACCTTCGACGTCCCGAGGAACACCATCAGGGGAACGGCCGCGGCGACCAGGTAGAGGACGAGCCGTCCGGGGCGGACCACCAGGGCTGCGAGGATCCCGACCGCGAGCACCACGGCGAGGAGCGGCGTCACCCCACGTGCCATGTACCAGAACTCGGCCCACCAGGGAGCGAAGCGGTAGGTGTGCCCGGCGATCTCGGCCAGGTGCCCCTGCGCGTCGTGCTCGGACTGGAACTCGAGCATGTACCGGATCGCGTGCACCATCCCGACCGGGTGGTAGCAGGCCACGAAGGTCACGGCGAAGGCCGCCGCCGCGATCACCCCGCCGATCAGGAGCTCCCACCAGCGCCGGAACAGGATCGGCAGGACGACGATCGCGATCACGTACGGCGCTGCGGTGACCTTCGAGGTGACCGCGAGCCCGAGTGCCACCCCGGCGAGCGCTGCCCACGCCCAGCGCCACCGGCTGCTCGAGGTGATCCACACCCAGGCGGCGGCGAGTGCCACCACGACGAAGAACACCATGACCGGCTCGAGGAGCGCGATGCGGTCGATGCGCACCGGGGTGCCCGAGCCGGGGTCGAACTGGTCGGGTCCGGCGCCGCGGGGCGTCAGCCACCAGAGGCCTGCGGCGAGCAGCGCACCCCAGTGGCCGAGCGGACCGCGCAGCCAGGCGAAGAGGACGGCACCGGTCCCGAAGACCGCCGCGCCGGCGACCAGCCGGGGACCGAGGATGCCCTCGCCGACGACCAACTGGGCGAGGCCGTAGAGGTACTTCGCGGTCGGCGGGTGCTCGAGGTTCAGCGTGACGATGCCGTGGACGTACTGCCAACCGGCCTGCGCGTAGAGGATCTCGTCGACGTTGATCGTCTGCTGACCGATGTGCCAGAAGCAGACGAAGACCCCGGCCAGGGCGATGACGACGAACACGGGCCAGCGCCCCACACGTACCCACGACTGCACGGCGACGATCCTCCCACAGCGCGGCGGGCGGTCCGGCTGGTGCGGCGGCTCAGTGCGCGTCGAGGCCGGACGCGACCGGCGTGAGCGCGGCACCGACGTACTCGACGAGCGGCCGACGACCGACGCCGTCCGCCACCCACACCCCGAACGCCGCCCCCGCGGCACCGAGCATCGCCCCGGACACGGTCTGCGGCCAGAGCGCCGCCGGGTGGTCCCCCGTCCGCGTGGCCACGAACGCCGCGACGGTCGCGTGCTGCGCCGTCACCCGGGTCGCGACGCTCGCGACGAGTTCGGCACCGATGCCCATCACCTCGGCCTGGGCGATCGCCCACGGGACCCGCTCGGGGTCGTGGGCACGGGCGGCGGCGAGCAGCGCTTCCTCGACGGCGCGGACCGCGGAGGGCTCGGTCGACGCCGCCAGCAGTCCGGGCAGCGACGCGACGGCGGCGTCCAGGTCGAGCCAGAGCACGTCCGACTTCGCCGTGAAGTAGTTGAAGAACGTCGCCCGGCTCACCCCGGCACGGACGGCGATCTGGTCGACCGTGGTCCGGCCGTAGCCCTGCTCGAGGAACAGCTCCGCGGCGGCGTCGGCGAGCACCTCGGCACTCGAGCGTCGGGGCCGTCCACCGCGGCGCATCGGTTCGTCCATGGGCCCCAGTAAACCGCTAGACTCGTCCAGCCATGATCTTGGACTCAGTACAGAAAACCGCCACGGCGGTCGCCGGCGCCGCAGCGCTCCTCCTCGTCCTCGCCGGGTGCACCGGCGGCAGCGCGACGAGCAGCAGCACGCCGGTGGACGGCGGCACGCTCGTGTACGCCTCGGGCGACGCCGAACCCACCTGCCTCGACCCGCACGTGGGCGGCAACTACCCGCAGGCGCTGCTGTCCAGCCAGTACATCGAGGAGCTCACCGCACTCGACGACGGCAAGCCCGTCCCCGCGCTGGCGAAGTCGTGGACCACGAGCGACGACGGCACGACCCTCACCTTCACGCTCCGCGACGACGTGACCTTCACCGACGGCACGCCCTTCGACGCCGCTGCCGTCGTGGCGAACATCGAGCACGTGCAGGACCCGGCGACGGCGTCGAGCACCGGGTACCTCGCGCTGCAGTCGATCACGAAGGCGACCGCCACCGACGACCACACCGTCACGCTGACGCTGAGCCGTCCGGACAGCGCCCTGCTCGAGTCGTTCTCGCAGCCGTGGGTCGGCATGGAGTCGCCGAAGGCCCTGCAGCGCTCGCAGGAGACCAACTGCGATTCGCCCGTCGGGACCGGCCCGTTCGAGGTCACCGCCTGGAAGCACGGCGACCGCGTCACGCTGCAGAAGAACAGTGACTACTGGGGAGCGACCGCGCCCCGGCTCGACGGCATCACCTGGCGTTTCCTGCCCGACTCGACCTCCCGCTACGCGGCGCTGCAGTCCGGCCAGGTCGACGTCATCGACAACGCCCAGCCCGACCAGCTCAAGGCGGCGTCGGCCAAGGGCTCGATCCGCGACCTCGACGCTCCGCGCCCCGGTGCGTCGAACCGTCTGGAGCTGAACTCCGGCCACGGGGTCTTCCGTGACGAGGCCGTCCGCAAGGCGTTCATCGCCGGCGCCGAGATCGACCCGGGCATCAAGTCGCTCTTCCTCGGGACGGCGAAGCGCTCGTACTCGGTGCTCTCCAGCGTCGAGCCGTACGGGTACTCCGACAAGAGCCTGTTCGGGTACTCCCCGACGAAGGCGAAGCAGCTGCTCGACAACGCCGGCTGGAAGGTCGGCAGCGACGGCATCAGGGAGAAGGACGGCCAGCAGCTCACCGTCACCTTCCCGGTGTCGACGAACCAGTCCGTCCCTGCCGAGCGCAGCCTGTTCCAGCAGATCCAGGCATCCGAGAAGGCCGTCGGCTTCAAGGTCGTCCTCAAGGAGCTCGACCTGTCCAGCTGGTACGCGGCCCTCGCGGCGAACCAGTACGACGTCGTCAGCGCCCCGTACACGAAGGTCGGCGCGGACGTCCTCCGCATCCTCTACGACAGCGCGAGCATCACGCCCGCCCCGTCGGGGTACTTCGCGAACCTCGCCCAGCTCGACGACCCGGAGCTCGACGACCTGCTGCAACGTGCCGCGCAGACCTCGGACACGTCCGAGCGCGGCGACCTGTACGAGCGGGCGCAGAAGATCATCCTCGACAGCGGCACCGTGCTCCCCCTCTACGACCAGCAGAACCACTTCCTGGTGCGCTCCAGTGTGCACGGCGTGCAGACCACCGCGGTGTCGACGCCGTGGTTCGGCACGGCCTGGATCGACCGCTGACACCGGCCTGGAGGCACGGATTGCGTCGCGGACGTCGGAGCACGCCCGCCGGGTGGTCGGCGTGGGCCCTGTGGGGACTCCGCCGCCTGGCCGGCGGCATCGGCGTGCTCTGGGCAGTCGCGACGATCGTGTTCGTCGCGATCCGGCTCATCCCCGGCGACCCGGCCCTCGCGATCCTCGGCGGACCCGGCTCGCAGGCCTCGGCCGAGGCAGTGGCGCAGGTCCGACAGGAGTACGGCCTCGACCGACCGGTGCTCGTGCAGTACGTCGTGTTCCTCGGGCGCCTGGCGACCGGGCACCTCGGTGACTCGTACGCGTTCCGCACCCCGGTCGCGACGCTCCTCGGCCAGCAGCTCCCGGTGACGCTGACCCTCGCGGTCCTCGGGCTCGTCGTCGCCTGGGTGCTCGCGATCGTCGCCGCGTGGTGGTCGACCCAGCGCGGCCGGTTCGCCGCCGGTCTGACGAGCGCCCTGAGCGTCACCGCGAGCGTCACGCCGCACTTCTGGCTAGGCAGCGTCCTGATCGTAGTGTTCGCCAGCGCGCTGGGCTGGGTCCCCGCGGTGAGCGACGGCACCGCCCGCGGCTGGGTGCTGCCGGTGGTCACGGTCGCCGTGCCGGTCGCCGGGTACCTCGCCGAGACGGTCCGCGACGGCGTGGTGGACGCACAGCGGTCGGCGTTCGCCCTCGCCGCCCGGAGCCGCGGCGAGACCCGCGCCGGACTCTTCGGCCGGCACCTCCTCCGGCACGCCGCGCTGCCGGGCATCGCCCTGTCCGCCTGGGCCTTCGGGTCGCTCGTCTCCGGGGCCGTCGTCGTCGAGTCGGTGTTCGCGCTCCCGGGCATCGGCCGCGCCCTCGTGACCGCCGTCACGCAGCGGGACATGCCCCTCGTCGCGGGCATCGCGCTCGTGTCGGCCGCGGCGTACGTCGTGGTGCTGGCCGTCGCCGACCTCGTCGAACGACTGGTGGACCCGCGTGCCGACGCGACCCGACCCGGTGGCCGCACCCGGCGGCGCGCCCCGCGCGTCACCCGCCCCGAGGCGGGCGCTCGGTGAGCGGCATCGCCGAGCCGAGCCTCCAGGCCGGTACTCAGGGCGACCCGTCCGACGGACGGCCCGAGCGGTTCCGTGGGGGGACGCTCGGACCGGCCGGCACAGTCGCGGCGGTGGTGGTGGCCGTGGCGGTCGTCGCCGCCGTCTGGCCGGCGCTGCTGGGTGGCGGCGACCCGCTCGCCGTGCACCCGTCGGACGCCCTGCTCGCGCCGAGCGGCGCCCACCCGTTCGGCACCGACGAGTCGGGACGGGACGTCCTCGCCCGGGTGATCGCGGGCACCCGGGCCTCGCTCGTCGTCGGGGTCGTCGCGACGCTCGTCGGCGGCGGGGTCGGCATCGTGCTCGGCGTCGTCGCGGGGCTCGGCGGGCGGGTGGTCGACGCCGTCGTGGGACGGATCACCGAGGTCGCGTTCGCCCTGCCGCTGCTGCTCGTCGCACTGGTCGTCATCGCGGTGACCGGCCCCGGACCCGTCCCGGCGATGCTCGCGGTCGGGTTCGCCACCGCGCCCGGGTACGCCCGCATCGTGCGGGGGCTCGTGCTCCGGGCCCGGTCCTCGCAGGTCGTCGAGACCGCAGTGGTGATGGGCCGCTCCCCCGGCCGCATCGTCCTCCGGCACGTGCTGCCCGCGGCGCTCTGGCCCGTGGTCGCGGTCGGGACCCTCGGCATCGGGCAGGCGATCGTGTGGGCCTCGGCCCTCAGCTACCTCGGCGTCGGCACGCCACCACCGGCCCCGGAGTGGGGCGCGATGCTCGCCGACGGCCGCACCTACCTGCAGACCGCCCCGTGGATGAGCACCTTCCCCGGTCTCGCGATCGTCGTCCTGGCAACCGCGGTGACGGTGCTCGGACGAGCGATCAGACGAACGGGAGCCCTCCGATGACCGTCCTCGACATGCGCGGCCTCACCGTCGCGATCGGCGGCACGACCGTCGTCCACGACGTCGCCCTCCGGGTCGAGGCGGGCGAGTGCGTCGCACTCGTCGGCGCGTCCGGATCGGGCAAGACCGTCACCGCGCGCGCCGCGCTGGGCCTGTCCGCCGCCGGTTCCGCCGTCCGGGTCGACCGGCTCACGGTGGCCGGACTCGACGTCCGTGCGTTCTCCGACCGGCGCTGGCGATCGGTCCGGGGGTCGCGTGTCGGCTACGTCGGCCAGGAGGCACTGGGCGCCCTGGACCCGCTGCGTCCCGTCGGGCGCGAGGTCGCCGACGCGCTGCGGCTGCACGCCGAGATGACCGCGGCCGCGCGGGTGGACGCCGTCCGCTCCGCCTTCGAGGCCGTCGGGCTGGACCCGTCGATCGCGACGGACGGTCGGCTCGCCGGGACCCTGTCCGGCGGGATGCGGCAGCGGGCGCTCATCGCCGCCGCGACGGTCGGGTCGCCGGAGCTCGTCGTCGCGGACGAACCCACCACCGCACTCGACGCCGGGGTCGCCGTCACGGTGATGGAACAGCTCCGTGCCGCGCAGGCGCGCGGGGCCGGACTCCTCGTGATCACGCACGACCTCGGGCTCGTCGCGGGCTGGGCCGACCGGGTGGTCGTCATGCACGAGGGACGCGTCGTCGAGGAGGGCCCGGTGGACTCGGTGTTCGCCGCGCCGCAGCACGAGGCGACCCAGGCGCTGGTGCGAGCCGCGGGTGGCGCGGACGTCGCTGGCGCTGGCGCTGGCGCAGTGTGCGAGGTACCGGGCACGGTGCGGGGCTCCGAGGCTCGCACGTCGCGCGGAACCTCGCACGGTGCGGGCCCGGTGCTCGCCGCCGCCGGGATCTCGCGGGTGTTCGACGGGGTGCGCGCCGTCGACGACGTGTCGTTCGGGCTCGCACGAGGGCGGGTGCTCGGCGTCATCGGCGCGTCCGGGTCCGGCAAGACGACCCTCGCGCGGATCCTGCTCGGGCTCGAGACCCCCGACACCGGAACCGTCACGCTCGACGGGGCACCGTGGGTCCCGCTCGACGAACGCGACCGACGCCCGCACCGGCACCGGCTCGCTGCGGTCGTGCAGGACCCGGGCGCGACGTTCGACGAGCGGTGGAGCGTCGAGCGGGTCCTCGCGGACGCGTTCTCCGGCGGTGCCGAACGCTCTGCACGGGGACCGCTCGGACAGCGGGTCGACGCGGCGCTCGAACAGGTCGGCCTCGACCCCGCGCTCCGACGCCGATCCCCGCTGACGCTGTCCGGCGGGCAACGGCAGCGGCTCGCGATCGCCCGCGCGCTCGCGACCTCACCCGAGGTGATCGTGCTCGACGAACCCGTCACGGCACTCGACGCCACGGTGCAGGACGCCGTGCTCACCCTGCTCGAGGGGCTGCGCGACACGACGGGCGTGGCGATGGTGTTCGTGTCGCACGACCTCCGGGCGGTGCGGCGGATGGCCGACGACGTGCTGGTCGTGCACGAGGGGCGCGTCGTGGAGCACGGTCCCGCGGCGTCGGTGTTCGACCGACCGACGCACGCCGTGACCGCACGGCTGCTGCACGCGGCCGGCCGGCTCGCGACCGGCGTCGCGTAGCGCGGGCGCGCCGCGGCAGCGCCGCGGCCCCGAGTCTCGCGCTGAGCGACGGTTCTCGCGGCGCAGCGCGCGAGAACTGTCGCTCAGCGCGAACCACCGCGCGACCGGGCCGAGTCTCGGGACGCACGCGCAGCACTGGACGCGACCGGAGCCACGGCGCGACGCCCGTGACGGACGCGCACCGTGCCTCCAGGCCGTGCCGTGTCCGTCCCTTCCCAGAACGGGCTCGATGGCAAGCGGAAACGGGCGTACCCGGTCGGGAGGAACGACCAGGTACGCCCGGAGTGGGCAGGTACGCCCGAAAGGACACGGCGGCCTGGAGGCGCGGTGCCGGTCCCGCGCGCGCCGTGCGACCGCCACCCGGTCGCCCCGGGCGCGGGCGGGTGGTGCCCGGTGTCTCCCGGAACGGGTGCGATGGGAAGCGGAAACGGGCGTACCCGGCCGAGAGGATCGACCGGGTACGCCCGTTTCTGGCAGGTGCGCTGCGGGGCGCCGTGCGACTACGAGCCCGCGGGCTCCTTCTTCTCGTCCCCCGATGACGGAGCGTCGCCCGAGATGATCGGGATCTCACTCGTGGCGAACTCCTTCGCCCAGTCGGACTGCGCGAACTCCGACGACTCGTCGTTGTAGTCCGCGATGACCTCGGCGACCTCGTCCTCCGAGCCGACCGTCGGACCGGAACCCATGAGCGGCGTCGCGGCGGTCTCCTTCGTGAAGTACACGGCGACCAGGCCGATCACGGCGGCGAGCATCAGGTAGAACGCCGGGATGTCCTCGGCCCACCCGAAACCGGAGTCCTTCGCCCAGTTGATCAGGGCCGAGGTCGCGAGCGGGGTCGTGCCACCGAAGAGCGACACCGACACGTTGAACGCGATCGCCAGGGCGCCGTACCGGATGATCGTCGGGAAGAGCGCCGGCAGGGTCGAGGGCATCGTCGAGGTGAACGTCACGAGGACGACACCGAGGATGAGCAGGCCCGCGAACACCCCGAAGCCCGTGCCGGTCTGGACGAGCTTGAGCGCCGGCCAGGACAGCAGGATGAAGCCGATGCAGCCCGCAGCGAGCACCGGACGACGACCGAACTTGTCGGACAGCCGCCCGCCGAACGTGATGACGACCATCATGAGCAGCATCACGACGACGATCAGGATGAGACCGAACGTGGCGTTCTGTCCGAGGTTCTGCTCGAGGTAGGCCGGCATGTACGACAGCAGCATGTAGTCGGTCACGTTGAAGACCAGGACCAGGCCGATGCAGATGATCAGCGAGCGCCAGTTCTCCGCGAAGAGCTTGAGGAACGGCGTCTTCTGCGACTCACGCTCGGCAGCCTGCTCCTGCTGCTTCTGGAACGCCGGGGTCTCCTCCAGCTTGAGGCGCAGGTAGAGGCCGATGAGCCCGAGCGGGCCCGCGATGATGAACGGGATGCGCCAGCCCCAGCTGAGCAGGGCGTCCTCGGACAGGCCGAACTGCAGGCCGGTGACGATCGACGCACCGAGCACGTAGCCGGCGAGGGTGCCGAACTCGAGCCACGAACCCATGAACCCGCGGCGCTTGTCGGGCGAGTACTCGGCGATGAACGTCGCGGCGCCGCCGTACTCACCACCGGTCGAGAAGCCCTGCACGAAGCGGGCGACGAGCAGCAGGATGGGTGCCCAGAAGCCGATCGAGTCGTACGACGGGATCAGGCCGATCATGAGCGTGCCCGCGGCCATCAGGATCATCGTCAGGGCGAGGACCTTCTGTCGGCCGATCTTGTCGCCGATCGGGCCGAAGACGGCGCCACCGATCGGTCGGACGATGAACGCCGCGGCGAAGAAGCCGAACGTCGCGACGATGTTCGCGGCCGGGTCGCCCTGCGGCAGGAACACCTGCGAGATGGTGACCGTCAGGTACGCGAAGATGCCGAAGTCGAACCACTCCATGGCGTTGCCGAGCGCGGCGGCGGCGACGGCGCGCTTGAGCAGCGACTCCTCGACGACGGTGACGTCGTCCTCGGTGAGCTTGCGGCGCGCGCGCTTCGCCGCTGCCTTCGTGCGCAACGGCCGATCGCCGTGCGGACGGTGTGCTTCGTTCGGTGCCAAGTCGTTCCTCCGGTAGTGCTGTGTCTTGCCTTCGGGCGTCCGGCGGAGAGCAACGGTGCAGTCCTCACGGACGCCGCGCCCGCCGGACAAACTCCGACAGACTATCAGGTGATCGGCGTGTCCGCAGTTCCGGTGTGGTAGGCGCGCTGCACTGCCCCGGTCGCTCCACTACGATCGAACCACCGCGCAGCACGCGCGCACACTCAGGCACCTCATCACGGACTCGGTGCCGCACAGAGCGGTCGCAGCACCGCACGGAACGGAAGGCCGCCATGACGAAGCCCATGCCCGAGAAGCCCACGGTGGACGGTCTCGAAGACGTCTGGGGCCCCGTGTGGGAGCAGGACGGCACCTACCGCTTCGACCGCGACGCCGCTGGTGACCGCAGCAACGTCTACTCGATCGACACCCCGCCGCCGACCGCCTCCGGTTCGCTGCACATCGGGCACGTGTTCTCGTACACGCACACCGACCTCAAGGCCCGGTACGAGCGCATGCGCGGCAAGCACGTCTTCTACCCGATGGGCTGGGACGACAACGGTCTCCCCACCGAGCGCCGCGTGCAGAACTACTACGGCGTCCGCTGCGACCCGCAGCTCCCCTACGACGCCACCTTCGTGCCGCCGTTCGAGGGCGGCGACAACAAGTCGAGCAAGGCCGCCGACCAGATCCCGGTGTCCCGTCGCAACTTCATCGAGCTGTGCGAGCGCCTGACCGTGCAGGACGAGCAGCAGTTCGAGCACCTCTTCCGCACGCTCGGCCTGTCGGTGGACTGGACGCAGTCGTACCGCACGATCGACGACACCTCGCGCGCCAGCGCCCAGCGCGCGTTCCTCCGCAACCTCGAGCGCGGCGAGGCCTACCAGGCCGACGCCCCGACGCTCTGGGACGTGACGTTCCGCACCGCCGTGGCACAGGCCGAGCTCGAGGACAAGGAGATGCCGGGCGCCTACCACGGCATCGCGTTCCACAAGTCGGACGGCACGGGCGACGTCGTCATCCAGACCACCCGCCCGGAGCTCCTCCCCGCGTGCGTCGCCCTCGTCGCGCACCCGGACGACGAGCGCTTCCAGGACCTCTTCGGCACGACCGTCCGCTCCCCCCTGTTCGACGTCGAGGTCCCGGTGCTCGCACACCACCTCGCGCAGAAGGACAAGGGCGCCGGCATCGCGATGGTCTGCACGTTCGGTGACACCACCGACGTCGTGTGGTGGCGCGAGCTGCAGCTGCCGAACCGCGCGATCATCGGGTTCGACGGCCGCGTCCGCTCCGACGAGCCGGCGTGGATCGAGTCCGACGGGGGCAAAGCCCTCTACGCCGAGATGGCCGGCAAGACCGTGTTCTCGGCGAAGAAGGTCGTCGTGGACGCCCTGACCGAGTCCGGCGACCTGATCGGCGACGTCAAGACGATCAACCACCCGGTGAAGTTCTTCGAGAAGGGCGACAAGCCGCTCGAGATCGTCTCCACCCGCCAGTGGTACATCGTGAACGGTGCCCGCGACGAGCAGCTCAAGGCGACGCTCCGTCAGCGCGGCGAGGAGATCGCCTTCCACCCGGACTTCATGCGCGTCCGCTACGACAACTGGGTCGGCGGCCTGTCCGGCGACTGGCTCATCTCGCGCCAGCGCTTCTTCGGCGTCCCGCTGCCCGTCTGGTACCAGCTCGACGCCGACGGCAACCCGGTGTTCGACCAGCCGATCGTCCCGACCGAGGCCCAGCTGCCCGTCGACCCGGCGTCCGAGCCGGCCCCGGGCTACACGGAGGACCAACGCGGCGTCGCCGGTGGGTTCCAGGGCGAGCTCGACGTGATGGACACCTGGGCCACCTCGTCGCTCACCCCGCAGCTCGCGGGCAAGTGGGAGACCGACCCGGCGCTCTACGACCTCGTGTACCCGTACGACGTCCGCCCGCAGGCGCAGGACATCATCCGCACGTGGCTCTTCACGACGGTGCTCCGCAGCCAGCTCGAGGCCGACACGGTGCCGTGGAAGCACGCGAGCATCTCGGGCTTCATCGTGGACCCGGACCGCAAGAAGATGTCGAAGTCGAAGGGCAACGTCGTCACGCCGCTGTCGATCCTCGAGCAGCACGGCGCCGACGCGGTCCGCTACTGGGCGGCCTCGTCGAAGCTCGGCACCGATGCAGCCTTCGACCCGCAGAACCCGAAGCAGATCAAGGTCGGCCGTCGTCTGGCGATCAAGGTCCTCAACGCGGCGAAGTTCGTCTACGGCTTCCCGCTGCCCGAGGGAGCCACGAGCGTCACCGAGCCGCTCGACGTCGACATGCTCGCCGAGCTCGGATCGGTCATCGAGCAGGCCACCACGGCGTTCGACGGGTTCGACCACGCCCGCGCCCTCGAGGTCATCGAGCGCTTCTTCTGGACCTTCTGCGACGACTACCTCGAGCTCGTGAAGGAGCGTGCGTACGGCACCGCGACCGAGTCGACGCACGAGACGCAGGCGAGCGCGGTCCTGGCGCTGCGCGCCGCGATCGACGCACTGCTCCGTCTGCTGGCACCGTTCATCCCGTTCGCGACGGAGGAAGTGTGGGCCTGGACCCACGAGACCAGCGTGCACCGTGCCTCCTGGCCGACCGTCGCCGAGCTGCCCACCCAGGCCGAGCCGACGGGGCTGCTGGCCGCCGTCGGGCAGGCGCTCATCGGGATCCGTGGTGCGAAGACGGCGGCGAAGGCGTCCCAGAAGACGCCCGTGACGCGCGCCGTCGTGGCGGCCCCGGCCGAGACGCGGGCGCTCATCGAGCGCGCGGCGGTCGACCTGGCGTCCGTCGGCCGCATCGAGAACCTGTCGTTCGCGGACGGCGCGGAGCTCGCGGTGACCGAGATCGAGTTGGCTGAGCAGCAGGCGTAGTCGCGGTCGCGACGGGGTCGGCAGACGGACTGGAGGCACGGATGCAGTTGGGCAGACGCTGGAACGTGGGCGCCGAGGCGCCCGGGCAACTCCCCGAGGCGATGGTCGTCGCCGTGCGCGAGGTCGAGGGCGAGCTCGCGGACGAGTCCGTCGACACGGCGGGGTGGGGCTGGACCCTGACGTTCCTCGAGGGCAAGCCGATGGTCGCGCTCGACGACGGCACGTCCATCCACCTCGACGACGCCGGCCACGCCCAGGTCACGAACCCGGACGACGCCCCCGAAGAGGACTGAGCCGGGTCCGGTCTCGTCCACTGAGCAGAAGACGTCGAGTGCATCCGATGCACTCGACGTCTTCTGCTCAGTCGAACGAACTCCGCGCTACTTCGCGAGCCAGGTGAGCAGCACCTCGTTCACCTCGGCGGTGTGCGTGGTGAGCAGGCCGTGCGGGGCGCCCTCGATCTCGACGTACTCCGCAGCCGGCAGCGCCTTGGTGAAGCGGCGACCGGTGGCGTCGATCGGCAGGATGTTGTCCGCCGTGCCGTGCACGATCAGCGCCGGGACGGTGACCTTCGGGATGTCCTGACGGAAGTCGGTCGGCCAGGTCAGGGGTGCTGCGGCGGAGGCGATCGCACCCGAACCCGCTGCGACGTTCCAGGCGTTCCGGACGGCTTCCTCGGAGATGCGCGAGCCGAGGTTCTCCGACAGGTTGAAGAAGTCCTGGTAGAAGTTCGTGAAGTACGCGTACCGGTCCTTCTTCACGTCAGCCGCGATGCCCTCGAAGAACGACATCGGGCCGGCGCCGTCGGGGTTGTCGTCCGTGATCGCGAGGAACGGCTCGAGCGAGGCCAGGAACGCGACCTTGGCGATCCGGTCCTCACCGTGGCGGCCGATGTAGCGGGCGATCTCGCCGGTGCCCATCGAGAAGCCGACCAGGATCACGTCGCGCAGGTCGAGGGTCTCGAGGACGGCGTGCAGGTCGTCGGCGAAGGTGTCGTAGTCGTAGCCGGTGCTCGGCTGCGAGGACTGCCCGAAGCCGCGGCGGTCGTACGTGATCACGCGGTAGCCGGCCTCGAGGAGCGGCGGGACCTGCCCCTCCCACGAGTTGCCGTCGAGCGGGAATCCGTGGATCAGGACGATCGGCTGACCGGTGCCCTTGTCCTCGTAGTGGAGTTCGATGTCGACGCTGTTCTCGGTCCCGACGGTGATGGCACCCATGGTGGTTCCTTCCCTGAGATTCGCGGAGAACGATCGTTCTCCGCTGATGTCGTCTACACTAGAGAACGTTCGTTCCCCGCGCAAGTCGGGAACGGTGAACGCGCAGCGAACGGGGTACGTCATGGCAAGCAGCATGCTCTCGACCGTCGACCCGGACACCCGGGCACACATCGTCGACGTCGCCGACCAGCTGTTCTACGCGCGCGGGATCCAGTCCGTCGGGATGGACGCGATCCGTACCGGTGCCGGGGTGTCCCTCAAGAAGCTGTACGCGGCGTTCCCGGGCAAGGAGCAGCTCATCGCCGCCGTGCTCGCCGGCCGCCACGACGTCTGGGAGCGCGGGGTGCACGGCGCGGTCGACGCCGCCTCGACGCCGCGCGACAAGCTGCTGGCGATGTACGACTTCCTCGAGTCGTGGTTCGGCGACGACACGTTCCGCGGCTGCGGGTTCATCAACGCGTTCGGCGAGCTCGGGGCGACCTCCCCCGCTGTGGCCGAGATCGCCCGCGACCACAAGGACTCCTTCCAGCGGTTCGTGCAGGACCTCACCGCCGACGCGGTGTCCGACCCGGCCCGCGCCGAGGAGCTCGCCGCACAGCTCGCGCTCCTGGCCGAGGGCGCGCAGACCACCGCGGCCATCGCCGGCACCACGGCCCCCGCCGTGCACGCCCGCCGCGCCGCCGAGACCCTGATCGACGCCGTCACCCGCGCCTGAGACGCAACCCCAGAGCGGACTGGAGGCGCGTGGCGGCGCCGCCACGGGCCTCCAGTCCGCCCCGCGGTCGCGCAGCGTCCGTAGGGTGGTGAGATGGCAACCCCGTTCGACGAACCGAGCACTCTCCCCTACGCCCTCCCGCCGTTCCGCGACGTGCGGCTCGAGCACTACCGCCCAGCCTTCGACGCAGGCCTCGCCGAGCAGCGCACCGAGGTCGAGGCGATCGCCGCCTCGTCCGAGACCCCGACCTTCGAGAACACCCTCGTGGCACTCGAGCGCACCGGGCAGCGACTCGCCCGCGTCAGCCACGTGTTCTTCACCCTGTCGTCGGCGGACTCGACGCCGGAGCTGCACGACCTCGAGGCCGAGGTCTCGCCGCTCCTCGCCGCCCACCGCGACGCGATCACCCTCGACAGCCGGCTGTACGCCCGTGTACGTGCCGTGCACGACGGGCTCGGCGACCGGACCGACCTCACCGCCGAGGACCGCCGCCTGGTCGAGCGGACGCTCACCGAGATGACACTCGCCGGCGCCGGCCTCGACGACGCCGGGAAGGAGCGCCTGACCGCGATCAACCAGGAGCTCTCGACGCTCACCACCACGTTCGAGCGGAACCTGCTCGAGGACACGAACGACCTCGCGGTGCACGTAACCGACGAGACCGAGCTGGAGGGCCTCGACGACGGCGCGAAGTCCGCCGCCGCCGGGGCCGCCGCCGACCGCGGCCTCGAGGGGTGGCTCATCACGCTGCCCCTCTACACCGGGCACCCGTGGCTGTCGTCGCTGGCGAACCGCGACCTGCGCGAGCGGATCATGCGCGCCTCGCAGTCGCGCGGCCGCCGCGGCAACGAGCACGACAACCGCGAGGTCCTGCTCCGCATCGTGCGGCTCCGCGCCGAGCGTGCCGAGCTCCTCGGCTTCCCGAACCACGCGGCCGTGGTCACCGCCGACGAGACCGCGAAGACGCCCGAGGCCGTCGAGGGACTCCTCTCGTCCCTCGTGCCGGCGGCGGCGGCGAACGCGGATGACGAACGAGCCGTCCGCTCCCGCACCGTCGGCTTCGACGTCGAGGCCTGGGACTGGGCGTACGCCACCGAGATCCTGCGCGGCGAGCAGTTCGCCGCCGACAGCTCGGCGCTCCGCCCGTACTTCGAGGCTGACCGGGTCCTGCACGACGGCGTCTTCCACGCCGCCGGCGAGCTCTACGGCCTGACCTTCACGGAGCGCCCGGACCTGCACGGCTACAACGACGAGGTCCGCGTATTCGAGGTGCACGGGGCTTCCGGCGAGGAGGTCGGCCTCTACCTGCTCGACCTGTACACGCGGGACGGCAAGCGCGGCGGCGCGTGGATGAACCCCGTCGTCGAGCAGTCCGCGCTGCTCGGCACGCTGCCCGTCGTGGTGAACAACCTCAACGTCGCGAAGCCCGCCGCCGGGTCCCCGACGCTCCTCATCCAGGACGAGGTCGAGACGCTCTTCCACGAGTTCGGGCACGCGCTGCACGGCCTCATCGCCCGGACGACGTACCCGCGCTTCTCGGGCACGAACGTCGAGCGCGACTTCGTCGAGTTCCCGAGCCAGGTGAACGAGATGTGGGTGTCGTGGCCGTCCGTGCTGGCGAACTACGCGAAGCACCACGAGACCGGCGCACCCCTGCCCCCGGAGCTCGTCCTCGGGCTGAGCGACTCGGCCGGGTTCAACGAGGGCTTCGCCACCACCGAGTACCTCGCTGCCGCGTTGCTCGACCAGGCGTGGCACCGGCTGTCGGCCGCTTCGGCTGCGGAGGTCACGGACGTCGAGGCGTTCGAGCGTCAGGCCCTGGCCGATGCCGGCATCGCCGTCGAGGCCGTCCCGCCGCGCTACTCGTCGACGTACTTCGCGCACACGTTCTCCGGCGGGTACGACGCCGGGTACTACGGGTACATCTGGTCCGAGGTACTCGACGCCGACACCGTGGAGTGGTTCCGCGAGCACGGTGGACTCTCTCGCGAGGCCGGTGCGCGCTTCGCCGAGAAGTTGCTCGGCGTCGGCGGGGCGAAGGACCCGCTCGAGGCGTACCGCGACTTCCGCGGGCGTGACGCCGAAGTGGGGCCGCTGCTGCGCCGCCGCGGGCTGGAGTAGGCGCGCGGGGGCGCCGGCGCGGGAGCGGGCGCGGGCGCGGGCGCTTCCGCGCGTACCGGGAGGAACCAGGCGTCGAACCGCGGGCCGCACCGACTGCCCCGACGACGAAGGGCCCGCACCGACAGACGGTGCGGGCCCTTCGCGGGGGTCGCCTAGGCCGACTTCTCGACCCGCTTCGCCCGCGGACGCGGCACGATCGTCGGCGCCGCGTTCTCGAGCACCGACTCCCGCGTGATCACGACCCGGGCGACGTCGTCGTCCGAGGGGACGTCGAACATCACCGGGCCGAGGACCTCTTCGAGGATGGCCCGGAGCCCGCGGGCACCGGTCTGCCGGAGCACGGCCAGGTCGGCGATCGCCTCGAGCGCACCACGGTCGAACTCCAGCTCGACGCCGTCGATCTGGAACATCCGCTGGTACTGCTTGACGAGCGCGTTCTTCGGCTCGGTGAGGATCTGCATGAGCGCGGACTGGTCGAGCTGCGACACCGTGGTCACAACGGGAAGACGACCGATGAACTCCGGGATGAGCCCGAACTTGTGCAGGTCCTCCGGCAGGACCTCGGAGTAGAGGTCCTGGTGGTCGGTGGCGCTGTGCAGCGGTGCACCGAAGCCGATCCCCCGCTTGCCGACGCGCGAGGACACGATGTCCTCGAGCCCGGCGAACGCCCCCGCCACGATGAACAGCACGTTCGTCGTGTCGATCTGGATGAACTCCTGGTGCGGGTGCTTCCGACCGCCCTGCGGCGGGACGGAGGCGACCGTGCCCTCGAGGATCTTGAGCAGCGCCTGCTGCACGCCCTCGCCCGAGACGTCGCGCGTGATCGAGGGGTTCTCGGCCTTGCGCGCGATCTTGTCGACCTCGTCGATGTAGATGATGCCGGTCTCGGCACGCTTCACGTCGTAGTCGGCCGCCTGGATGAGCTTGAGGAGGATGTTCTCGACGTCCTCGCCGACGTAGCCGGCCTCGGTCAGGGCGGTGGCGTCCGCGACGGCGAACGGCACGTTGAGGCGCTTCGCGAGCGTCTGCGCGAGGTACGTCTTGCCGCAGCCCGTCGGGCCGATCAGCAGGATGTTCGACTTCGCGATCTCGACGTCGTCGCGGTCCTCGGCAGCGGTGATCTGGCCCTGGGCCCGGATGCGCTTGTAGTGGTTGTAGACGGCGACGGCCAGGGAGCGCTTCGCCGGGTCCTGCCCGATGACGTACTCCTGCAGGAAGTCGAAGATCTCGCGCGGCTTCGGGAGCTCGAACTCGCCGCCGGCAGTGTCCTCGCCGGCCTCGGCCAGTCGCTCCTCGATGATCTCGTTGCACAACTCGACGCACTCGTCGCAGATGTACACGCCGGGACCGGCGATGAGCTGCTGGACCTGCTTCTGGCTCTTGCCGCAGAAGGAGCACTTGAGCAGGTCAGCGCTCTCTCCGATGCGTGCCATGTCGGTGCCCTCCCTGGTTGACCGCTGCGATCGCCGGATGCTGCCCAACGACCCATCCGACTGTGCACGAGCCTAATCGCAACCGATGACACCAGCCGCGACGCCGGGCCGGTTTCGCCCGGCGCGTTCGCCCAGGGCGTTCGATCCTGCTACCGTGTCCACGACTTCTCTACAACTTGTAGAACTGCAGCTCCGGAAGGAACCCCATGCCCCAGCGTCTCGCCGTCGTCGGCACCGCGACCCTCGGCGTCACCGCGCTCATCGTCCTCGGCACCGCGGGTGTCGCCAGCGCGCACGTGTCGGCCACCGCCACGTCGACCGCGGCGAACTCGTACACGACCGCGACGTTCTCCCTGCCACACGGCTGCGACGGCTCCCCGACCACGCGGATCGCGTTCGAGGTGCCGGAGTCGATCATCGAGGTCACGCCGACGGTCAACCCGAACTGGACCATCACGAAGACGACCGAGCCGTACACGAGCGCCTCGGCCGCCACCGACGACGAGTCCGCCGAGGACGCCGGTGAGCGTGTCACGAGCGTCGTCTACACGGCGAAGACACCGCTCCCCGCCGACGAGCGCGACACCTTCTCGCTGTCGTTCTCGCTGCCGGACGGCAAGGCGGGCGACCTCGTCGAGTTCCCGGCGATCCAGACCTGCGAGAAGGGGTCCGTCGAGTGGAACCAGGAGCAGAAGGCCGGCGAAGCCGAGCCCGAGCACCCGGCCCCGTCGATCACCCTGACCGCCGCGGAGACCGCGGGTGACGAGGACGGCCACGGCTCCCACGGCGCCGAGGCGACCGAAGCCGCCGCTCCGGCGTCGACCACGCCCGCCGACCCCGACCTGGTCGGCCGCTTCCTGGGCCTCGGTGGCCTGGTGCTCGGCGCGGTCGCCCTGGTCGTCGCCGTCGCGAACACGCGTCGCCGGAGCGCCTCCAAGTGACCGAGCGCGACGCACGTCGTGCGCGGGCCGGTCGACGGGCCTGGAGGCTCGTGGCCGGGACCGCCGCGGCCGTCGCCGTCGCGGGCGGTTCCGTCCTCGGACTCGCCGGTCCGGCCAGCGCGCACAACTACATGGTCGCCTCGACCCCGAAGGTCGACGGCACCCTGACCTCGCTGCCCGACGCGTTCGAGATCACCACGAACGACAAGCTGCTCGACATCGGCGGCTCGGACGCCGGGTTCGCGTACCGGATCGTCGGGCCGGACGGGAAGTACTACGAGGACGGCTGCCTCGACGTCGACGGCCCGTCCATGACCACGAAGGCCGCCCTCGGCGACTCGGGCAAGTACACCGTCGAGTGGCAGATCGTCTCCGCCGACGGCCACACCGTGTCCGACGAGTACGCGTTCACGTGGGACACCCCCGCCGGGTTCACGCCCGCGAAGGGTGCGGCGAAGCCCCCGGTGTGCGCCACTGCGGGGAGCGACGCGAGCGCGAGCGCCGACACCACGGGCACCGCTTCGGGGAACGGTGACTCGGCCGCGTCCGACGCGCTCTGGATCGGAGCCGGCGGGGTCGTCCTGGTCGGCGTGGTCGTCGCCGTCCTGCTGCTCCTCCGCCGCCGTCCCGCCCCCGCGGCGGACGACACCGACGAGGACTGACGCACCGGGAACACCGCGCACGACGAAGGCCCCGCACCGATCGGTGCGGGGCCTTCGCGTGTTGCGGGTCGTCGGTCTTACTTGACGAGCGCCGGCAGGTTCTTGCGGCTCGTGAGGACCTGGTCGATCAGGCCGTACTCGAGGGCTTCTTCGGCGGACATGATCTTGTCGCGCTCGATGTCGTTGTTGACCTGCTCCGGCGTCCGGTTCGAGTGCTTCGACAGCGTCTCCTCGAGCCAGGTGCGCATGCGGAGGATCTCCGCCGCCTGGATCTCGATGTCGGACGCCTGACCGCCACCCTGCTGGGTCGCGGGCTGGTGGATGAGCACGCGGGCGTTCGGCAGCGCCAGACGCTTGCCGGGGGTGCCGGCGGCGAGGAGCACCGACGCGGCCGAAGCGGCCTGACCGAGGCAGACCGTCTGGATCTGCGGACGGATGTACTGCATCGTGTCGTAGATCGCCGTCATCGCGGTGAACGAGCCACCGGGCGAGTTGATGTACATCACGATGTCGCGGTCCGGGTCCATCGACTCGAGCACGAGCAGCTGCGCCATGACGTCGTCCGCCGAGGCGTCGTCGACCTGAACGCCGAGGAACACGATGCGGTCCTCGAACAGCTTCGCGTACGGGTCCTGCCGCTTGTAGCCGTAGGCCGTGCGCTCTTCGAAGCTCGGCAGGATGTACCGATCAGTGGGGGCCGGGACGTTCTGCGCGCCACCGAGCATGGGGAGATGCATTCTCGTTTCCTTTTCTTCGGTGGGTCGGGTCAGGACTGGGCGTCGGGCTCGGCCGCTGCGGTGGGGGTCTCGCCGTCGGCGACGGTGCCACCGCCGCCGATGACCTCGGCGCTCGACGCGCGGAGGTGGTCGACGAAGCCGTACTCGAGGGCTTCCTGCGCCGTGAACCAGTTGTCGCGGTCGTTGTCCTTGAGGATCTGCTCGATCGACTTGCCGGTCTGCTCCGCCGTGAGCTCGGCCATCCGCTGCTTCATGTCGAGGATGACCTTCGCCTGCGTCTGGATGTCGGCAGCCGTCCCACCGAAGCCACCCGACGGCTGGTGCAGGAGCACGCGGGCGTTCGGCGTGATGTAGCGCTTGCCCGGGGTGCCGGACGAGAGCAGGAACTGCCCCATCGAGGCGGCGAGGCCGATGCCCACCGTGACGATGTCGTTCGGCACGAACTGCATCGTGTCGTAGATCGCCATGCCGGCGGTGATCGAGCCACCGGGCGAGTTGATGTAGAGGTAGATGTCCTTCTCAGGGTCCTCGGCGGCGAGCAGCAGCAGCTTGGCTGCGATCTCGTTCGAGTTGTCGTCGCGGACCTCGGAGCCGAGCCACACGATCCGGTCTCTCAGAAGGCGGTCAAAAACACTGGGGTTCAGTGTTGCTTCGGCCATGGAAAAGCTCCCGTTCAGTTGTCGCTTGTTGTCGAACTTATCGGTTGCAACGCACCACTTCGCGTGTGTTCGCTGTCGGCAATGCGGGTGGCCCGCAAACGGAGTGGAGGGGGGGGGGGGGCGGGGGCCCCCCCCCCCCCCCCGGGCGGGGGGGGGGGGGGGGGGCCCCCCCCCCACCCGGGGGGGGGGGGGCGGCCCCCGCGCCCTACAACAGCGGACCGCGGGCCGCGGGGCGGCGGGCCCCCGCG